>JBAUEZ010000086.1:0-8317 GCA_049678885.1 Candidatus Aquilonibacter sp. | reverse complement strand
CCGCGTCTCGGAACGGACGATCAGCCCGCGCGCCTCACGCAGCGCCTCGTGCAGCGCCTCGCGCGGGCTCCCGACAACGGAAACGACTTCCGCGCCGGCCTCGCGCAAAACGGCAACACCGCGTTCGTCAAACGGCTCGGCGACGACGACGCGGCCTAGGGTAGACGGGGAAACCATGATGGCCGCAGGTTCGCCCGAGGGGGCCGCCTCCCTTGCGTCGTACGGAGTCTGTCCCATGTCCAAGAACGGCGACGTGCGGCTCGCGGTCCGCAAAATGTACAAGCTCTACATCAATGGAGCTTTTGTGCGTTCCGAATCGGGACGCAGCGATCCATTGTGGGATGGCAAAGAGTTCGGTGCAAACATCGCGCGCGCATCGCGCAAAGATGCACGTGACGCGGTCGTCGCAGCGCGTGGCGCGCAACCGGGTTGGTGGAAAACCGCTCCGAGCACGCGCGGGCTTATTCTGTATCGTTTAGCCGAGATGATGGAAGCGCGACGCGGCGAGCTGACCGAACGCATTCGCGAAGGTGCGGAATGTTCGGAAGCGGAGGCCGAACGCGAAGTGACCGCGGCGATCGATCGCACGGTGTGGTATGCGGGATGGTGCGATAAGTATTCTGCGCTGCTCTCCACGCGCAATCCGGTCGGCGGCCCGCACTTCAACTTCTCGACCGCCGAACCGATGGGGGTCGTGGTCGTTTGCGCCCCGGATCGACCCGCATTGCTGGGCCTCGTCTCGGTGCTCGTACCGCCGGTGGTTGCCGGCAACGCCGTGGTCGTGCTGGCCTCGGAGTTCGACCCGCGCACGGCCGTCGTCTTTGCCGAGGCGCTCGCCACGAGCGACATTCCTGCCGGCGTCGTAAACCTCTTGACGGGTTATCGCGCCGAGATCATCCCGGTGATGGCTAAACACATGGACGTCAACGCGATCGTCGTGCCGCGCGGCGATCCGCAGCTGCGCGACTTGGTCGAACGCGAGTCAGCCGAAAACGTAAAACGCGTGCGGCTCTATCCGATGCGTTCGCGCGAAGAGTGGTTCGCGCCAAGCGCGCAAAGCCTCGACGAGATCGCGCAATTCTGCGAAATTAAGACTATTTGGCATCCGGCCGGCGTTTGAGCGAAGCGCGCGCGCGCGCCGCGTTGGTGCGTTGCGGACGCCGGCTTTGGAAACGCCGTTTGGTTACCGGATCCAGCGGGAACCTCAGCTATCGTATGCGTGACGGCACGTTGCTAGTCACGCCCTCTGCGCAATCGGTCGGCGATCTACGTCCGGAGGATATCGTCGCGCTCAACTCCGATGGATCAGTGCGCGCGCGCGGAACGGCCACGAGCGAATTGCCGTTGCATTTGGCTGCCTATCGCGTGCGGCCCGATATTGCGTGCGTGGTGCACACGCACCCGACGATGTGCGTCGTGTGGTCAAAAACTGGCGCGATATTCCCGCGGGATACGGTCGGCGCGAGCGAAACGCTGCGCCGCTGCGCCTGGACCCCGTACTTTCCTAACGGAAGCCAAGAGCTGGCCGACGTCTGCGCCGAGCAGTTCGCCCAAGGCGTCGACTTGGTCATGATGGAGCGCCACGGGCTCTCGGTCGTCTCGCCCGACCTCGATGACGCTTTTCTTCAGACCGACCTTGCCGAGGAAGCGGCCCGCATCGCGTACTATTGGTCCCTCTTGGAGGGTGTGGTCCATTGAGCTATCGTCTCCCGGCGCATCAGCGTTTGTCGAATGCGCTCAGTTATGGCGAGTTCAAGATCTTCTACCAGCCCGTGGTCTCGCTGCAACGCGGCCAGATCGTCGGGATGGAAGCGCTGTGCCGTTGGCCGCAACGCGACGCGACGTTTGCTCCGCCGGAGACGTTCATCACGCAAGCCGAAACGTCGGGCTTCATCGTCCAGCTCGGCGAGTTCGTGATGCGTACCGCGGTCGATCAGGTCAGCCAATGGCAGGGTCTGCACAATATCGACTTGACCGTTGCGGTCAATCTCTCCAGCCGGCAATTTCTGCATCACAATTTGACGAAATCGATCGAAGAGTGCGTGAAGCGTTCGCATCTACGCCGAGGCACGCTAGAATTCGAAATCACCGAGAGCGTCGCGATGCACAACGCCGAGGATTCGATCGGCATTATGCGCCAGCTCAAAAGCTTGGGCATGCAGCTCGCGCTCGACGATTTCGGCACCGGGTATTCGTCGCTGTCGTATCTGAAGCGCTTCCCGATCGATAAACTGAAGATTGACAAGTCGTTCGTGCGCGACATTCCCGACGATGCTAATGATGTTGCGATCGTCTCAGCCATCATCGCGATGGCTCATGCGCTCGGCCTTTCAGTGCAAGCCGAGGGCGTCGAAACACAAGATCAGGCCGATTTCCTCACCGATTGCGGCTGCGAGTACGCGCAGGGCTACCTCTTCGGCCGCCCGCTCCCCGACGAAGAGTTTGCGACGCTGCTAGGATAGGACTCCGGCGCGGCCGCCGCTAACGGTCGGAGGCGCCGTGGAGAGGTGGTCGAGCGGTCGAAGGCACTCGCTTGGAAAGCGAGCAGACGTGAAAGCGTCTCGAGGGTTCGAATCCCTCCCTCTCCGCACGGTTCCGTGGCCCTTCGGGCCATCGCGCATCGTGCGCTCGGAACCTAGAGGCGCATCCTGCGGCTGTGCAGCGCATCCTGCGGCTAATCTAGGTTCTGTCTACGAGATACCAGGTGCCGTCGATCAATATCCAATGGTCGACGGTATTTGTATTGTGCCCGTGCACGCCAACGTACTCGGCGTGCACTTCAAGTTTGTCGCCGCTTAGCACGATCTTCTGCACCACAACAGTTAACGGATCGTATTCAAAGCTTGATAGCTTGACCTTCGCACGGTCTTTGAAATTGGTCGCGAGCACGCGTTGCTCTTGGGTCGGGTCGTGCGTGACCGCGTTGCCAAGCGCTGCATAGCGCTGGGAAATCGATGATTGGACATCAGCACTGACGGGCATCTACGTAAGCTTCTTCACCTGAGCGCTGGAAACATGTCGCGGGCAAGCGTTGCCGGAAACGCGAAGCGATCGTAGGTGAACGTGATCGAAACGTGCTTTACCCCGATACCCATTGCACGCGCGATAAGGTCCATGGTACCGCTACGAACCACCGACTCACCGTCGACGTCGGCAATGTTCAGCTCGGTCGTAAACGTGTAGCCGGCCGCGACGACGCTCTGGTGCATCTCAAAGCGTAGGAGGCAAAAGCGGTTCGTGCGCTCGTCGATCACAGCGTCGGTGAGTGGGTGGTCGAGCGGATCCCTTCGCGCAATCAGGTGCACGCGATGCGCGGCGTCGCCGTTCGCGCACGTCGCAGCACCACGGTCGCGCGCATCGTAGAACGCGACGCCCATGGTTCGGACAGCCGCAATAACCGGCAAGCCGTTCGCGTCGGGTGTCGGCGACGGCAGCGCGGTCGCCGAATCCGGAGGCCCATTGAATCCGTACCGAATCCAGTCCTCGACACCGTTCCACGTTGGATCGAACATCGGAGAAGTGATGACGCCCCAGCCCTGCGGCGTTTGTACCGATGTCAGATCGTCGCTCTTTCGATATGCCGCCGAAAACCTCGCATCGGGTTTCAGGCCCCGGCCCCACCCGAGGCCGATGTCAGCCTTACCGTTTGGCTCGCGCGTGAGGATGAAGCCCATGCCCGTCACATGCACGTGCACGTCGTACGTCGCGAAGCTTGGCTGCCGCACATCGTGCATCGCTTCGACCGCACTTGCGTAGTACTGCTCTGCCGACGGTGGCGCCGCAACGCCGGCAATGGCGGCAAAGATGAACGAGAGCATCATCGCAGCCTGCGGTAGCGCGCCTGATCGACAACTTCGTCAACAGCGGAAATAACGACGGATGGATGATAAAGTTGAATCGCATGGGGCGAACCCGCAACGACGAAATGCGCACCGACGGAGGACAGGCCGGCAATGTGCTCTTCGGCCTCGTTCTTGGCGACCCACATTGCGCGCTGCGCGGGCACCGTTATTATCAAAGGAGCACTGTAGTCGATGTCGCCGTCTTCGGAGTCGGTGAGGACGATGAGCGGTAGACTGCCGTACGGGCGCTCCGCTGCGCGGACTTCCGCCGCGCCTTTTTCGGACGCCTCGAGCTCTAGCGCCTCGTCTTTCCAAAGCGAAGCTCGGTCCAGGTGTTCTCCCTGTACTTCTGCAATAGCGCAGCCTGCCGGTAAAATCATTGGACAACCGGCTGCACGTAGACGTCGGTGATAGGCGGCTAGGCCACCGGGAAAAAACGCGCACGTTCCTCGTGACACATTTCTCGCGCAGTTGTCGTACTGCTTGTACCAATCTTGCACTTGCTGGTCGTACCATTGGCGCGATTTATGCATCACGGCCGTTACAATTTTCGAATCGTCGACGAGCGTGTCAAACTCCGAATCTGGATCGACCTCTACAAGTCCGACCACCTCATTCGGGTAGCGGTACTGATAGAGCCGCGTGTACAGCCCACCGCTCGACCATCCGACGAGCACGTAGGGCGGCCCGATTTCAGCACGCCGTAGGAGTGCGTGCAGATCACCGACGATTGCTGCTGCGTCGCGCGGGGAAGCAGCGGGATCGCTAAAGCCCAATCCGGCTCGATCGTATGAGCAGACCCTGGTAGTTCGTGAAATAGCGGGTTGCACTAACCGCCAGGCAGTCGAATCGGCGACGAGCCCCGCCTCGAGGATCACCGTCGGTGAACCCGTTCCCGTGCAGATGATGTTCAGCCGGCGGCCGCCGATATCGACGAGACGCTTGGGATGGAGATACCACTCGACGTTGTATGGCGGTTTGTGCTGCGGGATCGCCGCGATTTGCGCCAAGATGATTGCGGCGATCACGGCAACACGAAATACGCCTCGCATTGAGGCTGTCATATCAGATTGTGTCGCGCTTGGTCGAGTACCTCGGCTATTGCGGATATCACTGCCGACGGATGCTCTCGCTGAATGTCGTGACCGGTATGGTACACGATGAAGTTTATTCCAATGCTGGACAAATGTGCGAGGCGGTCGTGGCCTTCTTCCGACACGCGTTGCACGGCCTCCATTTCTCGCGGCGGCATGGGAGAGGGGTCTCCGTTATCGTTCGCCGCCGTCAGCACAATCAGCGGCAGAGCGCCGTAGCTGCGCTGAGCAGCGAGAATCTCGGCGGAATTTTGCCCACCATCCGATGTGAGTTCCGACGTGATTTCCGACCCGGAATCAAGCCAGAATGCTGGCTGGAGAATGTGCTCCAGCTGCACGTGCGCAAGCAGGCAGAATGCCGGGCCGTTCTGCGCGCATTGCGCCTTGACGATCGCTTGCCAGTGCGGAGGGAATCCACAGGGCGCATACGCAGCGGACCCTTGCGCAAGTTTTCCGTGCAGCGCGGCTTCGTAGCACAGATGATAGATGCCGGCTACCGACGCGTCCATGCGGGCTGCCGTCGGAGACACTGCGTCAAACGCTTGCTCATCATTCGGAAAGGACGGATCTACCAGAACCATACCCGCGACCTCTCGCGGATAACGATCGGCGTAGAGCGGTTCGTAAAAGCCTGCTTCCGAATGCCCGACCAGCACGTATGGCGGTGCGACACCGGCGCGATGCAGCAGGGCGTGAAGGTCGGTTACTGCAGCATTTGCATCGCGTGGAACCGGGCTGCCATCGCTGAAACCCAGCCCGGCGCGATCGTAAGAGCAAACTCGCGTGAATCTCGAGATCGCCGGCTGCACCTTTCGCCAGGTGAAAGTGCTGTCGCCGGCACCCGCATCGAGAACGACGGCGGGGGAGCCGTGTCCTGTGCAGTAGATGTTTAGCCGGCGTCCGCCGATGTCGACCAAACGCTGTGCATGAAGGTACGGCGAAACGTCTGCTTGTGTGAGGACTGTTGCTGCCAGTGCGACGCCGCTGCACAGTAGGAAAGCCGCGGCTGCGATAACAACCTTCGCCATGATAACTCCCGAATCGCTTTAGTTGATGACTTGTGCGCGCTGCCAAAGAGCGACAGCGAGCCCGCACGTCACAACCGCAATTGCGACGAGGACGGGCGTTGTCCAGGCCGTGCCCAGCCATTGCAGGGGTGACATGGCATGCAGTCCCGCGTTATACACCGCAAACGGATTCGCGATAGCTAACGGCCGCAGAATCGTCGCGACGGGGATTTGCGCCAGCGCGAAAATCATCCAGATCATCAGCAACGGGAGCGCGATGATTCCCGCATACGCCATGCGCCGGCCAAGCATACCCACGAGTGCGCTCCATCCATACGTGCCATAGACCATAGCGAGTGCCATAGCGATGTCCGTCGCGTTCAATGTGCCGTGTAGGCTCTCACCAAGGCGTAGCCAAGCGACAGCGGGAAAAAGCGCGAACACGCACGCGAACGCAACGGTCGCGCCGGCGAGATCGACGGCAATTACTTGTAGCGCGAGCTGCCACCGCGCCGTCGGTAGCACCCAAAGCACCCGCGCCGCTTCCCGCGACCCGTTACCCAACGCGACGCCAAAGATCGACGCGAAGATCGCTGCCAACCAGGCTGCACCGTTGGTGATATCTGCAAAGCCGATCGCATTATCAAAGTTGACCGCAACGCCGTCCCGAGCGGCGGGAACGATGAGCATCATCGTCAGGACGATAGCCGCGAACCACGCAACGGCCTTGCGCATCACCAAGTACTCGCGGTAGATCATGCTTGCCGCTCCTTTTTCTCGTCGATGGTCGTAAAGAAGATCTGCTCTAGGTTCATCGCACGTCGGGTTACCGTAACGGGAGAGAGCGCGCGCAGTTGCGCTTCGACGATCGCGACGTCGCCGTTCGCATAACGCTGCTCGAGTCGACCGTCGTCGAAAACGGCTTCGAGGAGGAACCGGGTCGCCCGCAAATCGTCGACGTCGGCTTCCAGTGCGAGTCTGCCCTGGTCGATAATCGCGATACGCTCGGCGGCTTGTTCGACGTGTCCGATTTGATGCGATGAAAAGAGAACTGTGACACCGTCGGCGGCAGCGCTAACGATGGTGTCCAGCAGGCGGCGCTGCATGACGGGATCAAGCCCCGACGCGGGCTCGTCGAGCATCATGAGCTCGGGACGCTGTGCAAACGCGAGCGCAAGCGCGACGGCTTGACGCTGCCCCTTCGAAAGCTTGCGGAGCGTTCGTCCCGGTTCGATTTCGAACCGCTCGATCAGCTCGTTCATCAGCGTGCGATCGAAACGCGAGAAACAACGGCGTCGGAACTCGACGTGCTGACGGGTCGTCATCCAGCCGTCAAGAGCGTTGATCTCCGGCACGTAGGCGATGCGATCGAACGTTCGCGGCTGCAGCGGCTCATCGAAGATCGCGATTTCGCCTGAGGTTGTCGAAATCAGGCCGAGCACGCACGCGATCGCGCTGCTCTTGCCGGCACCGTTGCGGCCGAGTAATCCGAAGACCGTGCCCTTATTGACGTCGAGTGAGAGGTCGTCGACGGCGAGCCGGTTGCCGTAGCGTTTCGTAAGGTGTGCGATGCGTAGTGGAATCATCATGCTCCGTGCGTGCCGTCGCCGCGATACCAGGTTGCAAGTGCGTCGGTGAATAGTTGCGCGACTGCGTCTTCTTCTACGCCGAGCGAGCGCGCTTCGCGCAGCGCACTCTCGATCGCCGTACGCACGACGTCGCGCGCGCCGGTCGCTGCGACGCCAATCGCCGCGTCGCCGCGAACAAAGGCCCCGCCCCCGGGCACGGTCTCGATGATGCCAAGATGCTCGAGCTCGCGCAACGCGCGGGTCACCGTGGCCGGGTTGATTACGAGGGTGCTCGCGATGTGCTTGACCGTTGGAAGCTGCTCCCCGGCCTTCAGGATCCCAATAGCAACCGCGCGCCGCACTTGGTCGGCGATCTGCAGGTAGACGGGGAGCCCGTTGCCCGGGTCGGCGTGAAGGTAGAGTGGCATGTCGATGTACTACTTGATTAGTACATTAGCATGCCACCCGTTGTCAAGCGATCAGAAGGTCAGAATCACCGAGCCGTTACCCGCGTTGACCGGATTGAGAAACACATTAAGGGCGTAACACGACGGATCGACGTACGATGAGCCGCCGCCACCTCCGCTGCCGTCGCCGCCCCCACCGCCGCCATAATAGCCAGCGCCTCCGCCCCCGCCGGTGTCCCCGTTCGTGAAACTCCCGGTTCCGCCGTTCCCAAGCTGGCCCGCATATCCGTTCGTGCCACCAAGACCCGGGGCGGAAGGGGTGGCCCCGGCGCCGCCGCCGGCACCGCCGCCGGTAACGCCAGAGACAGCTCCGCCGCCGCCGGCTGCACTACTGACGGC
>JBAUEZ010000085.1:0-20436 GCA_049678885.1 Candidatus Aquilonibacter sp. | reverse complement strand
GAGCCGCGATGGGCGATCTGCTCGAGGACGCGAACCTGCTCGAGCTGCAACGATTCTTCGATGCCTGCGAACGTCTAGACGCGCTGACTGGCGCAAACCCGGATCTGCCGCGAACGGTGAGCGCGCCGCTGCAAGCGTGTGCGCGCGCACTCGAACCGGGCCGTGCCGGCCGCTTTGGCTTCTATCTCGACGATGCGTTCGATTCCGCGCTCGGCCAAGCGCGTGCTGCGCTCGGGCAGGCACAAGGCGAGTACGACGCAGCCCACGGCCGCGAGCACGCCGCAATTGCCGCCGCCCTCGACCGCGAGATTTCGTTGCCCGAATTCATCGTGATGCGCGCCGATATCGTCGGCCAGCTCCCGCCCGGCGTGCGCGTCGTGCGCGAGACGCCAACCTATTTTCTCTGCGAGCTCGACGCCGACGAGAGCGTGCTTGCCGCACTGCGCCGTCGCGACGCGGCCGCGGCGAACGTCGCACAGGCTGAAGAAGCGGTGCGCGCGCATCTCTCCGCGTCGGTTCGCGAGCATGCCGCAGCCCTCGAGGCAGCCGCGTGCGCGTTCGGCGAAACCGACGTGTTGATTTCTGCGGCGCGCTTTACACGCGCGCAGCAGTGCGCGGTCGCGACGATCGGCACTGACGGGAAGCTCGCATTCACAGGCGGACGTTTCGTCCCGCTCGAGCTAGAGCTCGCAACAACGGGAGGCAGCTTCTCGCCGATCGATCTCGAGCTCGACGGCATCGCCGTGCTGACCGGACCGAACATGGGTGGCAAGAGTGTCGCGTTGCGCACGTGCGGGTTCATCGCCGCATGCGCGGCGTTCGGACTTCCGGTGCCGGCGGCAAGCGCGCGGGTGACGTTGTTCGAGGAGATCGTGTGGCTCGGCGTCGGCGCCGGCGAAGAGGATGGAGCCGGTGGTCTGCTCTCGTCGTTTGCGCGCGAGGTTATTCGCCTGCGCGACACCCTTATTGACGGCGCTCGACCGCGCTTGGTTTTGCTCGACGAGTTCGCGCGCACGACCACACCGCGCGAAGGCAAGGCGCTACTAATCGCGGTAATTGCGCGTTTGCAAAAGGAGCATGCGTGTGGTCTGGCCGCAACGCATCTCGCCGGCATCGCTGAAGCCGCCGGCACGCGTCACTACGCTGTGCGCGGATTGCGGGGAATTCCCCAGCGTCCCGCGATCGACGACCTCGCGCAGGCGCTGAAAACATTGGCGGCGTCGATGGATTATACTCTGGAAGAGGTTCGCGGCGCGCACGCGAGCGAAGCCGACGCGATCGCCCTGGCATCGCTCCTTGGCATCGATGCAGACGTGATCGAAGCCGCGCACCGCGCAATGGAGTTGGAATGATTCGTTCGCTTCGGATCTTGATCGACGCGATTGCACTCTTCGCGCTGCTCGCGCTCTTTGCGCTCGCGATCGACCGCGGTTGGCACTGGGCGTATTGGCGTATTCCGGTGTTAACGCTAGCCGTGTATCTCTTCTCGTGGACGCTCGAACGGTTTCCGGAACGCAAGTGGGTGCATCTCGCGATCGTGGCGTTTCGGGTGGTGATAGTGCTGGCCGCATGTTGGGCGGAAATCCACGTGGCGCGCTGAAGGTACAAACGACCCATGCAGCCTTTGATTATTACGTGTGCCCCCGTCGGCGCCGAAGTCACGCTCGAGCAGACGCCGCATCTGCCGTACACGCCGGCGAAGCTCGCCCAGACCGCGCGCGCGATTCGCGATGCCGGCGCTTCGATCGTCCACGTGCATTGCCGTAACGATGATGGCTCCAACACGCACGACGTGCTGCGTTTCAAAGAAGCTTACGATGCGATCCGCCGCGCAAGCGACCTGATCGTGCAGTTCTCGACCGGCGGCGCAATCGGCATGACACCCGAAGAGCGTGCAAGCGTTTTGCAGCTTCGCCCGGAGATGGCGACGCTCACCTGCGGCACGGTGAACTTCGGTGACGCCATTTTCGAAAACAGCTTTCCGATCATGCGCGGCATCTTAGCGAAGATGCGGCAATACGGCGTGCGCCCTGAACTCGAAATCTTCGATAAGGGTCATCTTGCCAATGCGCGTGTGCTTGCCAAGGAAGGGTTGCTGACCTTTCCCCAGCACGTCGATTTCGTCTTGGGCGTGCCGGGCGCGCTCGAAGCGACGGTGCAAAACCTGTGCGATCTCGTCGAGGATTTGCCGCCGGGCTGCACCTGGTCGGTCGCGGGCATCGGGCGCGCGCAGACGGCGATGGCGATGGCCGCGATCGCGATGGGCGGGCACGTGCGGATCGGGCTGGAGGATAACCTTTACTACAGCAAGGGGCGTCTCGCGAGCAACGAGGAGCTCGTTGCGCGCGTTGCGCGCATCGCCGCGGAGGCCGGTCGCCCGGTGGCCAGCCCCGCCGAGGCTCGCGAGATGCTGGGACTCCAGAAGTTAGCCGCAGCTTAACGGCAGGTGAAGGTGTCGAGACCCGCGCCTTTTAACTAGCGGCCGTTCGTGTTTACCTATGTCGTGCGGCGGACGCTAGCAGCGATTCCGCTCTTGCTGCTGATCTCGATCATCCTGTTCGTGATCCTCAACAACGCGCCCGGCGGACCGCTGGCGCCGTATTTACAGAACCCGCACATCACGCCGGCCGACATCGAGCGTCTCAAGCACAACCTCGGACTCGATAAGCCGATCTGGTTTCGGTACATCGTATGGCTCGGCACGATTCTGCACGGCGACTTCGGCTATTCGACCACCAATTCGGAGCCGGTGTTACAGGCGATCTGGGAGCGCCTGCCCGCGACGCTCGAGCTTATGGGCGCCGCGTTCATCGTGTCGCTCAGCATCGGTCTAGCGGCGGGTATCTTCTCAGCCGTGCGTCCGTATTCGTTCTCGGACTACGCGATAACGACCCTCGCGTTCTTTGGACAATCGATGCCGGTCTTCTGGTTTGCGCTGATGCTGCAACTGCTCTTCTCCGTGCACGGCATCCCATTGCCCGGGGGCTACGAGATTGTCTTGCCGTCGGCGGGCATCAGCACAACCGACGCCTTCGATTTGGGCGACCGCATCGAGCACTTAATCATGCCGGTTATCGTACTCTCGCTGCTCAACCTCGCGCTCTATTCGCGCTTCATGCGCTCGTCGTTGCTCGAGGTGACCAAGATGGACTACATGCGCACGGCGGCGGCCAAAGGTTTGAGCGGCGCAACGATTCTTTTCAAGCACGGCCTGAAAAACGCGCTGATCCCGGTGGTTACGGTCGTCGCGATCTCGTTTCCGGGCGTGCTCGGCGGTGCGATCGTGACCGAGACGATCTTCGCCTGGCCCGGCGCGGGGCGCATGTTCTACAACGCGCTGCAGCAGAGCGATATTGCGCTGATGATGGGCTATCTGTTGATCCTTGCGACGGCGGTTGTGTTCTCGAACCTGCTCGCCGACGTTCTCTACGCGTGGCTCGATCCGCGAGTGGCCTATGATTAACCAGCCGGACGATGCGGTATTTGCTGCGAGCTCCTCCGCGTACGACGATCACGACGAAACCGTCTATTCGAAAGTTACCTTTTGGACGCGCTTGCGCCGCCACAAGCTCGCCGTTGCGGGTATCGTCGTTCTCACGCTCATTACGCTGTGTGCGATTCTCGCGCCGCTGCTAGCCCCCTTCGATCCGAATGCGATCGACAACGTGCATTGGCAAGGCACGCCGCTGCCGCCGTGCTTCCAAGAGCATTTGCTGTGCGGCGGTCATCCGCTCGGGACCGACGCGGTTGGTCGCGATCTGCTTTCGCGTCTGCTCTTCGGCGCGCGTATCTCGCTGCAGGTCGGCATCTTTACCGTGCTCTTCGAAGTGATCATCGGCGTGATCGTGGGCGCGTTCGCCGGCTACTACGGCGGCTGGGTCGATTTGGTGATGATGCGCATTACCGACGTGTTTCTTTCGATTCCGCTGTTGCCGTTTTTGCTGGTGCTGACCGCGATCGTCGCGGCGAGTTCAAACAAAGCGGCATTGAGTTTCTGGGTGCTCGTGCTGATCATCGGCGCGCTGTCGTGGCCGACGGTCGCGCGTCTCGTTCGCGCGTCATATTTGGTGCTGCGCGAGCGCGAGTTCGCTGAAGCCGCGCGCGCGGTCGGGAACGGCGACCTGCGGATCATCTTCCGGCACCTCTTGCCTAACGCCGTAGCACCGATCGTCGTCCAGGCGACGCTCGACGTAGCCAGCGTCATCGTCCTTGAGTCGACCCTCTCGTATCTCGGCTTTGGGATCCAGCCCCCGACCGCATCGTGGGGCAACATGCTCTCCGACGCCCAGGCCAATCTACAGGTGGCCTGGTGGGCGGCGGTCTTCCCCGGCCTCTGTATCCTTTTCACGGTCCTCTCGATCAACTTCATCGGCGACGGCCTGCGCGACGCCCTTGACCCCAACATGAAGTAGACGATAGACTACGCAGGTTGCCCGAACGACCCCGGGTAAAAATGGAGCCCCCGTGCGCAAGTGGCGGAATTGGTAGACGCACTAGCTTGAGGGGCTAGCGGGAGCAATCTCGTGCTGGTTCGAGTCCAGTCTTGCGCACCAGTTTTACCGCTGTGCAGCGCCGATGGCGGCGTCGCTACGGAACTCGTGGTCCCTAGACCACTTCGTCCCTAGGCTCCTTGCCCTCGACGCTGCACAGCGGCAAAACAACAGGCGCCCGGAAACCCGGGTGCTTTTTAATTGGGTGGAATCCATCCAGTGTTGCCCAACATCTATCGTGTGGACGATCTTGCTTCGCGCTACGCCCCGATGATCGAGCAGATGGCAGAAATGTACGCCGGTAATGAGGCGTTACACGTGCAGCTCCGGTCTCTCGTCGTAACCCGCGAAGAGTGGGACGACGAGGGTATGCGAGGCGGACACTTCTGGTTTGATGTGTCTGGCGCGCTTGAGGTGGAGGATGACTTCCTCGTTGACGCGCGTGCGTTCGACGTTGATGGCGCAATGATCGATGTCATCATTCACCCGGTTGACGGTACCCTCAATTGGGGTGAATGGTATCGTGTGCCGCTCTCGGTGGAAGAATTGGAAGAGCCCAAGCCCATCCAGCGGTGGCCGCCGCCGTCGGTTAGCCCGCATCCCAGGTAGCCGGGCTGGGAAATCTCCTCAACCCGGTAGAGCTTGAAGTCTGGGTCCAGTCTTGCGCACCAGTTGCGAAGGGCGCTCTACTTTGTTTTAGTGCGCTACTCTAGGATTCTGCCTTTGACCACGCCGGAAACATGGAGTTCACCGCTCTGCTTGGGGCGCACGTTACCTTTGATTACTCCCTCGAGCATTGCGCCGCCGCTTAGGAAGAGATCACGCTTAATGACGCCATTGACGTAGGCTGTAGCGCCCGGCTCGATTGTCAATGAGCCGGTGATGACGCCGTGAAAGTTTAATTGGACGCCGCCTCTGACGACGACGTTGCCACGAATGACACCGCGCAAGGTCAGATCGGAGCTGACGGTCAGATCGCCCCCTACGACCGTAGAGCGGCTGAAGGGGAGTTCTGTAGCTGCCGGCGTCCTGGCGGGATAGCGAACTTCAAAGTCCTCGCGAGATAGGAGATTCATCGGAGCCCCCTCGTGCAAAAAACGAGCCATCGAAATTACGACCGGGGCGCTCGTTTTGTTTCGCCCTGCCGCGGCGACCGGGCCGGAGGAGGCGGTTAGCATGAAAAGCAGCATCGTGGAAACCCGGCGTGACCCCATAATGGCACCGAGCTTCTTTTTGAGACTTCTGAATAGTAAGGGCGCGAAACACCCGGGGTCGCCCGCTCGTAGTGGAAGGCGTATGCTCTTCCAGGAGACATCGGAGACGTCATCGTGTGGTTAACGCGCTTCGCCCTTGGTCGCCCGGTCATTACCGCTATGATTTTCGTGGCGCTCGTAGTGTTCGGCACGATTTCATATTTCGAACTCGGGCGTAGCAACAATCCGCCGGGTACCACGTTCCCAATCGTTGAGGTCGATGCATCGTATCCGGGTGCATCGCCGCAAGATATGGAGAAGCTGGTCATCAAGCCGATTGAAGATCAGCTCGACGGCATCGACCATCTCGATCTGCTCAGCGCCACCGCACAAGAAGGCAGCGCATCGGTTGTCGTGCAGTTTAAGCTCGGGACCGATCTCGATCTCGCCGCCGTCGATGTGCAGCGTCGCGTCGATACCGCACGCGTCTACATGCCAACGGATCTGGATCCGCCCAGTGTCAACAAGAACGGCGCCAGCGAGCCGCTGCTTAGCATCGAAGTAAACTCCAATATTCTTTCGCCGACGCAGCTCGCCGATGTCGTCAACAACCAGATCAAACCGCTGATCGCGGCGATTCCCGATGTCGCGTCCGTCGGCGTCTACGGAACCGCCGACCGCGAATTTCACGTGATGCCCGACCCGACCGCGCTCGCGGGTACAGGTGCAACGCTCCAAGACATCTACAACGCCGTCCAATACAACAACGCGAACGTGCCGGGCGGTATCATGACGCAGCCGACGCGCGAAGCGACGGTCGCCATTCATGCCTACATCGATAAGGCGAGCGATCTTGCCGCGGTTCCGCTGTCGCCGGTTAGCGTGTTGCAGTATCCGGTCAAGTCGCTGAAGATCGGTGACGTTGCGCAGGTCGAAGACGGTCACGTGGAGCTGCGGCGCATCTCGCACTTCAACGGACTGCCGCGCGTCTATATCGACGTCGAACGTGATATCAATGCCGACGAACTCAAGGCAACGGCGACAGCACGCGATCGTCTCAAGACGATCGAGGCGCAGTTCCCTCAAGTCAAGTTCAACGAGATTTCGGCGCCCGCCGATTACACGGCAAAATCGCTCGCCGGCGTCGGCCAATCGCTGATCGAAGGCATCATCCTCACGTCCATCGTGATGCTGCTCTTCCTGCACGCGTGGCGCAATTCGCTGGTCGTACTGATCTCGATCCCGACGTCGATTCTTTCGACGTTCATCGCGATGAAGGCGCTCGGTTTCCATATCGACACGATGTCGATGATGGGCCTGTCGCTGATCATCGGTATCTTGGTCGACGACTCGATCGTCGTACTCGAAAACATCACGCGCCATCGCGACCTCGGCGAAGACCCGATGAACGCCGCGATCAACGGCCGCACCGAGATCGGTAACGCCGCAATCGCGATCACCATGGTCGACGTGGTCGTCTTTCTGCCGGTCGCGTTTTTGCCTGGTATCGTCGGTGCGTATTTGAAAGAATTCGGCGCCGTCATCGTCATCGCCACGCTGTTCTCACTGCTCGTCTCGTTCACGTTGACACCGTTGCTCGCGGCGAAGTGGAGCGTCAAGCAGCGCTCCGAGGCATCCCCGAAGTGGCTGCGGGCGCTGGACAGCGTCTTCATCAACGTCGGGTTCCTGGTCGCAGCTGCGGCAGCGTTTGTCATCGGGATCCTGCTGCAAGTTACCCTGCTCAAGGTGATCGGGGTGTTGATTCTTGCGGTGCTGATCCTTAATCTGTTCGTACACCGCTACGATCGGCTGCTCGAGACCTACCGCGCACGATGGCTGCCGTATGGGCTCGCCCATGGCAAGTTCGTCCTTTTCGTGTGCAGCGTGCTCTTACTCAACGCCTTCACGCTGGTCGCCGGCGCGGGTACGACGTCGCTTATCGTCGACGCCGTTGTGATTGCCCTTGCGGGTGGCTTCCATCTGGGCGGTATGTATGCTCGCGCAAAGACGAAATCGGCCCTGAGTTACCGCTGGTCAAGCTTGCCGCAGGCAACGAACGTCTTTGCGCGCGCGCTTACGTGGCTGTGGGACTCGATCCTCAACGCGCTGCGAGCGATCGCGAATTTCGTTCGCGGGATCGGCACGTCCCTACCGCTGACGGTGCTAACCTTGACGCTACCGGTTGCGCTCGCCATTATCATGTTCGTACTTGGTCCGATTAGCTTTGATTTCGTACCGGCTACGCAAACGGGCCATATCAATATGACGGTGACGTATCCGTCGGGCACGCCGATCGCGACGACCGAGCACTACGTCACGGCTCTCGAGAAGGCGATCCTCAAGCTCGACGGGATCAAGTCGGTCGATTCGATCGTTGGACGGAAGTCTTCCGGTTGGGGGCAGTCGTGGGGCGGAAACTACGCAGAGCTCAATGTCAACATGCTCGACAACCGCCGTGGCGATACCAACAAGACGGCGGACAAGATACGAGGGTTGGCTTACCTCGTGCCGGGCGGCGAGATGGAAGTCGCGGGCGATACCGGTGGCGGTTCGGGCGCGCAGATTTTCTACTCGCTCTCGGGCCCAGAAGACGAAATTACGCCGGCCGCTGAAAAAGTTGCTGCATTCCTTCGCGCAACGCCCGGCTCGGTCAACATCCAAACGAGTGCCGAAAACGGCGCGCCACGCCTCAACGTCGATGTGGATCCCGGCAAGTGTGCGATGCTCGGCATCAATCCGGCCGACGTCGCGACGGTCGCACGTATCGCCGTCGACGGCGCGGTGGCGACGAAGGTTCGCACCCCAACGGGTCTCGTAGACGTGCGCATTCAGTTCCCGCTTCAGTGGCGTACCGACGTCGACCAGTTGATGAACGTGCGCGTGCGCACGAACGATGGTTCGCTCGTGCCGATCTCATCGGTCGCAACGTTTACCTGGACGAACGCACCGACGAAGATCGAACGCTTGAACCGTCAGCGGATCGTCAACGTGCTCGGCGACGTATTGCCTGGCTATGCGCTCGGCGCGGTCACGGGTCCGCTGGAAGAGAAGCTGAAGGACCCGGGCTTCCTGCCGCAGGGCGTAAACGTCCTCGCGCAGGGCGACACGCAGTTCATGCAAGAGACGTTCACCAACATGGGCATCGCATTAGGCCTCTCGTTCATGCTGGTCTACATGCTGATGGTCATTCTTTACGGATCGTTCGTCGAACCGCTGATCGTGATGTTTTCGGTTCCAATGGCGATCATCGGCGCGCTGATCTTCCTCGGCGTGATGGCGAAGCTCGAACCCGAGCAAGGTCAATCGCTCAACATCATCTCGATGCTCGGGATCATCATGCTCTTCGGTTTGGTCGCGAAGAACGGCATCCTGCTCGTCGACTATTCGAACACGCTCTGCAAGCGCGGCATGCGCGTCAAGGACGCCGTGTTGCAAGCAGCCGCTACACGTTTCCGCCCGATCGTCATGACGACCGCGGCAATGATCTTCGGCATGCTGCCGCTTGCTCTCGGATTTGCCGAGGGCGGTGAATGGCGGCAAGCGATCGGTACCGTCATAATCGGCGGTCTTTTGAGCTCGCTCATTCTCACGCTCTTCCTCGTGCCGATGATCTACAACACGTGGATGGGCTGGTTTGAATACCGCGCCGACCGTAAAGCAGTCCAGCGCGAGCTGGAAACAGCGACAACTACAGCGGCAGCCACCGTGTAATACGCGTTCGTGGTTGGGTATAGAAGTCCAACTATGAACACGAAATCATTCCGCGCCGTTTGTGCGGCGATGCTGCTTCTCGCGGCGAGCGGACCCTCGGCGGTGCTCGCCCAGCAAAGCGTTGGCGTTACGGTGGTCGTCAACGGGAGCCCCATGCAATTCGATCAGCCACCGGTCGAACAAGCCGGCCGCGTCTTCGTACCATTGCGCGGCATCTTCGAACAGCTCGGTGCAAGCGTTGTCTATCAAAACGGACAGATCAACGCAACCGGCGATGGCCGAAACATTTCGTTGCAGATCGGCTCGACCAATGCAACGGTAAACGGACAGTCGCAAACACTCGACTCGCCACCGTTCGTCGAAGGTTCGCGCACGCTGGTGCCACTGCGCTTTGTTGCGCAGGCACTCGGCGCCAACGTCGACTGGAACAACAGCACGTCGACCGTCACGATCACCGGTGGCGCCAATCGCGGTGGCGCAGGCGGAGGCGGGTACAACCCCAAGCCCCGGCCGCCGATGAATGCGCAAGCGTACCTGAACAACCGGGAGCCGCAAGGCCTTGTCGGACGTACGCCGACGATCTCGGCCGATTTCGCCGTGCCGATCCAGCGCGACTCCGTGCGCATCAGCCTCGACGGATACGACGTGACCTCGAGCGTGGACTTTAGCGGCAACGGTTTTCGATACACGACGCGCCGCCCGCTGGGCCCCGGCTCGCATACGGTGCGCGTGGTTGGAATGACGCGGGACGGCGCTCAATTCGACACAGCCTGGGATTTCCGCGTGTAAAAGGTGAAGCACCGCGGATGCGCATCGACATCTGGAGCGACGTCGTCTGCCCGTGGTGCTACATCGGAATTACCCGCTTCGATCGTGCGCTTGCGAGCTTCGACGGAGAGGTAACGATTCGGCTGCATCCGTTTCAACTCGATCCGGATGCGCCGATTCCGGGCGTACCGGTGCTCGAGGCCTACGCGGCGAAGTTCGGCGCCGAGACCGACGCGGTTCTCGAACGTGTAACCACCGAAGGCGCACGCGAGGGATTGACTTTCAACTGGGATCGCGCGATCAGGGGGAACACCTTCGACGCGCATCGCGCGATTGCGTATGCGCGGCGCAGCAATCTCGATCGCGAACTCGAGATGCAGCTCTTTCGCGCGTATTTCACGAGCGGGCTCGATATCAGCGATCGCAAGGTGCTGGTCGACGCGGGCGCGCTCTTGGGTATCGATCGCGGCGATCTCGCCGCGTATCTCGCGAGCGACGACGGTGTTGACGAGGTACGCGCCGAGCTCGTAGCCGGCATCGAGCGTGGCATCACCGCGGTACCGAGTTTCGTTTTCGAAGACGAGTTCTTGATTCCGGGCGCGGTCGACACCGCGAGTTTCGAGCGTATCCTCGAACAGATGCGCGCGCTGCGATGACGCGGCGAGCGCTCGTGACCGGCGGCGCGAGCGGGCTTTCCGCGGGGATCGCCGCAGCGCTGGCGGCAGATGGTTTCGAGCGCGTCGCCATTACCTACCGCGCGAGCAAACCGGCGGCGACGATTGCGGAAATCGAGCGCGCAGGCGCCGCCGCGAGCGCTACGCAGATCGATTTTTCGGACGATTCCGATGCGATCGCCGCTGCACTTGCACGACTTGTAGACGAAGCAGGTCCGTTCGACACGCTCGTGCACGGTGTAGGCGAACTAACCGTCAAGCGCTTTGTCAACCTCACGCGTGATGATTACACGCGCCTCTTCGATGCAAACGTGCGCAGCGCCGTGCTCGCGTGTGCCGCGGTCTTGCCGGCGATGCGCACCGCGCACTTCGGCCGTATCGTCGTCTTTGGCGGCAACGGTTCGAGCGAGACGCGGCCGTATCGGGGGTTCAGTTTCTATCAGGCCTCAAAAAGCGCGCTGGTCGCGTTCGCGCGCGCGCTCGCAGTCGAGGAAGCAGAGCACGGTATCACCGTCAACGCGATCGAGCCGGGCGACATTCGCGACAAGACGCAGAGCCGGGAGGCGGCCCGTTCTCAGCCGAGTCCAATCCCGCGCGGTCGCCCCGGAAGCTATGAGGACGTGGCCGACGTCGTGCGTTTCCTAATCGCGCCCGAGCGCGACTTTATCACCGGGGCGGTGATCGGTGTGACCGGAGGGTTGATGGAGGCTGACGGGCGAAACGCGCACCATTCATGAGTTTTCGCGATGATTCGGGGACGCACCGCGCGTTTGCGCTCCCCGGTGCCCGTTTGCAGTACGGTCCCGACAAGGTCGTCGACGTCGAGCACATCGAGCTCTATTTGGAGCCCGATCTCGAGGCGCGCACGCTCGACGGCGTGTGCACGACGACGGTCCGCGCCTACGACGAACCGGTCGAGCGTCTCGAGCTCGATGCGGTCGATCTCGCGATTGCATCGGTACAGCGCGACGGCAAACCGCTCGCATTTACCGCTCGCGATGATAAGCTCGAGATTCGTTTCGATCCGCCGCTCGGCGCGAACGAGCGCGCCGCGTTCCGCATCGCATATCGGACGACGCGTCCGCGTCACGGGTTATTCTTCGTCGAGCCGACGCCACAATATCCTGATAAAATCCGCCACGCTTGGACGCAGAGTCAAGACGAGAACGCGCGCTACTGGTTTCCCGCGATCGACTATCCCGCCGAGAAGCAAACCTCGCAAACGACGATCGCCGTTCGCAAAGGCCTGTTTGCGCTCGGCAACGGTGCATTGATCGAACGGCGCGATGAAGGTGATAAGACGGTCTACACCTATCGTCAAGACATTCCGCACAGCACGTACTTGATGACGATGGTCGTTGGACCGTTCGTCGAAGCGCGCCAGGCGGATTCCGGCGCGCGCAATGTTCCCGTGTACTACTACGTGCTGCCGGGCCGGGAAGCTGACGGCGAGCGCGCCTTCGGCGACACCCCGCGCATGATCGCGACCTTCGAGGAGAAGATCGGCACGCCGTATCCGTACGCCCGTTACTCACAGATCGCGGTGACCGACTTCATCTTCGGCGGGATGGAGAACACGTCGGCGACGACGCAAACCGACCGTACGTTGCACGACGCGCGGGCGCACCTGGATTTCTCGAGCGATCCGCTGGTCTCGCACGAGCTCGCCCACCAGTGGTTCGGCGATCTGCTCACGTGTCGCGACTGGTCGCAGGCATGGCTCAACGAAGGCTTCGCAACCTACTTCGAGTGTGTCTGGCGCGAAGCTGATCTTGGCTACGACGAGTACCTCTATGACGTCTTTGGCTGCGTCTCGCGCTATTTGGAAGAAGATACCGATCGCTACCGCCGTCCGATCGTGTGCAATCGGTATCGCGACCCGATCGAGATCTTCGATCGTCACTTGTACGAGAAGGCCGGCGCCGCTCTCCACATGCTGCGCGGCGAGCTCGATGACGGCCGTTTCTGGCGTTCGATCGCATACTACGTCAAACAAAACGCCCAGCGCAATGTCGAGACGATCGATTTGATTCGAGCGATCGAAGAAGAGACGGGGCGAAACACTCGTGGCTTCTTCGACCAGTGGTTCTATCGCGGCGGTCATCCCGAGGTCGAGGTGCGCGTCGCATGGGATGCAAAGGGCAAAGCGGCGACGGTCACGATCGATCAGAAGCAGCGCGTCGACGACGACAACCCGCCGTATCGCTTCCATGTCGACCTCGGCTTCTGCGCGGACGCGCCGCCTGCGCCCGCCACGAACGTGGGACCCGGTGTGCTGGCGGGCGAGAAGCGGATTCGCGCCGGCGTCGAGCGTGCGCACGAGACGATCACGGTGCCGCTCGATTTCGAGCCGTTGCTGGTGCGTTTCGATCCGGGTGCATGGTTGCTCGGCAATATCAGCTATAAGTTCGGCGCAACGCTCGCCGCGGCAACGTTACGCGGTGACGCCGATCCGGTCGCGCGTATTCGCGCAGCCCGTGAACTTGCAAAGGATGGCTCGCAGGCGGCACGCGATGCACTGCGTGCCGCCTTCGAGCGCGATCCATTTTGGGGCGTTCTCGACGAAGCGGCAACCGCGCTCGGTGAAACGCGCGCGCCGTGGGGCCGGGACATTTTGGTCGCAGCGTTGCGTCACGCGCATCCAAAAGTGCGCCGGCCCGTGGCTGCAGCGCTAGGAAACTTTCGCGACTCCGACGTCGCAACGGCATTGCTCGCGACTGCGCGTGATGACGAGTCATACTTCGTTCGTGCCGCTGCGTTCGCATCGCTCGGCAAGACGCGCGATCCGCGCGCATTCGCCGCGCTTGCGGATGCTGTAGGCAAGCACACCTGGAACGGCACGGTCGAAGCTGGTGCTGCCCATGGGCTCGCCGAACTCGCCGATTTGCGGGCGGTCGATGTGCTACTCGATGCAAGCCGGCTCGGTCGTGACGAGGGTCTGCGGCGCGCGGCCGCCGGAGCGCTGGCGCGTGCGGGCGAATTGCTCTACAGCGAACGCTCGCGCATCGTCGACGCGATCGTGCAACTACTCGACGACCCGATGTTCCTCGTGCAACTCGCGTCCATTGCCGCTGCCGAACGGCTCGAAGATCCGCGTGCGCTTGAGGCGCTCGACCGCTTGGCCGCCAGTGGTTTCGACGGTCGCATCCGGCGCGACGCAGCCGAGGCGGCGATGCGCATCCGCGAAGCCCAAAAGGTTCCCTCCCAAGTGAGCGCGCTGCGCTCGGATCTCGACACACTTCGTGAAGAACAGCGTACCCTACAAGAAAAGATCGACAAGATCGAAGCGCTCCCGCGGCAATAGACGCCGGCTCGTGGTCCTCATGTTGCTTGCCGTTGCTGTGCTCGCGACGTGGTCGATCGCGCGCGTCGTCTTTACCGCGGCTCCAGTACGACATGCAGTCACGATGACCGCAGCGCGCTCGACGCCGGAACCTGCGCCATGGAGTGCATTGCAGCTGGCCCGCTTGAGCCGTGCCCTCGACGGCGCGTTTGGGCCCGCGCTCTCCGATCGCTATAGTCTCGTGGTCATCGACGCGACCGGACGCGTGATCTATGCTAGGCGCGCGAATGCGGCAGTTACGCCGGCTTCCACGCTCAAACTCATCGTCGCCGATGCAGCGCTGAATTTGCTCGGCCCCAGGTATCGGTTTCACACGGTGCTCGCCGCAACCCATGCGCCGCAGAACGGGCGGCTCGACAGCGACCTCTGGCTCGTCGGCTCGGGGGATCCGTCGTTGCGTAGCGACGACCTGCGCGGCGGCGTTCGCTCGCTCGCGCGCAGTGGGCTGCGTCGCATCAACGGCAGCGTTGCGGTCGACGCGGGCGAGATGAGCGGACCGGAAATCAATCCGCATTGGGATCCCAGCGACGCCGATGAAGACTTTCAAGCGCCAATCAGCGCGGTCTCACTCGATGGCGATACGATTGAAATGCAGCCGAACGTTTGGGTGCCGGTCCACGATATGCCGGTTGTCGTCGGCAATGCGCTCGAACGCATGTTGGCGCACGCCGGCATCTCGAGCGCGAATCGCCCGGTCGTCGCGAATGCGCCGCTCGATAGCATCGTCCTGTGGGACCATCGCTCGGCGCCCCTGCGCGCGCTCATCGCGCACATGCTCTATTTCTCGGACAATCACTACGCCGAGCAGTTGATGCGCGCGCTCGCCGTCGACGCGGGCGAAACCGGAAACGACGCAAACGGCCTTACGGTCGAGCGTAACTTCTTGAGTTCGCGTGGAATTCCAACGGATGGCATGCGCCTGGTCGACGGCAGCGGACTTGCCGAGAGCGACCGCGTGGCGGCGATCACCCTCGCGCGCATTCTAAGCGACGCGGAACTGCGTGATGCCGGTGAACCGCTCTACATGTTGCTTCCCGGCGGCGGGCGCGACGGCACGCTCACCGATTATGATTTTACGGCTGCTAGCGGGCGCGTACGTGCCAAGACCGGAACCTTGAGCGATGCGAACTCGCTCGCGGGCTACGTTACGACGAAGAATCACGGCCGCGTCGTCTTTGCGTTTCTTATCAACGATTCACCCGGCGAACCGCGTGCCGCTTACGTGCAGGCTGTCGATCGCCTCGCAAGCTTCTAGGGGACTATGCTAGATCAGGATACATTTACGCGTTTGCTGAAGCGGGCGCTGCGATTCGGCGGTGACTATGCCGACATCTTCTGCGAACGGCGCCACTCCTACGCGTTTCGTCTGCAGGACGGAAACATTTACGACGGCACGACCTCGGTCGTGCAAGGCGTCGGCATTCGCGTCGTAACCGGCGAGTCGGCGGGTTATGCCTATTCGGATGATCTCTCGCTCCAGGCGTTGCTGCGCGCGGCCGAGGCAGCATCGCTGATTGTGCGCAACGCGCCGGCGCAGGCCTTTGGCACGATCGACCTGCGGCGCGAAGAGGTGGCGCCGCTCTACGATCAGTGGCGCGCCGAGCACGCGCCGGCCGCGCGCTACGTCGAACTGCTCGAACGCGCCGACCGCACCGCGCGAGCCTACGATCCCCGCATCATCGCGGTCAACGCAAACCTCACCGACGAACTGCAAGATGTGTGGATCGCGACGAGCGACGGACGTTTCGTGCACGACCATCGGCCGATGATCACGCTCGGCGTGCATACGGTAGCGAGCGCGCGCGGTGAACGAGGATCGGGCTATGCGGGCGACGGCGGGCGTACGTCGATCGCATACTTTGACGATCATCGCCCGGAGATACTCGCTGCCGACGCGGCGCGCATCGCGGCGACGAATCTCGATGCGGAGCCGGCCCCGGCGGGCGAGATGGAGATCGTCGTCGGCGCAGGCGGCGGCGGCGTGCTCTTGCACGAGGCGGTTGGTCACGGGCTCGAAAGCGATTTCAACCGGCGCGGCACGTCGCTGTATAGCGGCCGCGTCGGCGAGCGGGTGGCGAGCGAACTCGTAACGATCTATGATGACGGCAATCTGCCCGAAGAGCGTGGAAGCATCACCGTCGACGACGAGGGCGTTCCGGGACAACATAAGGTGCTCGTCGAGCGTGGCGTGTTGCGCGGCTACATGCAAGACACGCTCAACGCCCGATTGATGGGCGTTGCAGCAACGGGCAGCGGACGGCGCCAATCATATCGGTCCTTACCACAGCCGCGCATGTGCAATACGTACATGCCGGCCGGCGACTCCACGCCGGACGAAATCATCGCTTCGACCAAACGCGGGCTGTATGCGAAAGCTTTTGCGGGCGGACAGGTTGAGATCAGCAAAGGCGATTTTGTGTTCATGGTTGCCGAAGGCTATCTGATTGAGAACGGCAAGGTCACCGCACCGGTCAAGAACGCAACGATTGTCGGCAACGGACCCGATGCGATGACGAAGGTTGTCGCGGTCGGGAACGATGCGCGTCTTGCGCGTCGTCACTACACCTGCGGAAAAGGCGGCCAGAACGTCCCGGTCGGTGTCGGCATGCCGACGGTCAAGATCTCTTCGATCACCGTCGGAGGCACCGCCGATGACGACTTCTGACGCGATCGAGGTCGCGGCGCGTGCCGTCGATCTCGCCCTCCAACTCGGCGCGCAGAGTGCGGAAGCCTCGCTTTCCGTAGCGCAGCGTTTGCACGTCGAAGCGCGCGATACTACCGTGAGCAAACTCGAGCGCTCGACCGGGTCGGGCGTGCACCTGCGCCTGTGGCGTGATAGTCGCCGGGCCAGCGTCGTCAGCACGGACCTTCACGCCGATGCGCTGCGCGCCGCAATCGTGCGTGGCCTCGACCAGTTGGGGTACGTCGCGAAAGATCCGTATGCGGGCCTTCCGGATGCGTGCGGCGAGTACGCCGGCGATCTCGAGCTCGTCGATACGTCGATCCCTGCGCGTGACGACGCGGAGAAGGTTGCGGATGCACTCGCGCTCGAGCGGGCGATTCGTGCCGCCGATCCGCGCATCGTGAATTCGAGCGGTTCGCACTACGCCGATGCGTACAGCACGATCGCGCTTGCGAACTCGAATGGTTTTCGCGGTGTGTACTCCGCGACCAGCGCTTCGCGGTCGACCGCTCCGCTCGCGCAAGAAGATGGCCACAAGCGCACCGGTCACTACGGCACTGCCGGGCGCTTTATACGCGACCTCGAGGGGAACGCGGCGGTTGCAGGCGTCGCTGCGCGGCGCGCGCTCGAGATGTTCGGCGCGCGCAAACCGCCGACGATGCATGCCGCAGTGATCTTTGAGCGGGACGTGGCCGCAGCGGTGCTGAGTAACATCTTCGCGGCCGTCGCTGCCTCGCACGTTGCGGTCGGCAATTCGTGGCTCGCCGATCGCATCGGGGAGCGTGTGGGGAGCGAGCTCGTTACGATCGTTGACGATGGTACGCTGCCCGGCCGCTTGGGTAGCGGGCCATTCGACGGTGAGGGCGTGAGCACGCGGCGCACGCCGGTTTTTGAGGCCGGGGTGCTGCGTTCGTTCCTTTACGACAGCTATTACGCGCGTAAGCTGGGAGCGAAGACGACCGGCAATTCCACCGGCGGCGGCGTTGCTGCCAATAATTTTTACTTGGAGCCCGGATCGGGAACGCTGGCCGAACTGATTGCGGCAACGCCCCGCGGCGTGCTGGTGCTTGATACGATCGGATTTGCAACCGAGCACGCTACCGGAACCTATAGCCGGGGAGCGCGCGGCTTCATGATCGAAAACGGCGAGCTGGCCTACCCCATCGACGAGTTCACCGTGGCGGGAAATTTCCCCGACATGCTCGCGGCGGTCGATGCGGTGGCGAGCGATTTGCGCTTCGACGGCTCGACGGTCTCCCCGTCGTTCCGCGTTGGGCAGATGACCATCAGCGGGAATTGAGGGAGATGCCACAGGTACCCATTAGTTTTACTCTCATTATGCGCATCGAAATGCCGAACGAAAACGGCGCTTTCGGTATGCTGGCAAATGCTATCGGCGATGCGGGTGGAGAGATCGCCGCCGTCGACATGCGTTCGGTTACGGGCTCGAAAGTGGTTCGTGACCTCACGATCAACGTTAGCTCGGAGGTGATCGGGAACGAAGTGCAGCGTGCGGTCGAGTCGCTCGAAGGCGTGCGCGTGATCTCCGTCTCCGATTCGACGTTCCTCGCGCACCTCGGCGGCAAGATTCGCGTCGAGGCGAAGATGCCGGTAAAGACGCGCAACGACCTTTCGCTCGTCTACACGCCGGGCGTCGCGCGCGTGTCGATGGCAATCGCCGCCGATCCGAGCAAAGCATTTCAGCTCTCTATCAAGCGCAACACGGTCGCGGTCGTCACCGATGGCACAGCGGTTCTTGGTCTTGGCGACATCGGTCCGCTTGGCGCATTGCCCGTGATGGAAGGCAAATCGGCGCTCTTCAAGCAGTTCGCAAACATCGACGCATTTCCGATTTGCCTGGACACGAAAGACGTCGACGAGATCGTCGAGACGGTGGTACGGATCGCACCGGTGTTCGGCGGGATCAACCTCGAGGACATTTCGGCGCCGCGCTGCTTCGAGGTGGAGCAACGGCTGATCGAACGTCTCGATATCCCGGTGATGCACGACGATCAGCACGGAACCGCCGTCGTGATCCTCGCCGCGCTGATCAACGCGGCAAAGGTGGTCGGCAAGGATCTGCACGATCTGCGGATCGTCGTTTCAGGAAGTGGCGCGGCGGGCACTGCGACGATCAAAATGCTGCTCGAAGCCGGGGTGCGCGACGTCATCCCCGTCGACCGAAACGGCGCG
Source organism: Candidatus Aquilonibacter sp. (assembly GCA_049678885.1). GTDB lineage: Bacteria > Vulcanimicrobiota > Vulcanimicrobiia > Vulcanimicrobiales > Vulcanimicrobiaceae > Aquilonibacter. The sequence goes on along the minus strand of JBAUEZ010000085.1, from coordinate 1,381 downwards.
ATCAATCGCGAGGAGCGCTACGACAACGCGCACTGGCGCTGGCTCGCCGAGCACACCAACCGCGAGAATCGCCGTGGTTCGCTCGGCGACGTGTTGCGCGGTACCGACGTCTTCATCGGCGTCTCGGCACCGGGCATTTTGACGCCCAGAGATATCGAAGGCATGGCGCGCGACCCGATCATCTTCGCGATGGCCAATCCAACGCCCGAGATTATGCCCGACGTCGCGGCCCCGGTCGCGGCGGTCGTTGCCACGGGGCGCTCGGATTTCCCCAACCAGGTCAATAACTTGCTCGCCTTCCCGGGGATCTTCCGCGGGGCGCTCGACGCGCGCGCGAGCCGCATCACCGAAAAGATGAAGATTGCCGCCGCCTACGCGATCGCCTCGATTGTGACCGACGAGGAGCGCAGCGCGGAGTACATTATTCCGAGCGTTTTCGACCCCCGCGTGGTCGACGCCGTGGCCAAGGCTGTGGCCACCGCGGCGGTCGACGAAGGCGTCGCCCGACGGGCGCTGGTAAAGTCTGAGGAAGAAGAAATCGATGCTAAGGTATAAGGCCCGCAAAATTCGAGACTGAGGAGGCACTGGTGGCCCTAGCCAAGATGTTGGTAATCGAGGACGACGAGGACGTCGCCCGCCTCGAGCAGACCGTGCTCGAGCGCGCCGGTTACGAAGTCAAAGTGACCGCGAGCGGCGCCGAAGGGCTCGAACTCGCCGATACGTACAAGCCCGACGTCGTCGTGCTCGACGTCGGATTACCCGACATCTCGGGCCTCGACGTGTGCACCTCGCTTTCAAACTCCAACAATGCCTTCATTTTGATGGTCAGCGGGCACTCGCGCGAACAGGATATTCTCCTGGGCCTGGGCCTGGGGGCTGACGACTACATCACGAAGCCGTTCTCGGGCAACGAGTTGGTGGCGCGTATCGCCTCATTCTTGCGCCGGCGCGAGAAGTTCACGCAGAAGAAAGAGGGCAGTAACGTCCTCGCACTCGGCAGCGCGCAACTCGATCGAGACTTCCATACGCTCTTGAACAACACGACCAACGTCTCGCTGACCGCGCTCGAGTTTCGTCTGTTGTGGTTCCTTGGTGAGGCCGAGGGGCGGCTGCTGACGCGTGCACAGATTCTCGAGCACGTGTGGAACGACACCTCCGGCGTTCCGACACGCGTCGTCGACGTGCACGTGGCGGCGTTACGCAAAAAGTTGCTCGAGGTCGACGCCCCGCTCGAGATCTCGAGCGTGCGGGGCATCGGCTATCGTCTCGACAAACGTTGATCGAGGGAAGCTCGGAAGAAGTCGCTGTGCCGATCGTTATGGCCGCGATGGCGCATCTGCATCGTCGTCGACTCGGTCACAGAACACCACGGCTATGCTTC
>JBAUEZ010000084.1:0-35911 GCA_049678885.1 Candidatus Aquilonibacter sp. | reverse complement strand
CCCCGCAGCGCGCAACGCGCGGGGCGCGCGCGCGAGTATCCGGCTCGTATGCGGCATCGCCATAAACGCGAGATGCGAGGTCACGACGTCCAGTGACTTTTCGTCCATGTCAAGCTCGAGGGCGTCGCCCCACAAGAACGTCGCTTGCGCAAGACGCTCGCGCGCTCGCGCGATCTCAGTATCGGAAAGATCGATCCCGGTCAGCGCAACGTCGTCGTCGAACCGGCGCCCGATCCGGACCAAGAGCGCCCCATCGCCGCACCCTACGTCCAGGATCGCGCGAGCATCCGGTTCGAGCTCCTTGATGCGCGAGGCCAACACCTCATATGAGGTCTGCCCCGACTGCGTATGCATGCGCGAAACGAGCTCTTCGGTCGAGCCGCGATACCTGCGATGAAACGCTACCAGATGTTCGTTCCATTCTTGCGGCGTCGGCGCGTCGCCGACCAGCACGCGATCGAGATACCGCGTCACGCTGCACCTATGACTGCACGAAGAACGGATTGAGCTCGGCGCGCGCGCGCGGTCCAAGCTGTCCGCTGAACGCGTAAGTTTCGAAGCCGGGAACGATCGTGCGCACGACGTTGATCGGAAGATCCGGTGGCGAAAGATCGACGGCGACGACGCTCGCGATGCCGTATCCCCGCAACGTCTCGAGTGTCGTTCGCAGATCGAGAGCGAGATCGTCGCTCGCACGATCGCGTAGCTCGGTGAGCGTCATCTGCTCGCTCGGGACGTCGTAGTACCACTGGCCGCTCGGAGCCGCGCTGAGCCGGCGCGCATGTGTCCCCATCATACCCGGCGCTTCGTCGGCGCGCAGAATGTCTTCGCGCGCCGCTTGAATGTCGACGACGCGACTCTGCACCGCTTCGGTCAGTGCACGCGTGAGCGCGTGCGCCGGCGAGAGCGCGCAGCCCAAGCCGATGTGCGCCATCGGTGGCGATGCATGCGGCTCCGTCAATGACGCGAGCACGGTGACCGGCAGCGCGCCTTCGCATAATGCAAAGGCACGCACGACCAGACCCGCGATGCGAATCGCATCCACCAACGCGTCGACGTTTGCTTCACCTGCGGGCAGCGCAATCTCGGGTGCGAGTGCGCGATCGGCTGCATCGATGCCGAGGTAGAACCGCGGAACGAGCGAGGACCGCACGTGATACATCGTCCACGCGTGGCGCTCGATCAGCTCGCAGAGCGCGTGGTAGATCGCTTCGGTGAGGTTGTTCCCCGAAGCCAGACCATTGGTCGACGTCACGTCGAAGAGCTTATCGCCGAACCAGGGACATGCGACCATTGCAAGCGGCACCGGAATCACGTCGCCGGAGAGCAGCTCGGTGCCGAGCACGCACGTCACATCCCTATCGCCGGCATCGTCGCGGATGCCGCACGCGATCAAGTCGATGCGCTCGCCGACATCGCGTAACGAAACGCGCAGCCTCGGCAGTTTCACCGTTGCTCCGATCTGACGCTCTGTCGCCTCCATCACGGCACTCGCCATCGCGCTCTCGCGCGTGAGGCCTTTGCCGTTGTAGACCCCGAGCAGGTCGGGCGAATGCGGCACGAGCGCCGAGTAGGTGGGAATGCCGGTGCGATCGAGGTAGGTCGTATCGGCGAGGCGCGTGATTCCGTAGCGCTCGCGCAACTTCGGCACGAGCGCGATCGTCTGCGCAAACGGCACAGCACGATCATAGGTTCCGGGAGCCTTGCGCACCGAGGCGGGAAGCACGATCGGCCGCGCGACGCGCTCGCGCCAACGCAGAACGGTGCGCAACGCGAAGCGCGCATCCGCGCGCTTGAGATCGCCGTAGCGATGCGCAAGCTCGGCGACCGCCTCGTGCACGTGGCTGGGCGCAAGCTCCACGACATCCCTCCATGTGCGATCCATGTAGAAGATCGCTCGCGCGCGTGCGATCAGCGCGTCACGCTCGGCAGCGTCGAGGAGTCCGCGGTGATGGGCAAGCCGCGCAACGTAGCGTACGTTGACAAGCGGAACGGTGAGCGCTTCGCAAGCGCGCGGGCGCGTGACGACAGCGACCTCGTCATCGCCGTCGATGAGATCGTGCGCGTACCAACCCGCGATGGCGCCGAGCGGCGTGAATCCATATGGTGCGCACTCGGCGGCGCGTAATGCACCCATGCTTGCCGCGCCGAACATACGCGCCTGCGCGAGCGATGCGTAACATTCTTTCGGCGACGGCGCCAACTCGTGGTGAAAAAGGCCGTCGATCAAGAGCACGGCGTCGTACTCGCGGGCTGCGCGCTCGACGTCGCCGCGCGCCGCCGGCGGCAAATACGTGACGCCTTCGAACTGCGGGCGGTCCTCGAGCCGAAGCGACGGCCCGGCGAAAACCGCCACGGAAAGACGGTGAGCGTGCATTGCGCCGCACTTAGCGACGCTTCGCACGCTCACCTCGGGACTAGGGGCCTATTGTCGGCGCCCCACTAGGCGTTGGACTTGGTGTCGGCGTCATTTGGACGCTGGGGGTGGTGGTTGAAGAGGTCTGCGCGTTAGCGGCAATGCCGGCGCTGAAAACCAACGCAAACAGGACTGCTACGGCGACACGTTTTGTGAGTTGCTGCATGCCGACGGTCTACCCTGGTCATAGGCATCATTAACGCGTTAGACGCCCGCTTAGACGCCGCTTCTTTAGCGTTCCGCCTGCTCTACAAGCACGCGAGCAATCGCTGCTTCGAGCCCTACGTCGCGGCTGGAGATGCCGTCAGCCTCGCGTAGCGCTCGCGCATACGCACTGCTTCGATATGGTCGTATGCGCGCGACGCCTCTCGTGCAAGCTCCTCGAGCAACTCGACTTCCTCTGAATCGAGTTGCGCGCCGTTTCGGTGTGGACCGTAGAGCGTGAACGAGACCAACTCGTGGCGCACCGTTACCGGCACGGCCAACACATAATATTTTGCCTGCTCTCGATCGAGGTGTCCACGCAATTCTTCGAGCCACACGCGTTGCTCGCCGGATGCGAGCATGCGAACCAGCAGATGATTGCTGTCGAAGCCCGGCGGTGCGACCGTCGTGTCCGTCGACGTGGCAATCCCTTCGAAACGTTCCCCGTCGTTCGAGCGGCGATAGAGCGCGGCGGCGCTCAACTTCAGCGCGTCAGAGGGTACTTGGACCAGGCTGTCATTGATGGCCGACTCATCGGTTGCGTATGGCAGTGCTCGGGCCGCTCTACGCAGATAATCCTCGGCCGCCCGACGCTCGCGGAAGAATATGAGATCGACCGCGTTGCTGACCGCACGGTTGATGCGGTCGAGAAGAAACCCAACGGCGATGGTGAGCAACAATTCAATGCCCGTTGCGAGCCGCTCTCCGGCTATGACGTGTCCCGCGAACCAGTCCAAGAGCGAGACAAACGATATCACGAAGACCGAAAGAATACCGTAGACAAGCGCGCGATTGAGCACGAAATTGATGTCGATCACGCGGTGCCTGAGTACCGCGTACATGACGCTGATCGGCATGATCACGGTGGCAAAACCGACGATCTCTGCGACCGAGCGCGGAACGGAAGGCACGAAGTAGATCGCGTACGCCACGAAAGAGACGATCAGCCCAATGGTCAGAAAGCCGAATCGCTGCCGCACCTGCGGGGTCGCGTGACGGTATTTTTGAATCAAGATAAGCGTCGCAACCGCGAATGTCGCGAGGGGAAGCCAGTTGTCGAGGGCAGAGCTCCAGGACGGATACATCCCTCGCTCGTAGTCGACCCACTCGTACGCGTAGGCCCCGAAGGCGAGCGCGATTGCAATCCACAAGCCGCGATCGAAGTCTTTGCTGAAGCCGGTCAAGCGATCGTCGGGAAAACGAAGAATGAACGGCAAGAGCGGCAAGACCGCGAAGTTGCCCCACACGGTATTCAAGAGGAAGCTGAGCGCCGTATATGGTCCGTCCGTCAGATAGCTCTGATAAAACGCAACCGACGGTTGGGTTGAGAGAAAGCCGGTCGCGTACGCATAAAACGACCACGTCATGATGCCGGGCCGCAAGAATACGAGAACAAAAGCGATCGCCACAAAGATCGTGGCGGGCAGCATCGCGAGAATTCCGAGCAGCCGTGCCGTCCGCGTGAAATCGCTGAACGCAATTGCCGTCATCGTCACCCTGTACGTGGATCCGTCAGGTCTGCGCAGCGCGAAGGTGCCGTGGTCGCCGGCGCGCGGAAACGCGAATCGCGGATAGTCCGCGCTAAACGGCCTTACGAGTACCCGATCGCCCGGCCGGATGCCCGCGAGATCCGCGGGCGATCCCGGAGCCACTGCGTCGACCACGCCCGCAAGCGATCGGCCCGCGTCAACGCCGTACGTCCCACCCTTCCACGTTCCCGCATAGTCCGAACGTCCAACGGGCACGTAGAAAACCAGTACGACCAGCGCCGTTATCAGGACAAGAACGATGCGTTGGAAGGTTTTCACGTTGGGTTCGGGCTCCCGGCTGGCTGCACGGCGATCTGTGGCGTCGTATCGGTGCCGATCGTAATGTCCGCTTTCTTGAATGCATCGGAAATTCTCAAGTTGATCTCGCGCTTCAGTTCGAATTGCCGCAGCGGCGCCGTACGCATCACACAGCGCACCGTGGTTCCGCCGGCGCTGAGGCCTTCGACGCCGATCCACTCGACCGGGTTCATGATCGCGTCGCGCCAATCGGCATCCGCCTGTAGCGCCTCCATTGTGTCGCGCACGACGGCGATGGCTTTGTGAAGATCGGCCGACACAGCGACCGTCACGCGGTAGTTGACGCGCGACCAATTGCGCGATGAGTTCACCACCTGCGTAACGGAGCTGTGCGGAATTGTGATCAGATTTCCATTTCCGTCGCGCAACTGGACAACACGTAGCGTCACCAATTCAACGATACCATTAAAGGTGCCGATCGTCACATAGTCGCCTTCGATGTATTGATCCTCGAAGAGCACGAGCAAGCCGTTGAGAAAATCGCGCACTAAGCTCTGCGCCGCGAAACCGACGGCGAGGGCCGCGATACCGCCGATCGTGACCACCGATGCGATCGGAACGTCGAGTGTCGACAGCGTCGCAAGCACCGCAACGAAATAGACGGCGACGCGCTCGAAGCCGATCAATGCTTTCGACATCGTAGGTACGCGCAACAGCGAGCGGCCACGCCGTTCGGGATGAATGCCAAATGAGGCCCAGCCTCCGACCGCCTGTCGAATTGCAAGCGCAAGCAATCTGTCGAGTACCAACGCGAGGATCCAAATGAGCGCGATGCGTCCGCCGATCATCAGTATCGCGCGACCAGTCGACACCGTCTGCGGGAAGAGCGTCAGCGCATACATGATTGCACCCAACCACAACGCGACGATAGCCCACGGCGTAATCGCGGCGACGATATGCGCCGGCTGCATACGCACGGCGACGAATCCGGCGAGGGTCAGGATGACAAGCGCGATCGCGCCGTACACGATAAACGTCGTGTTGCGCTGAATCCGCTCGGGCTGACGGCGCTCGAGCGCGAGAACGAGCGCTTGCTGTAAGGCGTTCTGCCAGCGCGCAGCTAGATCCCAGGATGGGAGATTCGCCTGCAGCGCGTCGTCCGACGTTACCGTTAGAACTGGGAACGGATTGCGATGCCGAGCATCGATCGCTTCCAAAACGTATTGGTCGTTGTCCTGCACGACTTTGATTTGCAGCGACTTGGGATCATAGACCGTCGCCTCGCTGTCGGGCTCAACGGTGAGCAGTTGCGCGATCGCGCCATTGATGAGAAAGACGCGCGTTTCAAGCGGCATCACTCCGGCCGGGGGATTGGCCAACGCCGCGACGCGCATGACCGGCGTCCCGTCGATTAGGATCGGCTCGGTCTCATAGAGCGACGGCTTGCCGCTGGGGCTTGCGGGAATGAGGCCCGGTGGTACCTGCGCCCGCGCGCTTGCGCACCACGCCGTGCAAACGAATGCGGCCAGTACGGGTATTAAGAGGTAGCGAAGCGAACGCATCGCCACCACACTTCATGACACTCACCGATCTCACCCTCACCGACGTCGAACGCGAGACCACGCCGATCTTCGAGCGTGTGGCCAACGTCATTCCCCGCGTTGAATGGCCGTTGCATGCCCCCTACGTCGCCGCGATCAACCGTCTCAAGCGCGAACGCAACGCGGTAATCCTCGCCCACAACTATCAAGTGCCGGAGATCTACCATACCGTCGCCGACATCGTGGGCGATTCACTGGCGCTTGCGATGCAGGCCGCCAAAACCGACGCCGACGTCATCGTGCTTTGCGGCGTCCACTTTATGGCCGAGACTGCGAAGCTCGTCAATCCGAGCAAGACCGTACTCGTTCCCGATCTGCTCGCAGGATGCTCGCTAGCCGAATCGATCACCGCGGACGATGTGCGGCTCTTGCGTGAGCAATATCCCGGTGTGCCGATCGTAACGTACGTCAATACGTCGGCCGCGGTAAAAGCCGAATCAGACATTTGCGTCACCAGTGGCAACGCGGTTGAAATTGTCGAAGCGCTGGGTGTGCCGCGTGTGATCTTTCTTCCCGATGAATATTTGGCGAAGTACGTTGCATCCAAGACGACGACGGAGATCATCGCGTGGAAAGGCCACTGCGAAGTACACGAGCGCTTCACCGGAGCTGACATTCGCCGTTTCCGCGAAGGCGATCCCAAGCTGGTCGTGATTGCGCACCCGGAGTGTCCGCCCGACGTGTTGGCCGAAGCAGACTACGTCGGTTCGACGCACGGTATGGTTGAATACGTCGGTGAACATCAACATGCGCGTGTGCTGCTCATGACCGAATGTTCGATGGCAGACAACGTGTCGGGGACGTATCCAAGCGTCGAGTTCGTACGGCCGTGTAATCTGTGCCCACATATGAAGCGCAACACGCTCCCGAAGATTTTGCACAGCCTCGAGACGATGCAATACGAGGTCACGGTCGACCCCGCGATTGCGCCGCGCGCACGCGCGGCGGTCGACAAAATGCTCGCGTTTAGCCGCTCGCGAAAGGACTGATGCAAACCCATCAGACCGGCGTCGTCGTTGTCGGTGCCGGCATCGCCGGGTTGATGGCCGCGCTAAAGCTCGCGCCCATTCCCGTCACCGTGTTGTCCAAGCGCCGCTTAGGCAGCGGTGCGGCAACCGATTGGGCGCAGGGGGGCATCGCCGCGGCGATGGGCGCGGACGATTCGCCGTCGCTGCACGCGATCGATACGCAGCGCGCAGGCGCCGGCATCAGCGACGCGCGCGTCGTGAAGATTCTCACCAGCGATGCGCCGGCGCGCATCGAAGAACTACTCGAGCTTGGTGCAACCTTCGACCGCGATGAATCGGGAGAGCTTGCGCTCGGGCGTGAAGCCGCACATCAGCGCCGCCGTATCGTGAAAGCCGGCGGGGACGCAACCGGCCACGAGATTCTCAACACACTGATAGCGGCGGTGCGCGACTCGCCGTCGATCACGGTCGTCGAAGACGTGACGGCTGACGATATCATCGTACATGACGGACGCGCAGCGGGCATCCACGCGCACGCCAACGCCGGTGGAGCGTACGCATTTCTCGCCGATGCCGTCGTGCTTGCAACCGGCGGCATCGGGAGGCTCTTCCGCTGTACGACGAATCCGGTCGACGCAACCGGCGACGGCATTGCGATGGCCGCACGTGCCGACGCAATGCTCTCCGATATGGAGTTCGTGCAGTTTCATCCGACAGCGCTCGCGATCGGGGCCGACCCGATGCCGCTTGTGACCGAGGCGGTGCGTGGGGAAGGCGCAATTCTCGTCAACGATTTGGGCGAGCGCTTCATGCTCGCGATTCATCCTGATGCCGAACTGGGACCGCGGGACGTCGTGGCACGCGCGATCTTCGAGCAACTGCAGTGCGGGCGTCTGGTGGGACTCGATGCGCGCGCGTCGATCGGCGACAAGTTTCCCGCGGAATTCCCCACCGTTTTCGGCTTCTGCCAAGCGGCGGGCATCGACCCCCGCTTGGCACGGATTCCGGTTGCGCCGGCTGCGCACTACTTCATGGGCGGCGTCGCCGTCGACGAATGGGGCCGGGCGTCGCTACCGGGACTGTGGGCCTGCGGTGAATGTAGCGCCAGCGGCGTGCACGGCGCAAATCGTCTCGCCAGCAACTCGCTGCTCGAAGCACTCGTCTACGGCTCACGCGTCGCCGAGAGCATAGCGGCGTCACCGCGAACGGAGCCGCACGATGCGTCCCTCGACTTCGTTTACCCTGAGCCGAGTCGAAGGGCTCGGGATGACAAGGATGAATCTCAAGCAATTGCCGATTTGCGAAACGTGATGTACGCGAACGTCGGGCTGGTGCGCAATGAATTCGGACTGCGCGAAGCGCTCTCACGCATCGAAGCACTCGAAGTAAGTTTTCCCTGCGCAGCAAACGAACTGCGCAATCTTCTGGTGGTCGGCCGGCTCGTCGCCGAAGCGGCGCTCGCGCGCAAAGAGAGCCGCGGTAGCCATTATCGCTCAGACTATCCTCTCGCGGATGAAGCCCTTGCAAAACGCTCCTTCACGCGTCTCGCTCACATCTAAGCCCGACCGGCTCCTGACCGAGCCGCTCGTGCACGTCGCGCTGCTCGAAGATCTCGCGCACGGCGGCGACATCACGACCGATGCGATCGTACCACCGGAGTTGCGCACAACGGCGCGGATCGTTGCGCGCCAGGACGGCGTGATCGCCGGGCTCGACGCTGCGTTGCTTGCATTCGAACTGCTCGAGCCCGGTGCTACGCACGTAAACGTCCTTGTGCCCGATGGCGCCGAAGTCACGCGCGGAACGGTCGTCGCCGAACTCGAGGGCCCGGCGCGCGTCCTGCTCACCGGCGAACGCACGATGCTCAATCTGCTCTGCCGTTTGAGCGGGATCGCCACCGCGACACGCAGACTCGTTAACGCGGTCGCGGGTACGCGCGCGCAGGTGATCGACACGCGCAAGACGACCCCGGGTCTCCGCGTGTTAGAAAAGTATGCAGTGCGCTGCGGCGGCGGTGGCAATCATCGTTTCGGGCTGGATGACGCGGTCTTGATCAAAGACAACCACCTCGCGCTCGCCGGTTCGATTCACGAAGCGGTTGCGCGCGTGCGCGCCCGCAACGGGCACATGGTTAAAGTCGAAGTCGAAGTCGACACGCTCGAGCAATTGCGCGAGGCGTTACGCGAACCGATCGATGCCGTGCTGCTCGACAACATGGAACCGGCGATGCTGCAAGAGGCCGTGCGCATCGTCGACGGAGCTATTTTAACCGAGGCGAGCGGCGGCGTTCGTCCGGAGACGATTGCAGCCATCGCCGCAACCGGCGTTGATTTAATCTCCGTCGGGTGGCTCACCCACAGCGCACCCGCCCTCGATCTCGCTCTCGATATCGCGCTCTAGCGGGGACGACCCCAACCGCCGCGCATGGCCGCGCCACGCATCATCATGCCACCGTGACCACCGGCCATCGCGAGCAGAATCCGTCCGGCGTCCGGCGTGTACGGTTTGTGCGAGCGGTGCGGACACGGCGAACCGCTGGGCGACGGACGCGGATGCGCTGCACGCATCTGCGCGAACTGCGCTTTCATCGCTGCGCGAAATTGCTTGTCGGCGTTGGCGATCGCGGTTTTCTCGCCGCTCGAGAGCGCGGCGTCGAGCTTAGCGGCCGCGGCGCGCGGGTCGGGGCTGGCGGCGATGGCGAGATCTCCGACGACCGAAGCGTAGAGTTGCTTGTGCGCCGGAGTAAGGGCGCCGAGCACCGTCGCGCGGTACTGTTTGTGCAGTGTTTCCATCTGTTGGAAGTTCGCGCGCATCTGCGAGGGCGGACTCGCGGGGTCTTGCTGCGCAAGCGCAATCGCCGGCACCGCAAACGCGAGCGTGAATATAAGGAAAAGACGTTTCATAGCTCAGTTCTACGGCAGGCGGGCATGGGAATCGCTGAGAACGCTCTTGCATGGCAGATCCGACGAAGCAGCCGCCGACCACACCGGCCAAGACCAACTACGACAGCGAGACGCCGCCGCGCCTGATCGACTTCATGTCGAAGGGCTGGACCGAAGCGCCGCTTCGTGCCGGCGCGCATCCGCAATTGGCGCGCCTGCAATCCCGCCGTGACGCGCTCTCGCGTTCGTTTCCGGGCTGCTACTTGGTAATTCCGGCGGGTCAAGAACACGTGCGCGCCAACGACACGAACTTCCGTTTCCGGCCTTCGAGCGACTTCGCATACTTGATGGGCACGGGCGAGCCGGGCGCGCTGCTCGTGATGGAGCCCGAAGGTGCATCGCACCGAACGTTGCTCTTCGTTCCGGAGCACAATCGCGGCAAAGCCGAATTTTTCACCGACCGCGTCTACGGCGAGCTGTGGGTTGGACGGCATCGCGGGATCGATGAGAGCCAGATCTTCTTCGGTGTCGATCGTTGCCGGCCGTTGCAAGAGATTCCGTCGTATCTTGACGAGCTGCGCGCTAACGGTCATCCCGTGCGCGTCCTGCGCGGGCACAACCGCGTAATCGACGCTGCCCTCGAGCTGAGCGATTCCGATGAAGAGCTCGCGACGCATACCTCTGAGATGCGCTTGGTCAAAGATGAATACGAGATCGCAGAGTTGCGCAAAGCCTGCGAGATCAGCAAACGCGCGTTCGAAGACGTGATTCGGACCTTTCCGTACGCGAAGAGCGAGCGAGAATTCGAAGGTGCCTACTGGAACCGCGCGCGTATCGAGGCCAACGACGTCGGTTATCTGACGATCGCGGCATCGGGGCACAACGCGTGCACCCTGCACTGGAATCGCAACGACGGCGCGATCGACAAGAATGCCTTGTTGCTGCTCGACGCGGGCGTCGAGTGTGATTCGCTCTACACCGCCGACATCACCCGCACGTTGCCGCTGGGCGGCAGATATTCGCACGCGCAGCGATCGGTGTACGACATCGTCTACGAAGCACAACGGATCGGCATCGACGCCGTTGCGCCGGGCAACGATTTTCTCGAACCGAACCGCCGCGCGATGCGCGTCCTGGCCGAAGGCCTCATCGATCTCGGCGTGCTGACGTGCTCGCTCGACGAAGCGCTCGACCCCGAGACGCAGTACTATCGCCGCTACACGCTCCATAACGTTAGCCACATGCTCGGCCTCGATGTCCACGACTGCGCGCACGCCCGCGCCGAAAACTACCGGTATGGTACGTTGCGCGAGGGCATGGTGCTCACCGTCGAGCCTGGGCTCTATTTCCAACCCGACGACGAGACCGTGCCGGCGGAATTGCGCGGCATCGGCGTACGCATCGAAGACGATATCGTGGTCACGACGAGTGGGCGCGAGAATCTCTCCGCGATCCTGCCCTCGAAGGCGGATGCGGTCGAACGCTGGATTGCCGATTTGACGGCTTGATCTACAAAGACCAGGTTCTCGTCGTCGAGCCAACCGGCATCGAGACGGTGCCTGCTGTGTCGCGGCACGGAAATGCGCGCGACCTTTTCGGCGTCTGGTTTTCGGCAAATGCCGAGATCGCAACCTGGATGGTCGGCGTCTTTATCGCGGCGGTCTTCGGCGCCGATCTGCGCAGCGCAATCCTCGGGATCGTGCTCGGCAACGTGTTTGGGTTTGCGATTCTCGGCGTGCTCGCTACCTTTGGACCGCGCTACGGCGTTCCGCAAATGCTTGCCTCGCGTTTGGCCTTCGGTAAACGCGGCAACACCGCACCGGCCGCACTGAGCTTCCTGGCCGGCGTCGGCTGGTTCACGATCAACACGATCTTCGGCGCCTACGCGCTGCAGACGATTGCGCATCTCTCGTACGGCGTCGCGCTTACGATCATGCTTGCGCTGCAGATCGTTCTGGCGGTCTACGGCTACAACCTGATCGGTGTCTTCGAGCGCGTGAGCGCCGTGCTGCTGGCCGCCGGTTTCGCGTTGCTTGGCGCAGCGACGCTGCCGCAAGCGTCATGGATACCCGCGGCGGCGCCGTTTACCGGCTTTATGTTTGCCGCTGCGCTCGCATTCGCTTACGCAATGGGTTGGGTGCCTTGCGCGTCGGATTACTCGCGCTATCTACCGCCACAGACCAATCCGCGCGCGGTGTTTTGGTATGCGTTCGCCGGTTGCGCGCTCCCGTGCATTGCGCTCGAGATTTTTGGCGCGGCGGCCGTTTCCGCATCGCACGTCAACCTACGCACCGGCGTGCCGACCGAAGCGATCTCGCAACTCCTCGGCGCGGGCATCGTCGCAAAACTCGTGCTCGCAACCATCGTACTCGGCACGCTCGCCGCGAATTGCATGAACTTATACTCGGGTGCGCTCGCAGCGCTCGTCGCTTTCGACGTGCGCGTGAAGCGCGCGGTTGCAGCGCTCGTGGTCGGCGTCCTGGGCGGGCTACTAGCGCTCGGCGGATCGAATCCGGCGCACACCGCCGAATCCTACACCAACTTCTTGCTGCTGCTCTCGTACTGGGCGGCGCCGTGGGCCGGCGTGGTGCTCGCCGACCAATGGCAAGCGGGCCGAGCCCGGCGCGACCCCCATGCGGTCCCCGCCTGGCGCGCCGGCACCTTCGCATGGCTCTTGGGCGTACTGGCCTCGGTCCCGTTTTGGAACCAAGCCTGGTTTACCGGAGTATTCGCCCATGCGTATCCGCAGTACGGTGACTTGTCGTATTACGTGGGATTCATCGTGGCCGGGGCGGCGATGGCCCTCTTCGGGCGTTTTGTACTAACGACTTGACACAAATGCACATTTTGTATTAACCTATCGATACAATGAGGGCGACATGCTGAACGTCGACCATATCCGCAAAGATTTCGGTTCAGTGCACGCCGTGAGCGACGTGCACTTCACGATTGATGACGCCATGACGTTTGGCTTGCTCGGGCCAAACGGCGCCGGGAAGACGACCACGATGCGCATGATTTTGGGCATCCTCGTTCCTGACGGCGGGCGCATCACGTGGAACGGCGCGGCGATCACCGACGAGAGCCGCCGCCATTTCGGCTACTTGCCCGAAGAGCGCGGCATCTACGGCAAGATGAAGGTGCGCGAGCAGATTGCCTACTTCGGAAAATTGCACGGGCTGCGCGAACCCGATTTGAGTAAGCGCGTCGACAGTTGGATCGACCGGCTCGGCCTTTCCATCTACGCCGATCGTCCGTGTGGTGAGCTCTCGAAGGGCAATCAGCAAAAAGTACAGGTTGCCTGCGCGTCGGTGCACGGACCGCAGTTGCTCGTGCTCGACGAGCCCTTCTCCGGCCTCGATCCGGTCAACGCCGACGTGCTGCTCACCGTGCTCAACGAGTTGAAAGACAATGGCACGACGCTGATCCTCTCGAGTCATCAGATGTGGCAGCTCGAAGATCTATGTAAGCGTTTTTGCATTATCGCCGGCGGCGCGAATCGCGTCGATGGAACGCTTGCGGAGTTACGCTCAGCGTGGCCAACCCGCGTCGTGCGGGTTGCGCCGGCAAGTGACAGCCTGCGTTCGCTGCTCGAACGCGTTGACGGCGCAACGGCGTTGACGCATGCAGATGGCGCAATCGACTATCAAGTCCCGGCAACCACGGATTTTGCCGGGCTTCTGCGCACGCTGGTTGCAGCGGCACCCGTCACCCAGTTCGAGGCGATCGAACCTTCGTTAACGGAAATCTACCTGCGTGCCATCGGGGAGCGTGCAGCATGATCGGCGATCTCGCTACTGTCTATGTCGCCGAAATCATGCGGCGCATCAAATCGCGTCCGTTTCTGGTCGGCCTCATCGTTGGTGTCTTTGCGATCGTGGTTCTGCTCAAACTTCCGTCGCTCTTGGTTGGAGTGATCAGCGGTTCGAAGACCGCGATCTTGATCGGCGAGCCGTCGCTTACCACACGCGCGGCGCCGCTGCTCTCCGATGACTACAAGATTGTCGGGTCGCAAAGCAGCGGCCCAGTCGACGACGCATTGCTCAAGCGCAAGCACGCAAGCACCGCGATCGAATTGCATAGCGACGCGGCGGGATTGCACGTCACCGTGTATGCGCACGATCCCGGAGGCGTCGGACAAGGCGATTTGCGTCGCGATTTGTTGCCGCTACAACTCCAGTTAATAACCGGACGGAATGCCGCGGGCGTCGCGAAGCTGACGACGATCCCGGTAACGATTCAGGCCGTCGCGTCGAGGTTCGCGTCGGCGGATCTCGCTACCGCGGCGAAGGGCGTCGCATATACGCTGCTCTTTCTCCTCTATCTGTTGACAATCTTGAATAGCCAGCTCGTGATGAGCTCGGTCGCCGAAGAGAAGACGAGCCGCATCGCCGAGCTCTTGATCGCTTCGGTGAATCCGAGTGCATTGCTCGCCGGGAAGGTGCTCGCATCCGCGACGCTGGGGTTTTTGCAGCTCGCGATATGGATCGGCACCGCGGTCTTCCTGAGCGGCGGCTCCAGCGCGCCGCATGGCGGATCGACCGGCGAGCAATTGATGTCGTTTGCCAACGCGCTCGATGTCATCACGCCGGGTTTGATCGCCGCCTTCCTGATCTGGTTCATCATCGGGTTTCTGCAGCTCTCGACGCTCTTTGCCGCCGCCGCATCGCTGATCAATCGCACCGAGGATCTCGGCAGCATCGCGTTCCCGCTCGTGATGCCGATCGTGGCCGCGTTTCTCATCGCGATCACGGGCCTTGCAGCGCCCGACTCGCCGCTTGTCGTCGTATGCAGTTACATTCCGTTGCTGGCGCCGTTCGTGATGTTCGTGCGCATGGCCGTGAGCACCGTGCCGCTCTGGCAAGTCGCGATCTCGCTCGCAATCAATCTCGTCGCGCTGTATCTGATCGCGATACTCGCCGGCAAAATCTACCGCGTCGGCATGCTGCTCTATGGACGCCCGCCAAGCATACGTCAGATATGGAGCGTCTTAAGCTCCTCGAACTGAGGAGCTAATGCACGGTTCAGCCGCGCGGTGGGTGACCCCAGCCGGATTGTACGTAGGCACCGTCGATCACGATTGCCGGAACCGTCGGATCGCTGTTGGTGTACGCAAACATCGCCGCGCGCGCTTTGCGATCGGTTTGTGCGTCGTGCTTCGTGTACGAGATGCCGTGCGCGTCGTAATAGGCTAGCGCGTCGCGGCAGTAGGGACAGCTGGGACTAATATAGAGTTCGAGCTTCGCGCCGACCGGCGGATGCTCGACGTCGATGGCCATAACGAGATTTTGGTTCTCGGCGGCGAAGGAGGTCTCATGCCGCTCTTTGTGGTTGCGACGCCGCTCGGGAACCTCGGCGATATCACGCAGCGGGCAATGGATACATTGCGCGACGCTGAGCTGATCGTCGCCGAGGATACGCGCGTGGCGCGCAAGCTTCTGAGCGCAATCGGCATCGACTCGAAGGAAGTGTGGAGCTATCGCGAGCAGAACGCCGCCGCGGTGACGACCGGCATTCTCGAACGCGCGCGCAAGCAGCGCGTGGTGCTCGTCACCGATGCCGGCACGCCGGGCATCTCCGATCCCGGCAACGAGTTGATCGCAGCCGCGCGCGATGCGCGCATACCGATCGACGTACTCCCGGGTCCGAGCGCACTGGTCGGTGCGGCGGTGCTGAGCGGGTTTCCGCTACGCCGCTTTACCTTCGAGGGCTTTCCGCAGCGGAGCGCCGCCGCGCGGCGCAAGCAATTCACGCAAGCCTTGCATACCGGCATGACCACGATTTGGTTCGAGTCACCACAGCGTATCCACGCGGCGCTCGCCGATCTTGCGGCAGTCGCTCCCGACGCCCGCGTCTTTGTCGTGCGTGAGTACACGAAGAAATTCGAACAGCAGCTACTCGGCACGCCGGCGCAGGTCGCTGCCGAACTCGCCGAACCGGTGCGGGGCGAGATCGCCTTCGCGCTCGCGCCCTACGCGTCGCCCGAAGCGGAAAACGTTCCCGCCGACCTCGATGCTGCGATCGACGCGCTCCTTGCGAGCGGGGCAAGCGTGGCGGAAGTGGCGCGGCGCCTCGCCCATGCGGGCGCGGGAAACCGCCGCGACCTGTATACGCGGGCCAGTCAGCGGCGCGCGCCGAACAAGCATCCCCGCAAATGAGCCGCGCGTTCTACGTCACCACCCCGATCTATTACATCTCCGGAAACCCCCACATCGGCCACGCCTACACCACGGTGGTCGCTGATGTACTCGCGCGCACCGCGCGCGCCGGGGGGCCGGCCTGGATGCTCACCGGTACCGATGAACACGGGCAAAAAGTCGCCAACGCCGCTGCGGAACATGGCAAATCGCCGCAGGCGTGGTGCGATGAGCTGATCCCGCGCTGGAAATCGCTCTTCGCCGCATACCACGTCGAGTACGACGACTTCATCCGCACGACGGAAGCGCGTCACACGACGAAAGTGCAGCGCGTCTTCGAACGCATGCGCGAGAACGGCGACATCTACCTCGGCAAATACGAAGGCTGGTACTGCGTCAACGACGAGACGTTCTGGCTCGAATCGAAGCTCGTCAACGGATGCTGTCCGACGTGCGGCCGCGAAGTTGAGTGGCTGTCCGAAGACGATTGGTTCTTCCGCCTCTCCAAATATCGCGATCAACTGCTCGAGTATTTCAAGACGAACCCCGAATGGGTGCGGCCGCAGAGCGTCTACAACGAGATGGTTGCGCTGCTCGAAGAAGGGCTCGAAGATCTTTCGATCTCGCGCACCAACTTCGATTGGGGTATTCCGGTTCCAGGTGGTGGCGGCGTGATCTACGTCTGGTTCGACGCGTTGCTCAATTACATCACCGCAATCGGCTGGTCGGAGGACCAGGAGCGCTTCGCGCAGTTGTGGCCCGCGAAAGTACAGTTGGTCGGCAAGGAGATCGCGCGCTTTCACACGATCATCTGGCCCGCGATTCTGTGGGCGCTCGGCGAAGCCGCTCCCGAGTTGGTCTTCGCGCACGGCTGGATTACCGTCGACGGGCAGAAGATGGGCAAGAGCGCCGGCAATGCCGTCGATCCGTTCGTTCTCGCGGAACGCTTTGGCGCCGACTCGCTGCGCTATTTTCTCCTCCGCGAGGCGCCGTTCGGTAGCGACTTCTCGTACTCAGAAGAGAAGATCGCGCAGCGCCACAACAGCGATCTCGGCAACGACCTCGGCAACCTGTTCAAACGCACGCTTACGATGTTGCAGAAGTATCGCGACGGCAAGGTACCGCACCGCAGCGAAGACCAAGTCTTCGTGCAACGTTTCACGCCGCTGCCGCAGCACGTGCGCGACCTCATCTTCCACCTCGACTTCCGCGGCGCGCTCGAAGCAATCTGGGAACTGGTCACCGCGCTCAATCGCGCGATCGACGAACGCAAGCCGTGGGTACTTGCCAAGGAGGGACGCGAGCACGAACTCGACGCACTGCTCTACGACGTTTGCGAGGGGTTGCGCTGGCTTGCCGTGTTGCTGCATCCCTTTATGCCCGAGCGCACCGCGCAGATGTGGTCGCAGCTCGGTCTACGCGACGGCATCGCTGACGATTGGGCGCGCACGTTGCGCTGGGGCGGTCTCGAACCAGGAACGCAGACCACCAACGTGAGCGATGTGCTCTTTCCACGCATCGAGCTCGCGGAGAGCGCGCCCCGACAATGAGCGAGCGCAACGCGCCGAGTCGCGCGATATCCGTCGGAGGCGGAATCATCGCTGCGGCTGGACTCGCGGTTGCGCTTTCGCTCTACGCACGCGCCTTCACACAGGTCGATTGGATCATCACGGTCGTTGCCGCGATAGCTATTGCGTTTGTTGCGCGCAATGCGCTACCGGTTCGCGGGCTGCGCATGCGTCGAACGGGATTTTCGGCCGAAGCGATCTTCCTCGATCTGCCTATCGCTGCGCCGCTCTTCGCGCTCGGCGGCGACGTGGGACCTACCGCGTGCGCGCTCGCACTTGCCCTTGGCTTCGGCAGCGCATCGATCGGGCGCGGCGCTGCATCCGTCGCCGACCTGCCGCGGCATGGCACCTTGCGCGTACTCGCTGCGCTCGCCGTCCTGCCCTTCGGCATCAACGCAGCAGCACTGCAGACGCCTATCTTTGCCGCCGTCGTTTTCGGCGCCGCCATGCTCTTCATCTTTGGCGTATCCGCTCCGGCCTCGGCGTATACATTTCACGTTGCATTGATGCGGCTGTGGACGCGGCTCGTGCGCGATCCGCGCGTGTGGGGCGTGACGGCCGGCGGCGTCATTTGGGCAACCGTAGCGCGCAATGAGATCGTGCTCGGAGAATATCTGCTCGCGATAGCGCTGTGGCTCCCTGTCTGTCTGTGCGCGTTCCTGCTGCGCACGATCGACAAGCAGCAAGCCGAGCTCCATCGCTTGCGGCTGGTTCGCGACGCGGTCCAGGCGATGCTCGGCGAGCGCAACCCGCTTCCGCAGATCAACGCGATCCTGGCGACGCTTCGCGTCCCTTCATTAGATGAAACGGTGTCCGTCTTCGCGGCAACGAGTGCACGCACCGATTCGTGGCACACGGTGACGACGATCGGCCCGGTGTTGAGCAGCGCCGGGGACGAACTCCGCCGGCGCGTGCTGGCACGTCTGAAATTCAGCGGTTCGCCGTTGACGACACTACAGGACGACTATTACACCGCGTATGCTTTTGCAGCCAGCCTCGCCGATGGCGAAGTACATGGTGCGCTGACCGTACATCGGCGCCACGATCGCCCGCTCTCCAACGATCAGATTCAACAGTTCACCGACGCTGCCGTCGAACTCGCGCCGCTCTTGCGCGACATGCGTGCCATCGCCGCGACGCAGAGTGCCGCGACGATCGACGGGCTCACCAAGCTCGTCAATCGCACGACCGCGATGGACCGCTTACAAGCGATGCTCGATCAGATTTCGATCACCGAGTACGGCGCGGTGCTGCTGCTCGACATCGATCACTTCAAAACGATCAACGACCAACTTGGCCACGCAGCGGGCGACGAGTGCCTGCGCAAGATCGGCGATATCATCCGTACCACCGTGCGTAGCGGCGACACCGCCGGACGCATCGGCGGCGAAGAGTTCTTGATCGTGATGCCGGGCGCGTCACGCGACATCGCGCTAACGGTAGGCGAGCGCTTGCGGCTCGCGGTATCGCTCGGCGGAATGCGCCACGGCAACGGCGAGCCCGTCACAGCGAGCATCGGCGTGGCCGCGGCGCGCGTGGGCGATACGCCGGAGACGCTCCTCGCGCGTGCAGATCGCGGTCTCTACGAGGCCAAACGCCAAGGCCGCAACCGCCTCGTCGAGGATCTCGAGAGCGCATGATTGATACGCATGCACACGTGCATGACGCGAAGTTCGACGAGGACCGGGCGCCGGTTATCGATCGCGCACGCATGGCGGACGTCGCGACGATGATCACCGTCGGTTGCGGCGTCGGCGATTCGTTCCGCGCACTCGAGTGCGCCCGCGAGTATCGCATTTACTCTTCCGTCGGCATTCATCCGCATGAAGCCAAGGATGCCCCGGCCGACATCGCCGCCGTCTTCGAGGCGTTTCTGCGCGATCCACGCGTGGTTGCAATTGGCGAAGCTGGACTGGATTATTACTACGATTACAGTCCGCGCGATGTCCAGCGCCGTGTCCTGCGCGAGCAACTCGCGCTCGCCCGCGAGGCCGGTTTCCCCTTCATCTTTCACCAGCGCGATGCATTCGAGGACTTTCTTGTGATCTTGCGCGAGCGCTGGGAGCCACCGATGCGCGGCGTCGTGCACTGCTTCACCGGCGACGCCACGCAGGCGCAAACGCTCACGCAAGAGTTCGGGCTCTACCTCGGCATCGGCGGTGTCCTGACCTTCAAGACGGCGGAGCCGCTGCGCGATGCGGTGCGTAGCGTTGGATTGCGCTCGCTCGTCCTCGAGACCGACTGTCCCTACCTCGCGCCGATTCCCCATCGCGGGGAACGCAACGAACCGGCGTACGTCGCGCTCACCGCGGCGCGTCTTGCAGAAGTGCTCGATTGCGGCGTCGACGAGGTTGTTGCAACGACCGACGCGAACGCGCGAAATTTATTCGCTCTCAAAGCAGAATAACGACTCGAGGAGCCGGGATGCATCGTCTTTTTGCCCTCATCGGGGCTTATTTTATTGCGTCAACCGTCTGCGCCGCTGCGCAGACCACATTGCCGTTTAACGCGGCCACCCCGGATGCGACGAAGGAGCGTCCGCTCGTGCTGAGCGTCGATGCATCGCTTGCGTCGCGCGGCATCGCATACGTGCACGAAACCGTTCCGGTGCAACCGGGAACGTTGACGCTGGTCTATCCCAAGTGGATTCCCGGCGAGCACGGTCCGACCGGCCCGCTCTACAACCTCGCGTCGATTCGCGTCAAAGCCGAGGGCAAAGCGCTGGACTGGCGACGCGATACCGTCGACCTCTACGCGTTCCATGTGAACGTGCCAAGCGGGGTCTCGGCGCTCGACGTGACGTTCACCGTCCTGATGAATGCGCCGGGCGACACGATGTCGACGCACAACGTGACGATCATCAACTGGAACCGGTACATTCTCTATCAAGCCGGTGTCGATTCGCACGACTACTACGTCAAGCCATCCATGACGATTCCGAGCGGTTGGAACTACGGATGCGCCCTGCGCGATCCGCAGCGCACCGGCGATACGATTGCCTTCGCGCTCACAACGCTCAACGTGGTCATTGACTCGCCGCTCGATATGGCGCAGTACGTCAAGAAGTGGACCCTCTGGCAAGGCGACGGCTCGTACGTCGAACTCGACACATTCGCCGCGCGCCCGCAAGATCTCGATGTCCCCGAAAAGATGGTCAACGCATATAAGCGCGTTCCGGCCGAAGCGTTTGCGCTTTACGGTTCGCGCCACTTCGAGGACTATCACGCGCTGCTGACGCTCAGCGACGCGATCGGCTTCCAGGGGATCGAACACCATCAGTCGAGTGATGACCGTGCACCCGACGACTTCTTCACCAATCCCCAAGAAGCGCTCTTGGGCGGGGATCTCATCACGCACGAGTTTTCGCATTCATGGAACGGCAAGTATCGCCGTCCCGCGGACTTGGCGACGCCGAACTTCCAAGTTCCGGAACAGACCGATCTGCTGTGGGTCTATGAAGGCATGAACGAGTACCTCGGCCAGCTGCTTTCGTTCCGCGCCGGCATCCGCGATTATAAAGACTATCCCGAGCACCTTGCCGCGACCTACGCGGAAATGGACGCGGAGACCGGGCGTGACACGACACCGATCATCGATCTCACCGCGGGCGCCCCATACTTTTTCGTAGCCCGCGGCGACTATCACGCAATTCGCCGCAGCGCGAACGACTTCTACACCGAGGGCGAGCTCCTGTGGCTCGACGTCGACACGATCATCCGCGAGCGATCACACGGCGCGCGTTCGCTCGACACGTTCCTGCACAAGTACAGCGAACCGTGGCTGACGGGCCCCATCACCAAGACCTACGACCGCGCGGAGATCGAAGCGTTGCTCAATGCAACGCAACCGTACGATTGGCACGCGTTCTTCGATACGTATGTTTATGCGATCACCCTGCACCCGCCGACCGACGAGCTCGAGCGCTCGGGTTGGAGGCTCGTCTACACCGACAAATCCAACGCGTTCATCCGGGCAGGCGAGATGCTGCGTCATTCGATTAACGCGTGGTATTCGATCGGCGCACAGATTAACTCGCGCACCGGTCGCGTCAACGATGTGCGCGAGAACTCACCGGCCTGGAAAGCCGGACTTGCGGTCGGCGAAACGATCGAAGCCGTGAACGGACAGGCCTTCGATCCGGACGTCTTCGCCTATGCGCTCAAGCGCGCACAAAACGGTGGACCGTCAATAGCGATGGTCGTCTCGCAAGACGGCTGGTTCACCACGCTGACCATCGACTATCACGACGGTCCGCGCTACCCGCACCTCGAGCGGATTCCGAACACGACCGACATGCTCGGCGAGATCATGAAACCGCATGCGACGCCGTAGACCAGCGCTGCTCGAATGCTTCTCTCAAGTGTGACATGATTGTGGGCGCGTCGGTGCGCGCGCCCCAATCGAGCTGATCGGGATGATTGAACGCGACCGTCGCGTTGGTCGAACCGAGCCATCCGCGGGTCGCATCGACGACGGCGAGCTTCTCGTCGGCATCGCAGACGCGCACCCCTACGCCGTCGGCGGCAAGCTTCTTGAGCGCGCCTCGCTCGTTCGCGTTACCTTGTAGATCGCGCGAACTCACGAGCAGCCGAACATGCGCGCCCGCGCGCGCTGCGGCGTCGATCGCTCTATAGACGCGATTGTTTGCCCCAAAGGACTCGCTCTCGACGATCACATCTTCGCCGGCATGCGCTTCGTGCAACAAACGCGCCTCCGAGGCGAGCGAGCCACGTTTGGCCACCGAGAAGAACGGCGTCGGCCGATCTTCCTTTCCACTGAGTGCGTCGGCAACGATCTGCGCGTCATCCGGAAAGTTGTCGCGCACGATCGTGTCGCCGCCGTCATCGGGCCAATTGCGGTCGTCAAGGAACAGCGAGCCGTCGACGAGCGCGGCCTTACAGTGCAGCATTGCAGTGCGCGCGTTCTTGTCCGCGTGCACGAGCTGCGCGTCGGCGCCTGCGGCGCGTAGTTTTGCGACCGCGGCCGCATTGGCGGTCCCCACGCTGCCGTCATCTTTGTAAATGTAGCCTTCGAGCCGCACGCGCACGTGCGCACCGGCTTTTGCGGCTGCCGTCAGGCCGTCGAGAACGCGCCCGGTGGGCAGCGTGTATGCCATCAGCGAAACGTCGCGCGCGCCATCCAGTTTGGCGAGCAGCTCGTTCGTTGAACTCAATGTCATCATCGGCGCTACCTTCACGACGAAGGTGGGCCATATCTAGAGGAGAAGTGCCTGACTTCGCATGGCAACCCGGGTACCCGTTCCCCCTTCCTCGGATAAAGGCGCGTACGTTCGCGAGATGTTCGCGCGCATCGCACCGCGCTATGACGTTGCCAATCGCGTGCTCACCGCGGGGATGGACGAGCGCTGGCGCAAACGCGCGATCGCGCTCCTCGCGCCGCCGCACGGTGGACGCGTGCTCGACCTCTGTTGCGGGACCGGAGACGTCGTCTTTCACCTCTTGCGCACCGACCCGTCGCTGCACGTCACGGGTATCGACTTCTGTGCGCCGATGCTCGACGGGGCGCGCACGCGCGCGCCGCACGAGGCGCGCGGTGATGCGACGTTCGTCGAAGGTGATGTTATGGCGCTGCCATTCGAAGACGCGAGCTTCGACGGCGCAACGATGGGATTCAGCCTACGCAACGTCGTCGACATCGAGCAGGTACTACGCGAGATCCTGCGCGTGCTCAAGCCCCGCGCGCGGTTCGTGAACCTCGACGTCAGCAAAGCGCCCAATCCGCTCTTCAAACGTTGCTTCGATCTCTACTTCTATAATGTGGTGCCGTGGGTCGGCGGATTGGTCGGAGGTTCGCGTCAGGCCTATACGTATCTGCCCAACTCGCTCACCAACCATCCTAACGCCGACGATTTGCGCGAACGCTTTACGCGTGCCGGCTTCGCCGATGCGGGTTATGCGCGGCTGATGGGCGG
Organism: Candidatus Aquilonibacter sp.; assembly: GCA_049678885.1. GTDB lineage: Bacteria > Vulcanimicrobiota > Vulcanimicrobiia > Vulcanimicrobiales > Vulcanimicrobiaceae > Aquilonibacter. The sequence goes on along the minus strand of JBAUEZ010000084.1, from coordinate 12,416 downwards.
GTCGATTGCGATCCACTACGGAAGCAGGCCCAGTGACCTGTAACGCCGTGATGTGCAACGCCGCTGCTCATTTTCTGGATGAGCTACGAGGAGCGATGAGCGACAAAAGCTGGGCTTTGCGAGCGAAGAGCGACGACGTAGCTCGCCTGAAAATGAGCAGCCCAAAGGGTCATCGGCAGCACGGGCGTGCCGGCGTCGTTGCTCGTCGGTCACAGAGCTACGGCTATGCTTCCTCCTCGCGCCTCGCCGATCACACCCGTGGTGCCGATGACGGCATTACATATCGCGGCGTTGCAGGTCACTAAAATGGCAAGTACGCTACGCAGCGACGAACCGAATCTGTACGAGCTGGTCGAGACGTTTTTTCGTGCAACGTTCTCGACGGATAATCCGATAATTACGGAAGCGGTTCGGCGGATGCTGGCGGCAGGCGGGAAGCGGTTGCGACCGCGCGTCACACTGCTGGCCGCGGCGTCGTGCGGCGACGATCCCGCACGGCACCTGCATCTTGCTGCGTACATGGAATTGATACATGTCGCGACGTTGATTCACGACGACGTCGTCGACAACGCGCAGACGCGACGCGGTGTCAACGCAACGGCGGTCGATTTCGGCAACCGCGTCTCGGTACTTGCCGGCGATTATCTCTTTGCATGGATCTTCAAGAACGTCACTGCCAACTATCCGCACCCCGTACCGAACATTCTCTCGGCAACGCTCGCCGACATCTGCGACGGCGAGGTGCTGCAACTGCAAGCGTTGCGCAACCTTGCGCTACCGCTCGACGGTTACGTGGAGATCGCGCGCAAGAAGACGGCCTCGCTCTTTGAAGCGTCGGCGGCTTGCGGTGCAATCATGGGCGGCGGTGATGCCGCGACGATTGCGGCGCTGCGCGCGTTTGGCGATGCCTACGGCATCGCATTCCAAATGAACGACGATCTGCTCGACATGACGGCGGAAGAACGCTCGCTCGGAAAGCCGGTCGGTAACGACCTGCGCGAACGCAAGGTTACGATTCCGTTGGTTTTGGCGCTGCAGGCCGGTCACCGGGAATTTCTCGAACAAGCCACGCGTTTTTACACCGGAACCGAAAATGACGGAATCCCGGAACTCGTGGCCGCCATCGCGCGAGAAGGCGGCCTCGAGCATACGCGGGCCGAGATCGGCGGTTATGTCGAGCGTGCGAAGGCGGCACTGGAGCCTTTGCCCCCAACCCCGGCGAAAGAGGAGCTGACGCGGCTGGCCGACGCGCTCGCCGGCGTATAGGAAAGGAACACCATGTTTCACCCCGTCCTCGCGATCATCGACGCGCCGATCATCATCGGTATCCTCGTCGTCGGCGCGATCCTGTTCGGTGCGGACAAGCTGCCCAAGCTTGCTCGTAGCGCCGGTCAGGCAAAAAAAGAATTTATGATGGGCCAGATCGAGGCCGACGAAGCGACCGCCAAGGCGCGCGAAGAGGCGCGAGCGCGACTCGATGCGCAGGGCGTCGAGCAGCCCGCCGGCACGACGTCGGATAAGGGCCCGCCGCCGGCGTAATGCAGCTCGAAACGCGGCCGCCCGAGAGCGGGGAGGCCGTCTGGGATCAAAAGGAGATGCCGTTCACGGAGCACCTGCGGGAGCTCCGTACGCGTCTATTGATCTCGATTGCGGCCGTCGGCGGAATTGCCGTCGTGCTCTTCTGGCCCTCGCAATTTGCGATCAAGTGGATGGTGCAATCCTACTTCCATGGCATCGCCTTACATGCGTTTGGACCGGCCGACGTCATCTTCACCGAGTTCAAGTTTTCGTTAGTCGGCGGCATCGTGCTCGGCCTTCCCGTGCTCTTCCATCAAGCGTGGATGTTTGTCGTGCCGGCGATTCACCCGCGCACGCGCCGCATGGTGTACAGCTTCATCATTCCATCGCTGCTGCTCGCGGCGCTCGGTCTTGCCTTCGCGCACTTCATCGTGTTGCCGCGGGTCGTCGCGGCCTTGCTCGGGATCACCGATGCCGTGGCGACGCCCACCTTCGGCGTCGGGGAGACGATCAATTTCGTCCTCATTCTGCTCGCGCTCTTCGCGATTATCTTCCAACTCCCAATCATTCTGGTCGGTCTTGCGCGCCTGGGCATCGTGAACGCCGCATGGTTGGGTAAGTATCGCCGGCACGCGTTCTTCGCATTTGTCGTGGCGGGCGGCATCGCCGCACCCGACGGCAATCCGCTCACCATGGCTCTGCTCGCGCTGCCCATGTATGTTTTGTATGAGGTCTCGATCTGGATCATTCGTATCTTTGAGAAGTCGTGGTCCAGAGATTAGATAACTACTATGCGGACTTCGTCCGCACGTTCGGGAACGTACTTTTCGCGGTCAGCCTCTTCGTCGTCTGGGGCGTGCTGACGCTGATCGGCGTTCTCGTCGATCAGGGCAAGGATCCGAGCATCTACTTCGGCAGCTATCCTGCGCCGATCGCGCGCGCGATTTTGCGGCTGAGCTTCGATAATATCTACCACTCGCCGTGGTACGTCGGGATCATCGCCTTGATCTTGACGTCGCTCACCGTCTGCACGTTCAAGCGCGTCATTCCCGCGCGGCTACCGCCGCTGCGTGCGGTGAAGATCGACAAGATTCCGCTGCACGCGAGTTTCGAGCTGACCGGCGACGAGCGCAGCGTGCGCGAACGCGTCGAATCCTTCTTCCGTGCGCGCGGCTGGCAGTTGCGCAATCGCGCGTTCGATGGTACGGAATGGACCTTCGCCGACAAGCACAACTGGGCCCGACGTGGGGTACTCGTTGCGCACATCGGTTTTGTGATCATCGCTGCGGGTACGACGCTGTACTGGGCGCGCGGGTTTTCCGGCGACACCATAGTCACCACCGGGCAGTCGGTTCAGATTCCACAGACCAAAGCGATTTTGCGCTTGGATAACTTCGCCTACACGATCACACCGGTCCTCACCAAAGGCGGCATGGTCTATCAGCCGACCGACTACGTCTCGCACGTCACGGTGACCGGCAACGACGGCGTCCCCAAGCAGATGACGGTTCGCGTCAATCATCCGATCGATGTCGATAAAACGCTCTACTACCAAGCAAGCTACGGCTTTGCGATGCGCTTTCGCGTTACACACGACGGCAAAGGCGTGCCCGCCCTTTCGCAGCGCGTGGTAATGGAAGGCGAGAACTTCGACATCCCCGGCACACGACTCAACGTGAGCTACGACCGCTTCGTGCCGACCGTCGATCGCGCGAGCGGTATGCCGTCGGCCGATCCGCGCGTGAACGATCCGGCCGTGATCATGACGGTCTCGGAAGGCGGCGCGCAAGCCGGAAGCGCGCTCGTGCCGCTGCACAGCTGGGTCGACTTGGGCGGCGGTTGGAAGATCGTGCCGAGCAACTATCTGCTCTACAGCGGTTTTCAGTACCGGTACGACCCGGGCGTTCCGCTGGTTGGTATCGGCGCGCTGGTGCTGGTCGCCGGACTCCTGATCTCGTTCTACTTTCTGCCGGCGCGACTGTATGCGCGGATCGATCCCGAGCCGAACGGTCGCTGCACGGTTGGTCTGGCGGCGACGACCGTCAAAGGCTACGATATGTTCGAAACGCAGTTCCGCGGGCTCGTCTCGGAATTTTCAGCGGAGGCATCATGAACGGACACCTGCAGGCCGACGAACTGCTGCTGATCGTCGCGATCGCGTGCTACATCTTCGGCGCGCTCGCACTGCTCGCATATTTCTTCTCACGCGAAGCGTGGCTGCGCAATCTCGGCGCACCGCTCGCGATCGTCGGCTGCGTCGCGCAGTTCGCGCAACTGTTCGTGCGCTGGGAATTGACCGGCATCTGGCCGTTGCTCAATCTCTACGGCTCGCTCTCGCTCTTTGCGGCGATGTCGGTGTTAATCTTTATCCTCATGGCCTGGCGCTACAAGGCGTGGTATGCGGGCGGCTTCGTGCTCGCAATCGCAGCGATCGCGCTCGCCTACGGCGTGACGTGGAACGAAGGCACGATGCCGGCGGTCCCGTCGCTGCAATCGTATTGGGCGAAGATTCACGTCCCGATCGTCGTCTCGTCGTACGCCGCATTCTTGGTCGCCTTTGTCTTCTCGGTGATCTACCTCATCAAGTATTACGCCGAGGCTCGCATCGCGAAGAGTGTGAGGACGGTCGAGCTTGCCGGAACCGGCATGACGATGCAGGTGCATGGCGACACGCCTGCGCTCGCGACCGCTGCAGAAAGCGGTAATGCCACAGCACAATGGCTGCAGTCGCTCCCATCGCTCGCGCAACTCGACGTGATCGTCTATCGCGCGGTCGCGATCGGCTTACCGTTGATCACCATAGGCATCATTACGGGGGCCGCGTGGGCGAAAGAAGCGTGGGGCGCCTATTGGCAGTGGGATCCCAAAGAGACCGCTGCGCTCGCGACTTGGATCGTGTACCTGGCATACATGCACTTGCACACGCGCAACAACTGGCGCGGGCTCGGTACCAACTGGGTCAGCGTGCTCGGCTTCGCCGTCGTCATCTTCACCTATCTCGGCGTGAACATCTGGATCAGTGGCCTGCACAGTTATAAGGTGTAGCGAAGCAGGTGCGATTCGATAAATGCGGTGATGCGGGCGACCGACGCCCGCACCGTTGCGGCCGGCGTTTCGACGACGCCGGCATCGAAACGGTGCCCTACCTTTGGATAGACCACGAGTTCGACGGGCGCGCCGGCATCGCGCGAGGTTGCAACGAGCGACCGGCACGCTGCGGCTGACACCGTCGTATCATTTGCGCCGACCTGAATCAACAGCGGAACGTTCGTGCGGTACGCATTCGACGCGCTCGGCGCCGGCGTTCCGCCCGGCCACGCGCCGTAACTCAGTTGGCAATAGCCGTAATCGGCCACCGCCACGGCGAACGGCGGGTGCGCGTAGCCGACGATCGCCGCCAGAATCGCCGTTCCGCCACTCGAACGCCCGAGCAGTCCGACCGAATTCGCACGCGTGAACGGTTGTGCGGCGAGATACGCTTGCGCGTCGTCCAGATCGCGCGCTTTGACCAGGCGTGGATCGATTCGCCAATGATTCTTCCAGGACGAGTGACGCGACATGTAACTGTCGACAATCAGTGACGCGTATCCGAGATCGCGCAAGCGTCGCGCCCACGGGCGCTCCCAAAACGAAAAACCTTCGATCCCCGCCGTTCCGGGCGAGATGATGATCGCCGGAACACGCGCCGTACCATCGGGTACGGTCAACTCACCGGTCAGTGTGATACCACCTTGCGACGACGCAAACGAAACGACGGAATACTGCGCGTTCTCAGTCAGAAAGGCTGCGATCGCTCCGAAGGCGTGGCTGCTCGCATAGTCGACGAAGTACTCGTGCGCAAAAGAATAGCGCGCCAAGTCGCGGCACGAGCTTGCACCGCCGACGATCAGCAGCGGCGTCGCGGTACGATAAAGTCCGGGCTGGGCGCCACCTCCGTGCGGCGCACCGGCGGTACCCGAAACGTGCGCCGGCAGCGATCCGGTCCAGTCGCCGTAGCGGCGCGCGCAATTCGGAGCAAACGCAACCGCCGAACGAAACACCGGCGGCGTTGCGACGTCGAGCGCATACGGCTCGACGATCGTCGCGAGCACGTCCGATGCACCGTTGCCATAGCCGACGATCGCGACGTCATTGGCGCGAACACCGGGCCGATGTTGCAGGGCCGATGCGGCGCCGATCGGATTGGCGCGCGCGGTGAGCGTGGCATACCCTGCGCGAGCAAGCTGCTGCGCGAGGACGCCGCTCTGCGGTGAGGCGTTGGGATCGAGGATGACGACGCCGGGAAGCTCACGCGCCACGGGAGCGCCCGCCGCAAGGTTAAACAACGCGGCTGCGAGCAGCATCCCTCCAACCAACGGGCGCATACGAGCAGTATAGTCCGGCGTCGCGTCCGCGTCACGTTTACGGGCGGGGCGGCGTCCAGGGAGCGGAGGAAGTTCACCAATGCTCAAGTGGTTTGCCAAACAATGGCTCGATAAGTTCGAACGCGAGTGGGAGTACGATGTCAGCTATATGCGCGACGTGCTCGACGCCGGCGGTTTCGAGGCACTCAAGCCGATTATGGCGCTGCAAAAAGTCCAAGCGTATCGCGCCGACTGCCCGCGCGACGCACTCTTTGCCGCATCGCTGGTTGCCGGTCGCGCCGGTGATTGCGGTCCCTGTCTGCAACTCGGCGTCAAGATGGCCGAGCGGGCCGGCATGCCCCTCGAACAGATCGCGGCCGTGCTCACGCAAGACCGCGACGCAATGTCGGAAGACGTACGCGTCGCGTATGACTTCGCTCGCGCGGCAATCGCGCGCGACGGTTGGGACGTCCCGGCGCGCGAAGCGGCGGTGCGGCGTTTCGGCAAACGCGCGATGATCGCGATGTCTTACGGAATTGCGGTCGCGGGATTCTACCCTGCATTCAAGTATGCACTCGGTGCGGCGCATGCGTGCCAGCGCATCAAAGTCGGCTCGACCGAGGTCGCACCGTTGCCGGTATGATCGAGGCTGAGGAGCTCTTCGAGCGCGAGCGCGCACCGTTGGTACGACATGCCTATCACATGTTGGGCACGATGACCGACGCCGAAGACGTGGTGCAAGATGCGTTCGTACGCTGGCATCGCGCCAAGCGGGATAACGTGCGCGATCCACACGCGTTTCTGCGCGCGACCGTCACACATCTCGCGCTCGACCGGCTACGCGCACAAAAGCGTTCGCGTGAGGAATACATCGGACCGTGGTTGCCCGAGCCGATCATCGTCGACGAAAGCGCCGCGCCGGAGCACGTCGTCACCGTCGCGGAAGATGTGTCGTTTGCATTTTTGCTCGCGCTCGAGAGGCTCTCCCCACTCGAGCGCGCGGCGTTTCTGTTGCACGATGCGCTCGATGTGCCGTTTGCGGAGATCGCCCAGACGCTCGAACGCAGTGAAGAAAGTGTACGGCGGTTAGCATCGCGCGCGCGACGCGCGATTCACGAGGACACGCCCCGGCATATCACCCCGCCTCCAGCTGCCGATGAGCTGCGCGCGCGTTTTACGACCGCAGTGCTCTCCGGAGACGTCGCGCAGATCACCGCGATCCTCACCGACGACGTCAAGCTGCTCAGCGATGGCGGCGGCAAGAAACCGGCGGCGATCAAACCGCTGCACGGCGCCGATCGCGTGGCACGTTTTCTCGACGGTGTCGCGCGCAAGGGGGCGGCGGAGGCCGAGGTGCGTCCTGCCACGGTCAATGGCCTCGTAGGCTTCCTTTTCGTGGCGGACGGCGCGCTCGATGGACTGTGGGCGCTCGAGACCCGCGGTGAAAAAATTTCGGCGATCTATGTTTCGCGTAATCCTGAGAAGCTCGAGGCAGTCGCCAAGGCGACGGGACTGCCGATCCGTTGACTTTCCCGATAGCACCGAGGTAGAGGGCGGCCGTACAATCCTTGGGAAGTGGGCTAGCGGACTAGCCACTGACTTGCTTTTCCGGAGTGTGCACGTTGTCCAGTAAGATTTACAGCGCCTACGACGATCCCGGGACCGCCGACGAGATCACGCGGCGCGGGTTCATGGCCAAGGCCACCCTTGCCATTGGTGGGATCGTCGGAGTCGCTCTCGCGATCCCGATCGTCGGCTCACTGCTCCCCGAAGGGAGCGGCAACAAGGGCACGTGGGCGCCGCTGACCGCCGATGAGTTCAAGTCGCTGCAAGCCGCGACGAACAAACCGGTCAAACTCGAGTTTCAACTCAAGGCGAAGGACTCATATCTGCCCGAGCAATCGTCGGGTGAGTACGTTTGGGGTATCAAGACCGACAAACAGAAGTTCATGTCGGAGCGCACCGATCTCCCCACGAGCGGCACGCTCCCCTACTTCGACGGCACGTATACCGTCGTGACGATGAATTTCGTGATCCTCAGCCCGATCTGCCCGCACTTGGGCTGCCGTCCGGTGTGGCATGACGATGTGAATCGCTTTCAATGTCCGTGCCACGGTTCGCAGTTCGCTTTCAGCGGTGAGCACCTCGCCGGTCCCGCGCCGCGCGGCATGGATCCGCTCCCGTTCGAAGAGCAGAGCGGCATCGCCAACATCATGTGGATCCGCTATGACGCGGGCAAGCCCGATCGCGTGATCATCTCGTACACGTCCTAAGGAAGGATTCACATAGCGATGCTCAACTGGCTCGAGTCGCGCACCGGCTTCGTTTCGCTCACGAAGGAATTCCTCACCGAAGACGTTCCGGGTGGCGCAAGCTATTGGTACGTTTTCGGCAGCGCCACGCTGTTCGCGATGATCGTGCAAATCGTGACCGGCATTTTCCTCACGTTTTTCTACGCGCCGTCGGCCGCCACCGCATGGGAATCGACGGTCGCGATCTACCAGAATCCGTGGACGCACGCGCTGCTCTCCATTCACTACTGGGGCGCGTCGGCGATGATCGCGCTCGTGTTCTTGCACATGCTGCAAGTACTCATTTTTGGCGCGTACAAGTCGCCGCGCGAACTGCAGTGGGTCGTGGGCGTGTTGCTGCTACTGGTCACACTCGTGCTCGGTCTCACCGGCTATCTTTTGCCGTGGGACATGGATGCATACTTCGCCTCGCAAGTCTCGCTGAACATCGCCGGCTTACCGCCAGGCGGTCAGATTCTGCAACTGATCGCGCAAGGCGGCACCGTGATGGGCACCAGCACGATCAATCGCTTCTTCGGGCTGCACGTGTGGCTAATGCCCGCGGCCCTCGTCGCGCTCGTCGCCGCGCACCTTACGATCTTCCGTCACAACGGCTCGGCCGGTCCGGTGGTCGACGATCCGCGCAAGCTCGAACCCGGACGCTTCTGGCCGGATCAGATGTTCATGGACGGCGCGGCGTCGCTCTTCGTGTTCATCATCATCCTCTTGCTCGCTTCGTTCGCGCCACCGTATCTCGATGCCAAAGCCGACCCGACCAACGCCGCGTTCACGCCGTATCCGGCGTGGTACTTCCTCTTCTTGTTCGGGCTGCTGAACTTCGTGCCGTGGCTCTTCGGACAAATACCCGGCCTCGCATCGATCGCTAATTCGTCGGGGGTCGAGATGCTGGCGGCAATCGTCATCCCGACGATCGCACTGATCGTCATCTTCCTCTTGCCGTGGCTCGATCGCAGCACGACGCGTTCGTTTGGATCGCGCGGCAAGATCTTGTGGCCGACGTTCTTCATCATCGTGGCGATCGTCGCACTGACGATCTACGCGCAGGTCGGCATCCAAGCCAAAGAGGCGGCGGGACCGCCGTCGCTACCTGAAGCGCAAGTGCTGGCGGCATCTGCGCAAGCAGCCACGACGAGTGGCGGAGGCGGCGCGGCAAATCCCGCACTTGCTCCCGGCGCCAAAGTCTTTGCGGCAAACTGTTCGGGCTGCCACGGCGCCACCGGTCTCGGTTCGCCCGGCGTTGCACCAGCGCTTGCGGGCAATCCGTTCGTTACCGGCGATCCGAATCAGGTGATCAAGGTTGTCGAGAATGGTCTCAAAGGCGAGACCATCATGGGACAAACTTACGCCGCGCCGATGCCCGCCTGGAAGGGCACGCTCTCGAAGTCCGATATCGCCGCGGTAATCAGCTTTATTCGCGGTGGGCTCGGCAGCAATAGCGCGTCCGCGGTGTCGGCCGCACAGATCAAATAACTCAGTCGCTACACGCGGGGCCGTCGATCAGATAAAGGGCGCCGGTTCCGCGTGACGCGATCAGCATGCGCGTACGCCCGTAGGTAGGATCGAACGCCGGCCGCCGCAGCGGTGCGACGAGCCAGATGCGTTCGTGCGTGCAGAGTACTTCCGTTGCGGGCATGCCTTCGTCGCTCTTCTTTGCGCCGGGCGGCGCAAGCGCGTAGACGTGCGGTTCCGTATAGAACACGAGCGCATTTGCGCCGCGGAAGCTTTGAATCGCGACGATATCGCCCGGACGGCGTTGCGCCTCGATGATCGCGGCAAGTTGCGGTATCGGTTTGAACGGTTCCGCGTGCGGCAACCCTTCGATAGCGAGGATATCGACGGCTACGATCATGGCGGCACCGAGCACGTACGGCGCCGCTGCAATCGTCGACCGGCGCGCAAAGAGCACCGCCGCGATGAGCGAACCGATCCCGATCGACGCACCCATCCGCACGAGGTCGGGGGTTACCGCGAGCGCGGAACTTCCGAGTTTGTTGTCTCGCACGAAGAGTACGATCGCAATTGCGCACAGTCCGATGAAGATTGGAACGCTCGCAGCGGAGACGATGATCGAGCGGCTCGAGCCCTTGACGACCACGGCGTCGAAGAAGAGCGCGACGACCAGCGCGAGCGCCGGCAGCTCGAGCGCGACGTAGTTTGGTAATTTCGTCTGCGCAAAGCTAAAGAAAACGAGCGGTACAACGATCCAGGTAAAGGCTAGACGCCAAAGCCGCGCAAGATTCGGTGAGGTTGCCGTGTTGCGCAGCGCCGTAACGCCGTACGCGATGCCCACCGGAAAGAAGGCGATCCATGGAAAGAACCCGAGAATGAGCACCGGGACGTAATACCAAAACGGGCCGGATTGATTTTCGATGACGCCGGTGTACCGCCCGATCGTGTAATGTACGATCATGCGCTCGAACGCGTGCGCGCCTGCGAAGGAGTAGATCGCGAGCATCCACGGCGCAACGACGACGACGAACGCGAAGAGCCCGCCGAGCCAGCCGCGCCACGACGGCAGACGCTGCTCTTCGTGGCGCGCGTTCCACAGCGCATACGGCACGATCACCATCAGCGCGATCACCGGCGCGACAACACCCTTAGCCAAGAAACCAAATCCGGCGGCGATCCAGCCATAAATGAAGTACCGATCGCGTCCGGCCTCGAGCGCCCGGAACCAAAAAAAGACCGCGACTGCAACCGCCATGTCCAGCAGTGCGTCCATGATCGCCAGCCGTCCGATGATTGCCTGCATCAAGCAACTCGAGAGAATCGCGCTCGCGTAGATTCCGACGCGCGTGCCGGCCTGACGCGCGACAGCATACCCGGTCATCGCGCCCATGACGATCGTTGCAATTGCCGAAGGAAGCCGTAAGGCAAACGACGTTACGCCGAAAGCCTTGGCAAAGAGCGCACCGATCCAAAAATAGAGCGGGGGTTGCACGAACCACGGCTGGCCGTTGAGGTGCATGACGATCCAGTCGTGCGTCAAGAGGATCTCACGGGCGACCTCACCGTAGGCCGTCTCGCTGTTATCCCAGAGCGTGCCGACGCCGAGGCCCGGCAGCGTAATCAGCGCCGCGATGAGTGCACCGACAAAAGCCGCACGCGCCGGTCTCTCCATATAAGCGGACGGTGTTTGGCGACCTGATGCGGAAGTCATCCGTTGCCCATGCTTCCGATTGCCCTACGCGCCGACGGCCGTCGAGCGCTGATCGTCGGCGGCGGCAACGTCGCCCTCCGCAAAGCCGAATCGTTGCTCGACGCCGGCGTCGCCATCACCGTTATCGCGCCGTCGATCGACGCGCGCATACGCGCGTTGCTCGATCGCGCCGATGCGCAGATGCGCGAACGTGCGTACGAGCGTCCCGATCTCGAGGGTGTCGATCTGGTCGTCGCGGCGACGAATAGCCTCGACGTCAATGCACAAGTCGTTGCGGATGCGCGCGCTGCGCATATCCTCGTGTGTGACGCGACCGATCCGGAGCAGGGCGACTTCACGATGCAGGCGACCGTTCGTGTCGGCGAGCTGACCTTCACGATCGACTCCGGACGAAGCTCGCCGGCATTTGCAGCGCGCATCGCACGCGAACTGGGCGAACGGTTTGGACCCGAGTACGACGCCGCTGCGCGAACGCTCGGGCGCATTCGTAAGTACATGCGCGAAACGCTCGACCCTTCGCAGCGAACGCAGGTCATGCGCGAACTCGCCGATCGCCCACTCGAAGAAATCGCCGCAATGAATCCCGTGAGAGTCGTTACGTGCGCATCGCGCGCGAGCGCGCTTGCGATGACGCAGACGCGCATCGTCGCGGCAGCGCTCGCCCAGCGTGGTATTGCGACGACGATTCTCAACGTTACGACGACCGGCGATCGCGAGCAAGACCGGCCGGTGAGCGAACTCGGCACGATCAATGTGTGGGTGAAAGAACTCGAGGTCGCGTTGCTCGACGGCCGCGCCGACTACGCGGTGCACTCCGCAAAAGACTTGCCCGGCGCGCTCGAGCCCAACATGCAACTCGCAGCGATCTCGGAACGCGAAGATCCGCGCGATGCCTTCTGCAGCGAGCGCCATACGAGCTTCGATGAACTCCCGAGCGGCGCGAGCGTTGGAACGTCGAGCGAACGACGTCGCGCGCAACTCCACGCACTGCGACCCGATCTGCGCTACGAGAACCTGCGCGGCAACGTTGACACGCGGCTGCGCAAACTGCGCGAGGGTCAATACGATGCGATCGTGCTCGCG
>JBAUEZ010000083.1:0-26579 GCA_049678885.1 Candidatus Aquilonibacter sp. | reverse complement strand
CGTCCGGGCGGTCCGACGAGCCCAACCGATGCACCCGCGCCGTCGAGCGGCGGGGGACGTCCCGGCGACCGTCCGCGCAGCCACGAAGATAAGGCTGCCGCGAAAAAAGATCGCGAGAGAGACCTGCTGCTCGAGAAAGAGCGGCAGCGTAAGAAGAAGGGCGGCGTCGAAGGCGCGCCCGCTGCGCCCGCACGCACGCTCGAAGCGATCGAGATTCCCGACCTTTTGACGGTGCAAGAACTTGCAACCTCGATGATTATTCCGGTTAAGGACGTCATCACCGAGTTGATCAAGACCGGTACGATGGCGACGATCAACCAGAACATCTCGAGCGACATCGCGATTGCGGTGGCAAAGAAGTTCGGTTTCAACGCGGTCGTCAAAGAGGCCGGCGAAGAAGTCACCGTCGAGCAAGAAGAAGACAAGCCCGAGATGATGACCGCGCGTCCGCCGGTTGTCACGGTGCTCGGTCACGTCGACCACGGCAAGACGTCGCTGCTCGATAAGATTCGCAGCGCCAACGTCGCCGCGGGCGAAGCCGGCGGCATCACGCAGAAGATCGGCGCGTACACGGTCGAGCGCAACGACCGTAAGATCACCTTCATCGACACACCCGGTCACGAAGCGTTCACCGCGATGCGTGCCCGTGGTGCGAAGGTTACCGACGTCGCAATCCTCGTGGTTGCCGCCGACGACGGCGTCATGCCGCAAACGAAAGAAGCGATCGCCCACGTCAGAGCGGCAGGCGTACCCATTGTCGTGGCCGTCAACAAGATGGACAAGCCGGATGCGCAGCCCGACCGCGTCAAGCAGCAGCTTGCCGAAGAGGGTCTGCAGGCGGTCGACTGGGGCGGCACGATCGAAATGGTACCGGTTTCTGCAAAGGCGGGCACCGGTATCGATGCACTGCTCGACACCGTGTTGCTCGAAGCCGACATCAAGGAACTCAAGGCCAACAAGAATCGTCGTGCAAGCGGCGTTGTGATCGAGTCGCAGCTCTCACGTGGCCGCGGTGCGGTCGCAACCGTGCTCGTGCAGAACGGTACGCTGCGTGTTGGCGACATCGTCGTGGTCGGCGGCACCTTCGGTAAGGTGCGCGCGCTCATCGACGACAAGGGCAAGCAAGTGAAGAAGGCCGGACCGTCGATTCCGGTCGAGGTCATGGGTCTGCAAGACGTGCCCGCCGCCGGCGACACGTTGATGGTCGTGAGCGACGAACGTGTCGCGCGCGAAACCGCGGACAAGCGCGCGGTGCGCCGCCGCGACGTGCGTATTGCCGGTTCGGCTTCTCAGCGGGTCTCGCTCGAGACGTTCATGCAGATGCCGGCCGAAGGCAAGAAGACGCTCAACCTCATCATCAAAGCCGACGGGCAAGGCGCACTCGAAGCGTTGCGCGCGCGGATGGAATCGCTCTCGACCGAGGAAGTCGACGTGCGCGTCATCCACGGCGGCGTCGGCGCGATCTCGCCCAACGACGTCAATCTCGCTAGCGCGTCGGGCGCAGTCTTGATCGGTTTCAACATTCGGCCGGACGAAACCGCGAAGCGTTTAGCCGATAACGAAGGCGTCGATCTGCGCTTCTATCAGGTCATCTACGAGATCGAAGACGATCTGCGTAAGGCGATGACCGGTATGCTCGCGCCTGTCGAGCGCGAAGTCACGCTCGGCCACGCCGAAGTCCGCGAAGTCTTCAAGGTCAGCAAGGTCGGCACGATCGTCGGCTGCTACGTCAAAGACGGCAAGATCACGCGTAATGCGAAGGTGCGCATCCTGCGCGACTCGGCGGTGGTCTTCACCGGCGAGCTCGAGAGCCTGCGCCGCTTCAAGGACGATGTCCGCGAAGTCGCGGAAGGCTTCGAGTGCGGTATTCAGATCGCGAAATACCAGGACCTCAAAGTTGGTGACGTGATCGAGGCGTACGCAACCGAGCACGTCGCCGCGGAGCTGGTTACTGCATGACAATTGGGCGCGCCCTAGGGGGGTTACGAGCGTACCAAGATCTTTCGCGCGCCCTGGCTTGGGGGCCCCACGCGCAGCGTGGGGGGCGCGAAGCCTCGGGCGGAGCGCCTTCCAAATGAAGGCTCAGCGCCTCGCGCGTATCGATCACGAGATCCAGCGCATCCTCGGCACCCTGATTAGTCAGGAACTCAAGGATCCGCGTCTGGGCTTCGTTACGGTGACGCGCGTCGAGGTCGGTGACGATCTGCGCACGTGCAAGGTCTTCGTTTCGGTGATTGGCGATCGCCATCAGGCGCGCCAATCGCTCGAGGCGCTGCAGTCTGGGGCGCGGTTCTTGCGCGGCGAACTCGGACATCGTATCGATCTGCGGCACACCCCGGAGCTGACCTTCATCGAAGACCGCTCGACCGAGCGCGCGATCGCGCTCGCTAAGACACTGCGCGAAGACGCCGAACGGCGCAAGGCGACGCAGATCGAGGGAGACGAATGATCGAGAATCAGGTGCGCTCGTCGACGGAAGCAGAGATCGTTGCCGAGTTGAAGCGACGTCCGGCGTTCGTAATGGTGAGCCACGTCAAACCGGACGGCGATACGCTTGGTGCGGGCCTTGCGCTAGGTATCGCGCTCAAACGCATGGGCAAGCGCGTCGCGTATTTCAACCAAGATCCCGTGCCGCGCAACTTGCGCTTCCTTCCGGATGCGGAGTTCGTTTCGCGTCAGATTCCGGCCGATTTTCCGCCCGATACGCTCTACGTCTTCGGAGACATGAGCGACTATGCGCGCGCCGGCGAGTTTCTGCCGAAAGTCGACCGCGCGAACATGCTCGACATCGATCACCACTTGGGCAACTCGCATTTTGGAGCGTTGAATTTCGTCATTCCAACCGAGTGCTCGACGGGGACCGCCGTGATGCGGATCTTGCGCCAAATGAAGACGCCGATCGATAAGGATATTGCGACCTGCATCTTGACGACGATCATGACCGACACGGGCGGCTTCATGCACTCGAACACGTCGCCGGACGCGCTCGAACTCTCGGCTGAATTGATGCGCGCAGGCGCCGACAAAGAACAAATCACCGAAGAGATCTTCGGAAGTAAGCGCGTTGCGGCGACGCGGCTCCTCGGCCGTATTATCGACGAGATGAAATTTGAACACGACGGCCGCTATTGCTACTCGTACATCGACGATGCGATGCTGGCCGAGACCGGCGCAGACGGCGAAGACACCGAGGACACGGTTAACGTGTTGCGTTCGCAAGAGGGCGTCGAGGTCGCGGCGCTTTTCAAAGCCTACGAGGGCGAGATTCGCGTGAGCTTGCGCTCGAGCGGACGCGTCAACGTGCAGGCAGCGGCGGCGCGTCTTGGCGGCGGCGGACACTTTCGCGCCGCGGGTTTGACGTTGCACGGTACGCGTAACGAGGCATATGCCGCGGTCGATGCGGCGCTCTTGGCCGAAGGACTGTGAGCGACGCGCTCGAGATTGGATTCGTCAACGTCTTCAAACCCGCGGGCTATTCGTCGGCGCAAGTCGTTGCCCGCGTCAAACGCATCTACGGCGTATACGGACGCGATCGCCGGATCGCGGCGGGACATCTAGGCACCCTCGATCCGCAAGCGGCCGGCGTACTGCCGGTGGCAATCGGCAAAGCGACGCGCTTGATTCCACTCCTCGAAGATCAACGTAAGGCATACACCGCGTTGCTCATCCTTGGCGGTTCAACGGCCACGCAGGACGCGCTTGGCGAGACGGTTGCAACCGGCGAGCTTCCCTCGCACTGGGCGCGCAAGCTCGAAGACGCATTGCCGCAGTTCATCGGCAAGATCGCGCAGGTGCCCCCGATGTTTTCGGCGTTGCATCACGAGGGCAAGCGACTCTACGATTTAGCGCGCGAAGGCAAAACGGTCGAGCGCAAAGCGCGCAACGTGACGATCTACGGACTCACGCTGCTCGGAACGGAAGCGCCGAACAAGGCGCGCATTCGTGTCGCGTGCAGCGAGGGCACCTACGTCCGCACGCTGTGCGAGGACCTTGGCGCGGCGATCGGCGTGCCCGCGCACATGGGTGCGCTCGTGCGCGAGGCTTCGGGGCCTTTCGTGCTCTACGAATCGCGTCTTCTCGAAGAGATCGCCGAGGATCCGCAAGGCGCAGTCACGCCGCCCGAACACATCATTCCATTCCCGACGATCGTGCTCGACCTGCGCGGCTCGGCAGACTTTCGTGCCGGCCGCGTCGTGCCGCTACCCGAAGGTGCGCCGGCGTCGCGCGTCTTCGTTCGCGACCACTCGCGTACGCTGGTCGGCGTCGGTGAAGCGCACGGGGCCCTGCTCGCTCCGCGGAAAGTCTTCGTGTGAAAATCTACCACGAGCTCTTTCGAGAAAATGACCGGCCGCTCGTACTTGCGATCGGTTTTTTTGATGGGATGCACCGTGGGCATGTCGAGATCGCCAAGGCGGCGCGGCGGATGCGTAAGCCGGGCTATCGCGTTGGGGTTTTGACCTTTGCGAATCATCCGGCGGCTTTTTTGCGCCCTGGCACGGAGCCGCCGCTGATTACGACCACCGCCGAGCGCGTCGATCTGTTCGCGCAAGCCGGGTTCGAGGAATGTTTCCTCATCACGTTTGACGACAGCATTGCGACGCTGACGCCGAAGCAATTTCTCGAGCGGCTCACCGCGATGAGCGTGCAAGGTGCGGCGGTCGGTTCAACCTTTCGCTTCGGCCACAAGCGCACCGGCGATGCCGCGACGATGGCGGCCTATTTCGGCGAGCGTAATCTACCCTTTATCGCGCTAGAGAACGTGACGCACGAGGGTCAGCGGATCTCGAGCACGCGCATCCGCGCATTGATCGCGGACGGTAATCTCGAGCTTGCCGACTACCTGCTTGGTCACAGTTACGAACTGCGAGGCGTGGTCGAGGTGGGGTTCGGGCGCGGGCACGACCTCGACTTTCCGACCGCAAACATCTCGCTGCCGAATAAGTTATTGCCGAAAGACGGCGTTTACGCGGCGGTCGCGCGCCACGATGGCCGCGACCACGCGGCGCTGGTCTCGATCGGCACCAACCCGCAATTCGAGGGGAAGCAGCGAACGATCGAGGCGTGGCTGCGGGACTTTCACGAAACGATCTACGGGCACGAGCTGGCCCTGCGCGACCTCCGGTACCTGCGCGAGCAACGGCTCTTCGCCTCGGTCGACGAATTAATCGCGCAAATGAAAACTGATCTGGAGGCGGTAGCGTACCCGAGTTATGGCTAAGAATTGGATAATTGTCGCGGCGCTGGCATTCGCTGTGGCCGGGTGTAATACAAACGGCGGCGGTGGAAAGAGCGCAGCGAATGCGACCGCGCAGGTCGGCCAAGCCGCACCGGACTGGAGCGATCCGCTGGTCAGCGGCAACGGCTCGCTGACGATGGCGCAACTGCGCGGTAAGCCGGTGTTCATGGACTTCTTCGCAACCTGGTGCCCGCCGTGCAACGCGGAGGCGCCGATGGTCAACGCGGCTTTTAAAACGTACGGCCCGCAGGGCTTGCAAGTCATCGGCGTCGACGTGCAAGAGAACGCGCAGAAGGCCAAACAGTTCGTCGATCAACATCAGCTCACGTATCCGGCTGTCGTCGACTCGGGCACGCTGAGCGATCAGTATCGGATCAACGGCATGCCGGTCGGCGTTTTCATCGACAAGACTGGCGTCGTGCGCAAGGTCGAAATCGGCCAGCTCTCACCCGAGCAGCTCAACGCCGACATCAAGTCGATTTTATAATCTTGTCATCCCGAGCTTCGGCGCGAAGCGCCGTAGTCGAGGGATAGACGTCTTGGGCGTTGCTTCGCCGTTGCTGCTAAGCGAAGGCTCGAAGTTTTGCGCCATTCGCAGGATGCGAAATTCCGCTGGTCGTGGCGCAAAACTCGCGCAGCAGGAGCGGCGCAGGATGCGCCGCGAGGAGCGTCTTCGCGAGCGGCAACGGCAAGCGACGCCGTGATTGCGCCGGTCCCTCGACTATGCTCACTCCGTTCGCTCCACTCGGGATGACAAGTGTAGCTAAGCTGCGGCGATTCTTAGTTCGTCGCCGTCGAGCGTGACCGTGGCGGTGCCGCCGTCGCGCAGCTCGCCACGGAGGATCGCAGTCGAGAGCGGCGTCGAGATGTAGTGCGAGACGGTGCGCTGCACGTAACGTGCGCCGCTGCCGGCGCCGATCGAGACACGCGCAAGGTACGACTTCGCATCCTCTGAAAGACGCAAGTGCAGATTGCGTGCGCCCATGCGCTGGGCGAGGGCATCGACGTGGATCTCGACGATCGCTTCTATATCGGCGAGTTGGAGCTCGTTGAAACGCACGCGATCGTCGATGCGATTGAGCAGCTCCGGCCGCAGATAGACGGCGACCTGATCGTCGTCGAGATTGGTCGTGAGCACGATCAAGGCGTGGCGGAAGTCGATCGTGCGCCCTTTTGCATCCGTGACCCGCCCGTCGTCGAGAATCTGCAAGAGTATGCTCGCGACGTCGGGGTGCGCCTTTTCGAGTTCATCGAAGAGAATCACGCAGTACGGGCGCCGCCGCACGGGCTCAGTCAATTGGCCAGGCTCGTCGTGTCCGGCGTATCCCGGCGGTGCGCCGAGCAGACGCGAAACGGTGTGCGCCTCGGTGAACTCGGAGAGATCGATGCGCACGAGCGCCTCTTCGGTACCAAAGAGTGCGGCGGCGAGCGCTTTGGCGAGCTCGGTCTTACCGACGCCGCTCGGTCCGGCGAAGAGAAAACTGCCGAGCGGCTTGCGCGGATCGTGCAGGCCGGCGCGCGCGCGACGAATCGCACTCGCAACCGTCGCGATCGCATATTGCTGCCCGATGACGCGACGCGAGAGCGTTGTTTCGAGTTCGAGCAGCGCATTCGCTTGCGATTCCGAGAGCGTCTGTTGCGGAATGCCGGTCCACTTCGTGACGACGGCTGCGACATGATCGGGCGTAACCGGTGGGCGGTCGATGGCGCCTTTGTTGGAAAGCGCGACATTGGCCGCAGCTTCATCCATCAGATCGATCGCCTTGTCGGGCAAGAAGCGGTCGG
The DNA here is from genome assembly GCA_049678885.1 of Candidatus Aquilonibacter sp. Classification (GTDB taxonomy): domain Bacteria; phylum Vulcanimicrobiota; class Vulcanimicrobiia; order Vulcanimicrobiales; family Vulcanimicrobiaceae; genus Aquilonibacter. Next base: position 19,558 of record JBAUEZ010000083.1, on the reverse strand, counting down.
CGATGTAGCGCGCCGAAAGGTTCGCGGCCGCCTCGACCGCTTCATCGGTAATGCGCACGCGGTGATGCTCGCCGTACTTTGCGCGAAGCCCACGCAAGATCGCAATCGTTGCCTCGACGCTCGGCTCCTCGACCATCACCGGCTGGAAGCGCCGTTCGAGCGCGGCATCCGACTCGACGTACTTGCGGTACTCATCGAAGGTCGTCGCGCCGACGCACTGCAGTTCTCCACGCGCAAGCTCCGGCTTGATCATCGAGGAGAGATCGAGCGCGCCTTCAGCCGCACCGGCGCCGACCAGCGTGTGCATCTCGTCGATAAAGAGGATGACGTCGCGGGCGCTGCGCTTAACCTCGTCGAGGATCCGCTTCACGCGGCTTTCAAACTCGCCGCGATACTTCGTTCCGGCAACCAGCGGCCCAAGCGAAAGCGCGAGCACGCGTTTGTTGCGCAGCGATGCGGGAACACCGCCCGCAACGATACGCTGCGCTAAACCTTCGACGATCGCCGTCTTGCCGACGCCCGGCTCACCGACGAGCACGGGGTTGTTCTTACTGCGACGAGCGAGGATCGAGATCACGCGTTCGATCTCATCATCGCGACCAACCACCGGATCGAGTTTGCCGTTACGCGCAAGCTCCGTGAGGTCGCGCGAAAAAGTTTGCAACGTCGGCGTGCCGCCGGTTACGTTGAAGCGCTTCGAGAGCTCGTCGCGATTTTCGATCAGCATTGCGCCGCCCGCGATTAAGCCGGCGGCGGCAAGCGCCGCACCGAGAAACGGTAGCGCACTGGCAGCGCTGCGCCGCTGGGCGCAATGCGAACACAGGGCGCTTCGGCCGATGGTGGTCGTGGACGGACGCCGTCCGCACGACTCGCAGGTGGTGGTCGTCATGCCTTCCCTTACTTCGGAGAGCCGGTATTCGTTTCGCTAGGGCTGCGCCAGGAAGACCACGGTAAGATTAACCGTGACGTTGACGCTTCCCTGATCGAAGACGGTCGGTGCCGGCGCCTGCGCCGCCATTGTGCGCATCATCGGCTGGACGATAGGTGCTCCGCCGTAGGTGATGCGTCCAATCCCTGTGATGTGGAGACCGGCCGCTCGGGCAGCGTCTTGCGCCTTGGCACGCGCATCGGCCATGGCCTTTGCCGTCGCTTCGCTACGCGCGCGAGACGGATCGGAAGCGGTGAACGCGACGCTCTCGATATTCGTCACGCCGGCCTTGGTGAGCGCGTCGACGACGGCGCCGGCCTTATTGACGTCGCGCACTTTGACATCGAAGGTTCGCGTCACCGTGTAACCGTAGCGGCCGGGCGGGATATTTTCACCGGGCGAGACCACCGGCTGCGGATTATAATTGAAGTTGTAGTACGCAAGCGTGACATCACTGCGCGCAACGCCTAATGCGACGACTGCATCGACCGCGCCTGTATAGGTTACGTTGGTCTGCGAGACGGCGTCTTGCGCACGTGCCGCAGTGTTCTCGATCGCTGCCCGCACCGTGGCTTGGTCGGGCGTGACGGCAATTGTTCCCTCACCGGTAACGGTAATGTGCGTCACGGTTGCGGCGCGCGCTGCTGTCGTCGCGACGATCAGCAGCATGGCAAGCAGGGCAAGCGGTTTCGTCATCGTGCTCCTCAGGGTAACCTGGGTCTAGGGAGGGACGCAATGGGCACTATTCTGTTCTGGATTCTCTTTGGGATCATCGTGGGCGCGGTTGCGCGCTGGATCGTGCCGGGCACGGGTCCGGGCGGCATTCTCGGCGACATGATTGTGGGAATTGTCGGAGCCGTCATCGGCGGCTGGATCTTCTCGCTCTTCGGGCACCCGATCGCGATGGGCTGGAGTCTCGGTAGCTTTGTGTGCGCGCTGATCGGCGCCGTCGTGCTGCTGTGGCTCGTGCGGGCGATCTCGGGAAGGCGCTCGGCGGCATAGCAGGCGTCGGCTCCGGAGGTTTCTAAGTACCGGGCTGTTATGACGTATATCATCACCGAGCCGTGCATCGGAACCAAGGACAAATCGTGCGTTGACGTGTGCCCGGTGGACTGCATCCACGGCGCCGACAGCGACGAGATGCTCTACATCGATCCTGAAGTGTGCATCGATTGCGGAGCCTGTGTTTCGGCCTGCCCGGTGGAAGCGATTTTTGCCGACTCCGACGTTCCTGAAAAATGGGAAAATTTCATCGCCATCAACGCGGAGTATTTCAAGAAGTCCGCGTAAGCGCGAAGAGCGTATGAGGACGCGCAACGACCGCGTCCGCGCTTTCAAGTAACGACGTGTCGGCTCGTGTCCGCTCGACGGCAACTACGTCGAGCGGCGTCGTTGCGCCCGGCTCGCGATCGTAGCGTGCAGCTCGCGTGCGGAAAAACATCGGCGAACCTTGCGCGCTGACCGTACCTCGCACACCGACATTATCTCGCAACTCCACAAATGCGCATGCGTAGGACCCGACACTCCGTAAGAGATCGCCGGTACGCACGAAGCCGACAGCGCGTTCACCACCGTAGCCGATGTCGAGTGGGACAACGATGCGACCGCCCGGGGCGAGCAGACGCCACCAATTTGGTTCGATATCATTCGAACGCGCGGTGACGACGATGCGATCGAAGGGACGCTGGATCTCGCCGAGTTTATCGGCATGCACGAGCACGACGCGACGATACCCCTGCTCGTCGAGCGCCGAACGCGCGCTGTCCATGAGGTCGGATTCGATTTCAACGCTTACTACAGTTCCCTCGCGTGCGAGTTCCGCAAGCAGCGCAGCGTTATACCCGCTTCCGGTGCCGATCTCAAGCACGCGATCCGTCGGCATAACGTTGAGCAATTCGAGCATGTGCACGATCATCGACGGTTGCGAGATCGAGGAAAGCACGGACCCGTCGCACTCCTTGATCGCGAGCGCTTTGTCTTCGTAGGCTTCGTCGGGCGTTACGGTGGGCACGAAGCGATGCCGATCGACGGCGCGAAGTGCTGCCGTGATGCGCGGGTCGCGCAGGACGCGGGTGCGTTCGAGATGAGCGATGAGCTCGTCGCGCAGCGCCCTCTCATGGTTCATCGCTGGACCTTCGGTCCCGGCTCCGAGGGCTCTTGCGGCGCTCGTGCGAATGAAGGGAATCCGTTATGAATCCGGTGCTGAATGCCGATGTTTTCGGCTGGTTCTTCGCATGGGCCCCGTGGATAGTCGGGCTCGCGATCTTTCTGATTGTCTGGATGGCCAAGCGGCACGAAGGCGTGCCGGCGACGGGGACGTTCGGTGCGACATATGCATGTGCGAGCTGCGGTCGGCGCGGTTCGCGCGAACACATGGTCCCGCAGACGCACGGCGGCGCGGTGAGCTACTACTGCTCGCACTGCGCCCACTAGCGCTCAGCTGGTTTAGAGTTCTTCTACGGTAGTGATTTCGGGGACGTCGGCGGTTACGGCGGCCTCGATCGCGCCTTTGAGCGTCATCGTCGAGGCGGGGCATCCGCCGCAGGCCCCGAGCATCTGCACGTAGGCCGTGCTGCCCTCGACCTTGATCAGCCAGACCTCGCCACCGTCCGACTGGATCATGGGACGCACCTTATCGATGGCTCGGTTGATCCGAACCTCGACGGTTTCCTCAGACGACGTGCTGTCGATGGCTTGCTTTGCTTCGATCATGGGCTCGTCCCAATAGTACCTGATTTTTCTAGGGCGGGGGTACGACATCGACCCGAACGGGTTAGCCGCAGCGGCGAGCGATTATTCTTCTTGGCCGTAGTTGCCGAGGAGCTCGCGCATCCGGGACGCCATCGAAAGCGCGTCGTCCCACTTGCGCTGCCACATGTTGCGGCCGAAGATCAGGCCGACGCATCCGGCTTCCATCGCCGCGTGTGCCTTTTCTATCGTGTCGGCGTCGCCCATCTTGCTGCCGCCCGAGACGAGCACCAGCGTCCGGCCCGCGGATTTCACGACTTTGCGCAAGCCTTCGACGTCGGTGTATTGCAAAGTATTGTACGGCTTGGGCATTTTGTCTGCCGTCGCGGCATCCCATTTCGGCTCGTTGAGTTTGACGATGTCGCAGCCCATCTCGCACGCAACGCGTGCCGCATAGTCGACGGCGTAAAGTGAGTCAATGCCACCCTTCGCCTTCATCGCCGAACCGCGCGGATACGACCAGATGATCAGCGGCATGCCGTAGCGTTCGCATTCGCGGCGCACTTCGTTGCACTGCGCGATATCGACGTCTTGCGACGGGCTGCCGACGAAGAGCGTATAGCCGACCGCGTCGGCACCGAGACGCACCGCGTCTTCGACCGACGACGTGAGCGATGAAAATGCTTCGTCGTCGGGAGGCACGTTGGTTTTGCCGTTTATCTTCAGCACCAGCGGGACACGGCCAGCGTAGTCTTTGTGATACTTTTCGGCCAGGCCGACGTGCAGCGCAATACCGGAGAAGTTCCCCGCGACCGCGAGCCGGTGAATCCAATCGGTGTCGAGCGAGTCCGGATTGTCGAAGAAATCGATTGGACCGTGCTCGAGGCCTTGATCGATCGGCAGAATCATCAGCGTTCCGTTCGCCGGTCCGTGTTCGTACATCAGACGGTGCAAACGCGTGCGCTTACCGATCGAAAGGTTCAATTGGTCGAACGTCGGGCGCCGAATGGCTGGTGCTGCAATGCTCATGGCGGCCGCTTCGGCCAGGAACGGGGAGGCGCCTGTAAAAAGGGGCGGCAGTGATGGATGCACGTCCTGCGCTTGGGTTTCTCGGTATTGGAGCGATGGGTGAGCCCATGGCCCACTCCTTACTGAAGGCCGGATTTCCGGTAACGATTGCGGCGCACCGCCGGCGCGAAGCTGTTGAACGCCTCACGGCGGAGGGGGCGAAGGAAGCGGCCGATCCCGCCGCGGTCGCCGCGGCGAGCGACATCGTGATCACGATGGTTCCCGATGCGCCGCAAGTAGAGGAGGTGCTCTTCGGCGGGCGCGGTGCAGCCAAGGGTATGAAGGCCGGCAGCGTCGCGATCGACATGTCGACAATCTCGCCGATCGCTTCGCAGCGGTTCGCCGAGCGGCTCGCCGCAAGCAAGGTCGATTTCGTCGATGCGCCGGTCAGCGGCGGCCCCGCACGCGCAACGACGGGCACGCTCACGATCATGGTTGGTGCCGCGCCTGCTACCTTTGAACGGGTTGAATCCGTGCTCAAAGCGATGGGGACGCCGACCCTCTTAGGCGGCGTGGGTATGGGTGAAACCGTAAAGCTCGTGAATCAGGTGATCATAGCGAGCGTCATGATCGCGAATATGGAAGCTTTGGTCTTCGCGCAGCGCGCTGGGGCCGATCTCGATGCGGTTCGAAAAGTTATTGCAACGGCGACGGGTTCCAACTACTTGCTTGACCAATGGCTTCCCAAGACATGGTTTGCCGGGACCTTCCAAGGCGGCTTTGCTATGGATCTGCTGCGCAAAGACGTCGCAGCGGCACTCGACGCGGCGCGCGCGACGAAGTACGCTATGCCGCTGACGGCACTTGCGTACCAACTATACACTGCCCAATCGGCAGAAGGAGACGGCGCGCTCGACTACAGCGCGATCGCCAAAGCATATGAACGGATCGCTGGAGACTAAACCCTCGCGGGGAACGTTTGTCAAAAGCCCCGACTTCAACAAGAAGATCCTGGTGGTTGACGACGAGTCCGCGATCTTGCAGACGTTGCGGTTCAATCTCGAACGCAGCGGGTACACCGTCGTGACTGCAAGCGACGGTCGCAGTGCCGTCGCGATGGCGCAACGCGAATCGCCGGATCTGGTCGTGCTCGACATCATGTTACCGGTGCTCGACGGCGTTGAAGCCTGCAAAGAGATTCGCAAGTTCTCGTCGGTGCCGATCATCATGTTGACGGCCAAGGACCAGGAGATCGACAAAGTGCTTGCGCTCGAGCTCGGGGCCGACGATTACGTTACGAAACCGTTTGCGCTGCACGAGTTTCTTGCGCGCGTCAAAGCACGCTTGCGCCGTCAGACGCCGATACAAGGCGGCCACGAAGAAGCGATTTCCCTCGGGCAGATCGTGCTCGATCCGTCGCGCCAGCAACTTACCGTGCGCGGCAAAGACGTGGCGCTCGCGCCCAAAGAGTTCGCGCTCTTGCGCGTGCTGATGGAGAACAACGGCCGCGTCGTAACACGCCAGACCCTGCTCGATAAAGTCTGGGGCTACGATTTCGAGGGCGAGCAACAGACGGTTAGCGTGCACATTCGTTGGCTGCGCGAAAAAATCGAGGAAGATTCACGCAATCCGCGCCACATCATCACGGTGCGTTCGCGCGGCTACATGTTCAAAGCATAAGCTATGCTTGTAGATGCGCTGCTTGCCGGGGCGGCGCTCGTGCTCGGTGCGCTGATCGGTTGGATCATCGCGCGTCAGCGGCGCGTGAGCGAGCCGGTGAGCGCCGTTATCGTCGAACCAAACCATCGCTCACAGGGCGAAGCTGACTTCGCGACGCTTGTTGCCGCACTGCCGTTGGGCGTGGTCTTCGTCGACCGCGGCGCGCGCATACGATTTGCGAACTCGGCTGCCGGCACGATCTTCGAATTCGATCCCAGCCGAGCGATTGGCTCGCACGTTATCACCTCGATCCCCAACGTCGAACTCGAGCGGCGTATCGACGACGCCCTGCTCGGCGAAGCATCCGTGGCGCCGATCACGATTGCGAGCCCGACGCAGCGGCGCACGTACGGCATCTCGGTCTATCCGATCGGCGATGACGCGTCGGGCGGCGTCGTCGTCTTTGCCGACGATCAGACCGACATCACGCGCCTCGAGCGCGCCAGCAAGGAATTTCTCACCAACGTTTCCCACGAACTGCGCACGCCGCTTTCATCGATCAAATTGATGCTTGAAACCGTGGTCGAATCGCCCGACGATGAAGCGGCGGATCTCTTTCTGCCGCAAGTGTTGGCGCAGGTCGATCGCTTGGCCGCGCTCGTCCAGCAATTGCTCGAACAGGCGCGCGCAGAGTCGGGCCAGTTACGGCTCAATCTTCGCGAGGTCGATCTCGAAGAGGTCGCGCACCCGATCGTCGCGTCATTCGAGCCACAAGCTGCAAACAAAGGCGTTCGTTTGGAATTACGAACGATGCGCCCGGTGTCGGTCGAGGCTGATCCCGACCGGCTCTCGCAAGTCTTTGTGAACCTGATTGACAACGCGATCCGCCATACGGTCGCAGGTGGCAGCGTGACCCTAGAACTCGACGCGAACGGCAACGATGCGATCATGCGGGTACGCGATACCGGCGTCGGCATTCCGTACCGAGACATCCCGCATATCTTCGAACGGTTCTACGTTGTCGACCGCTCGCGCACGCGCGAGAGTGGGGGCGCGGGATTAGGGCTTGCAATTGTCAAGGGCATCATCGATGCGCACGGCGGCACGGTTGCGACCGAGTCGATGCTCGGACGCGGGACGCTCTTTACCGTACGTTTGCCGATCATGCGCGTGGGCCCGCGGACATAACTGCACGACGCAGACACATCTTAAAGACGCGATAAGCCCGACCTAATCTACGTGCCCTACCGTAGTGCTATGTCGCGTTCGACAAAATGTCCCGAGCTAGACGAGCGCGCGATGCGCCGTCAGATTTTGGCCTTTCTCGATGAGTACTGCCGGACGCTGACCCTGCAGGACGTTCGAGAGTGGTATGTCGACGTGTTCCCTGATGTAACGCCCGCGGCGCCTTTTGCCGAGGGCGTTTATCTTAATGCCCCTTAATCGCGACTTAAGCTCTTTTCTGCAGTAAGTTTCGGGTGATGACGTAGGAGCCGCTATGCTGTCGGCTCAATTCTTGTGTACCTCGCTCAGCCCGCATATGGACGACAATACAAGGCGTATGATCGCAACAAATCCGGAACTCACCAGCGTGCCTACTTCAACGAAGCTCGAGGCGCGCGACCTCGACATTTATTACGGAAGCTTTCACGCGATCAAGAACGCGAATCTGAGCATGCCCGAGCACTGTGTGACGGCGCTCATCGGTCCCTCCGGATGCGGCAAGTCAACCTTTATCCGCGCGCTCAATCGCATGCACGATTTGACGCCTGATGCGCGCGTTGAGGGACAGGTGTTGCTCGACAACGAGAACATCTACGCACCCAACATCGACCCGGTCACGGTGCGGCATCGCATCGGCATGGTCTTCCAGCGTCCCAATCCCTTCCCGAAGACGATCTACGAAAATGTCGTGTACGGACCGAAAATCCATGGCGAACGCAACAAGAAAACGCTGATGGAAATCTGCGAAAAAGGCCTACGCGGTGCGGCCCTGTGGGACGAGGTTAAAGATCGGCTCGATCGCTCCGCGCTCGACCTCTCGGGCGGTCAGCAGCAGCGCCTATGTATCGCCCGCTGTCTGGCCGTCGACCCTGAGGTCATTCTCATGGATGAGCCGGCATCCGCGCTCGACCCGATCGCGACGAGCAAGATCGAAGACCTGATCGACGACCTCAAAAAAGCGTATACAGTCGTTATTGTGACCCACTCGATGCAGCAGGCCGCGCGTATCAGCGACTTCACGACCTTCTTCCTGATGGGTGAGCTGATCGAGTCCGATGCGACGTCCACTATATTTACCAAGCCACGCGATAAGCGGACCGAAGACTATATCACAGGTCGCTACGGCTAACCCACCGAAGAAGCAGGCAAATCCTCCCCAAATAGGGGTTTTTCGTCTCAACCCGGAGCCGCTATGATACGGAGGTGGCCCGATTGCCGCTTAAGACGATGTTAAGTGAGCCTTAATTTCGCCCAGGTAGCATTGGGCCGTTACACCCAATACTCACTCTTTGCATAAAGGGAGTAGTTCTTACGTGTTTACCAAACTCGCGCGCGTCGGTCTGACCGTGGCGGCGATGGTTTTGGGGGCGACAACGTTCGCACTGGCGGAAACAACGGCAACACCAGTGTACACGTTACCGACCGTGGCTCAGGAACAGCAAACGCCGAAGCCTAAGCCTTCCCCAAATCCATTCACCTTCCACGGTTACATCCGCGCCTACGACTTCACGCGTCAAAACGCGTACAGCAGCTTTGGCATTCCAAACGGCGTTGCCGGCAAAGCCAACCAGTCTTCGGAAAATAACGCCATCAGTCTCTCGGCCGCGTATGCGTTCGAGAACTCGGGCTTTAGCGTTGGCGGTTCGTATCTCTATGCGAATCCGTTCAACCAATGCTCGGATCCGAACACGGCGAGTTCGGCGAAGCCGGGCCCATGCGGCACGGCCAGCCATCCGCCGGGACTCAATCCCGATACCACGCTGCCGCAGTTCGAGATGAGCACGCTCTACGAAGCGTACCTCAAGTACAATGGCGCAGCCAACGGCAACGGCCTTGGCTTCGAAGGCGGCAACATGGCGTACGGCACGCCGTGGACGCCGATCTCGGATTCGCGCCTCAAACCGGTCGCGTATCAGGGCGCTGATCTTTCTTATAAGATCAACCCGAACTGGACCGTCGAAGCGATGGACTTCTGGCAATGGGAATGCCGTACGTGTTCCAACTTCGATCAGGGCACGCTACTCACGGCGCTCGCGCCGGGCGGCTACACCTATTCGGGTGCGACGGCGTACTCGAGCCTCTACTACGATCCGACGGAGACGACGTACAAGACCAGCGGTACTATCTACGGTCGCGTCGGCTACGTAGGCCCGAAGGATCTTCCACTCACCGCCAACCTCTACTACTATGGCTTCCAGAACATTGCCTCAGCCTGGTGGCTGGATGCGAAGTACACCCTCGGAACGAGCAAACTCAAGCCGTACGTGGCGCTGCAAACCGGTACAGAAAACGCGCCGTCGGACGACCTGCTCGGCAAGATCGATTCATCGATCTTCGGTTTGCAAGTCGGCTTCTATCCGATGGCCAACGTGCTGCTCAGCGCGGGGTTCGATTCGGTTCCGGTAAAAACCGACAGCGCAGTCGCGCTGCCGACCGGTATCACGTGTAACCATAACACCCACCAGTTCGCTACGGCGAAGGCCTACAATTACAACATGCCGTACTTCCTGCCGACCGGCGGTTCAGCACAGTGTACGGCCGACAACGCTTCGGGCACTGTGGCCGACGTCTACTATGGTGGCTGGGCGAGCCCGTACACCGACTCGTACGTTACCGATCCGACCTTCGTAACGAGCGGTACGACGGGCATCGTCGATCGCCGTGGCCCCGGTAGCGGCGTGAAAGTCCAAGCGACGTTCACGTCAGACAACAAGCAGTTCTGGGTCCAAGTCGGCCAAACGTGGTACGACTTCTCGAACCCGGGCTACGCCACGTCGACCAACGCGACCGACTTCGACACGCAATACTTCTTCATGAAGGTGCCGAAGACGGGACTTTACAGGGGTCTCTCGTTCCGCGTGCGCTTGTTCAGCCGTTCGGCCACGAACTTCGCCCCGCCGGGAGAAGCGATTGCCGGCCTGTTCAAGTACAGCCGCTTCCAACTCGAGTACGACTTCTAGTCGCGACTTCAGTCGGAGTAAAGCAGAAAGGGGTTCGCGCAAGGCGCGGGCCCCTTTTGTTTTGAATATTTGGGGCCGTCATGGCCACTACGATGCACGCGCTCGCTAAGCTCAAACCGGAGCCGGGCTTTACGCTGACGGACGTCCCGATCCCGACTATTGGTCCGACCGACGTGCTGATCCGCGTCGAAAAGGCGGGCGTCTGTGGCACCGACCATCATATCTACGCTTGGGATCATTGGGCGCAGCAGCGCGTGCATCCGCCGGTCGTCATCGGCCATGAGTTTATGGGAACGGTGGAAGCGGTCGGCGACGCCGTGCGCGCGGTGCGTACGGGCGATCGCGTCTCGGCCGAAGGCCACATTGCCGATCTCACCTGCGTGCTCTGCCGTATCGGACAAGCCCACATTTGCGAGCACGTGAAGATCATCGGCGTCGATTGTGACGGCGCATTCGCCGAGTTTATTGCCATGCCCGAATACAACGTGTGGAAGCTCGATCCGGCGATTCCTGACGAGTTTGCCGCGGTGTTCGATCCACTCGGCAATGCGGTGCACACGGTGATGGCTGCCGGCGTGAGCACCAAGAGCGTGGTGATCACGGGCGTCGGCTCGATCGGGTTGATGGCGATTCCGGTGGCGCGTGCCGCCGGCGCCGCATCGGTGTACGCGATCGACGTAAATCCCGCCAAGCTGCAACTGGCCAAACGTTTAGGTGCCGATGAGACGTTCGATTCGCGTACGCCGGGACTCGTCGACGAGATCAAACGCCGGACGAACGGTGACGGCGTAGAGGTGCTGCTCGAGATGTCGGGTAGCGGCAGCGCGATCGATATGGGGTTGCAAATGGTACGCAACGGCGGCACCGCTGCGCTCCTCGGCATTCCCGGCGACAACATCAACATCAATCTCGCGGAGCGCATCATCTTCAAAGGGCTCACCGTGCTCGGCATCAATGGCCGCAAGATGTTCGAAACCTGGTATCAAACGCAGGCTTTGGTCAAAAGCGGGCGCGTCGACTTGCGGCCGATCATCACCCACGTACTGCCGTTTCGCGAATACGATCGCGCTTTCGAGCTCATGCGCAGCGGCGAAGCCGCTAAGATCGTACTTGATTTAAAAGGGGACATTGCTAAATGAAAACGCTATTTGGGGCGGAGCGGCTTTCAAAGTGAACGCACTCTTCGATGCGACGCTGCAACGTGAGCTGGATGCGCTCAAAGCCGCGGGCACCTACAAGCGCCTTCGACACTTAACCACGCCAATGGCGCCCGAAGTGCACATGGAAGAAGCGGGCGACGTCATCGTGCTCTCGAGCAACAACTACCTCGGACTCTCCGATCAAGCCGAAGTGATCGAGGCCGGGATCGAAGGCTTGCGCAAATACGGCGCCGGCACGGCGTCGGTGCGTTTTATTTGTGGGACCTTCGATATCCACCGGACGCTCGAAGAACGTATTGCGTCCTTTCTTGGCACGCAGGCGTCGCTGACGTACGTCTCTTGCTGGAACGCCAACACCGGGCTGTTTGCGACGATCTGCGGCGAAGGCTCGGCGATTATCTCCGATGAGCTCAATCACGCATCGATCATCGACGGTGTGCGTCTTGCAAGCAAGGCCAAGCGCGCCGTGTACAAACACGGCGACATGGCCGATCTCGAAGCAAAGCTGAAAGACGCGCAAGGCTGTGCGCCGATTCTGGTAGTGACCGACGGCGTGTTTTCGATGGAAGGTTCGCTCGCCAAACTCCCCGAGATCGTCGCGCTCTGCACCAAGTACGGCGCTGTGAGCGTGGTCGACGATTCACACGGGACCGGCGTGATGGGCAAGACCGGTCGCGGCACGATCGAGCACTTCGGGCTTACCGGAGCGGTCGATATCATCACCGGTACGCTTGGCAAGGCGCTCGGCGGCGCGGCCGGCGGGTTTGTCGCAGGTTCTGCCGCCTTGATCGACATGCTGATCCAGCGCTCGCGCCCACAGCTGTTTTCAAACGCGCTACCCGCGACGGTTGCGTGCAGTTCGCTTGCGGCGATCGACTATCTCGACGCACATCCCGAGCTCGTAGACAGGTTGCGAGAGAACGTCGCGTATTTCCGCGAAGGACTCGCCAAGCTTGGCTTTAAGCCACTCGATGGGCCGAGCGCGATCGTTCCGATCATCGTTGGGGAAACGGCGCAAGCCATTGCGATGAGCGACAAGTTGCTCAAGCGCGGCGTCTTCGTTACCGGCTTCGGCTTTCCAGTCGTACCCGAAGGGACCGCGCGCATCCGCACGCAGCTCTCCGCCGCACTCAGCAAGGACGAGATGGATCGCGCTCTCGCGGCGTTCGCGACGCTACGAGCTTAGAATAACCCAGTCGCGGATCTGCGCCGTCGCGCCGCTCGTGTAGTTGATCGTGCCGTCGCCGTTGGCGTCGACGGTGACGGTCGCTACGGTTTGTCCCGAGCTGGTCACAGTTCCGCTCAGGCCGCCATGCGCGATCGATGTCAGCGTAATCGTCAGGCCGTCGGCGCTGTCGACGAGCGTGATATTCGCGTTCGACATCATGCCGCTCGGCCCAAATCCGATCGTCGCGCTGCCCGAAAGCGACGTCACTTGCGTGCCTCCGGTAATGTTCCACGCCGGCGCCGTCGCAGGTGCAATCGTCATCGACTGCATGGCACCGGTGTAGCCCGTTCCGGCGATCGTCAACTGCAGTGCAACGTTCTGCGCGTTCCAGCCGAAGTTCGGACTCATGGTCGGCAATCCGGACGGTGACGGCAACGGCGAGGGCGTTTGGAACGTGCCTTGTACGGTGCCGCCAAATCCAACTTCGTACGGCGTCGGCGAAGCAGTTGGCGACGCGCTTGGGCTGGCGGAGACTTGCGGATCGATCTGGCGATCGTTGATCGTCGCTACGACGCCGTTGCCGCAATCGATCGGATTGGTCGTGTTGTAGATGCACGTGAAGCCGTCTTCGGCGAATGGCGTAGCTGTGGGCGCAGCGGCTACCGTGCGCTCTACCGTGATCTGCGTGATCTGATGTGAGTTCGCGGCAAAGGCGAACGTGCCCTCATCGGTCTTGTAGTCGACCACATTGCCGCCCATGTCCCAAAGCTCTTCGGTACCGTTGATGATGCCGCCGGTCGAGCTGAAATTGATGGCCATCGTGATCAGTTTGCGCGGTTGCGTGCAGGCCGAGTCGTAGAAGAACTCGATCGTCTCGTTGTATTGGCCGCTGCCTGGGCTGCTTTGCGAGAACTCGACGCCCTGCTGACAGCTACCGGGCGAGGCTGACGCAGGCGCGCTTCCGTCGCGTGCCGCGACCGCGCGTTGGATCGCAAACGACGTGATGCTGGCCGATGAACCGAACTGATCGATGTCGAGGCTGTTACCGGTTACGGCGAGCGCCGAATTCGCAGCGCTTTGCGTCTTAGCGGTCATGTCGCCCGAGGTTGGGCTCGACGGGTTTACGACGCCCGAACTTGAAGGCGGCATCGAACCGCCGCCTCCGGCGCATGCGGCGAATATTGCAACAGCAAAGACTGCCAAGAAGGAGCGGATCGGGCGGCTGCTTTCCATAATTCCCCCAGTGATGGCAAAACTGTACTTTAGATATTCAGCGATGAACGCCGGCAAGTCGGCCGCGCTCATTCAAGTTGCGCACAACTACGAAGAAAACGGTCGAAAGGTTGCTCTTTTTACGTCTGAGATCGACAATCGGTACGGACACGGCATCATTGCGTCGCGCATCGGACCCCAGCGAGTCTCCATGACCTTCGATGATTCCGTTGACTTTTTGGTTGCCATGTCGCAAATGCACGACATCTCGTGCGTGCTCGTCGATGAAGCGCAGTTTCTAACGCCCAAGCAGGCGCGCCAACTGCATCGCGGCGCCCATCAGCTCAATATACCCGTAATTTGCTACGGTATTCGCAGCGATTTCTTGGGCGAGCCGTTTCCCGGTGCGGCCTACTTGCTCACGCTTGCCGACAGTATCGAGGAACTCAAGAATATCTGCTCGTGCGGGCGCAAGGCGACGATGAATCCGCGCTTCGCCGGTAGTGAGCGCCTGTTTGCCGGCGATCAGGTCGCAATCGAGGGAAATGTCGAGTATAAGCCGATGTGCGCTCGCTGCTTTTACGAGGGGCATAGATGAGAGTCACGTGAGTTTGGGACCTTCATGAGTGCCGAACCCGTTATCGGGTATAGACGCTAGGGCATTCATTAGAAAAGGAAAACACATGACTCGCTTCATCAACATCATCGGCACGCTCGCTCTCGCCTGCATGCTATTGGTTGGGATGGCTCCGGCACCAGCGGTCGCGCAGGTCTCGGTGGGCGTGGGCCTTTCGGTGAGCTTCGGCCCGCCGGCAATTCCCGTCTACACGCAACCGCTGGCTCCGGGTCCGGGCTACATCTGGCAGCCCGGCTACTGGGCCTACGATCCGGTTGACGGCTACTATTGGGTTCCCGGCACATGGGTTGCAGCGCCCGCAATAGGCCTGTACTGGACGCCTGGCTATTGGGCGTTCACTGGAGGCGTGTACGCTTGGGATCCCGGGTATTGGGGACCGAGTGTTGGCTTCTACGGCGGCATTAACTACGGCTTCGGATACTATGGCAACGGATACGTAGGTGGCGCCTGGTATGGCAACAACTTCCGCTACAACACGGCGATCAGCAACGTCAACGTGAACATCGTCCACAACAACGTCTACTACAACCGCGGCGAATACCGCGCCTGGAACAACCGCGTCGCGTACAACGGTGGCCCGCATGGCATCAATGCGCGTGCGACAACCACGCAACAACGCGCATACGCTGACCGTCGCTACGGAATGACCGCGCAACAAACCGCACACGCGAATTACGCGCGTCAGGATCCAGCGTATCGTTACAATACGAACCATGGGCGTCCCACGGTTGCAACGGTGCAACGCCCGTATAGCGCATCGCACGTCCCGACGGGCTATCGCCCTTCGGCGGCGACGCACGCAGCGCCGGCACATAATGCACCGGCACATAATGCGCCCGCACATAATGCGCCCGCACAGCATGCAGCTCCGGTAGAACACCACGCGGCCCCGGTTCAGCAACACGCGGCTCCGGTGGAACACCACGCTGCACCGGTCCAACACGCGGCTCCGGTGGAACACCACGCTGCCCCGGTGCAACACGCAGCTCCGGTGGAACACCACGCTGCCCCGGTGCAACACGCCGCGCCGCAGCACGCTGCACCGGTCCAACACGCGTACCAACCGCACCCGCAATCGGCACATGCGCAACCCGCACATGCGCAACCGCAGTCGCATCCTGCGCAATCACATCCGGCTCCGCGGCCGTCGGGTCGTCCGCTAGGCTAACAGCGCGCTAGCGCCGCGTCGCGGTGGGCGAAGAGACCCTCCGCTTCGGCCAGAATCGCCGCATCGTTCGCGATGCGGCGATCTACTTTTCCCCGCGCGTACTGAAACGTGCGTAGCGTTAGGAAGTGCATCACTGAGAGACCAGACGAGAAGCGTGCGCTTCCACCCGTCGGCAACACGTGATTGGGGCCGCTGCCGTAATCGCCGAACACCTCGGCCGCACCCTCCCCGACGAACAACGTGCCGTAGACCGCAACGTGCGATGCGAGTCCCTGGGCGCGCTCACCCTGCAGCGAGAGATGCTCGGGTGCGAGCCGATCGCAAAATGCAGGGGCATCGTCGAACGCGAGTATCACGTAGCCTCCGTGCTTTGCGAGCGAGCGTTGTGCCGTTTCTTGCGTGGAGAGCGATGCGAGCCGTGCGTCGACGCACGCACTCACCGCGAGTGCAAACATGCGATCGTCGGTCACAAGAAGTGCGCGCGCTTCATCGTCGTGCTCGGCCTGCGCGAGTAAATCGGCGGCAACCACGCCCGCATCGGCGTCACTCGAAGCAACGATCGCGATTTCCGATGGACCAGCGAGCGCATCGATAGCGCACACACCAAAGACCGCGCGTTTTGCCGCGGTAACGTAGGCATTACCCGGCCCGACGATCACGTCGACACGCGGAACGCTTTGCGTGCCGTAGGCAAGCGCGGCGATCGCTTGCGCGCCACCGATCTCGAAGACCCGCTGGACACCGGCGATGAACGCAGCAGCGAGTACCTCTTGCCCAGCGCGTGGCGTGCAAACAATACGCTCGCGGACTCCGGCGACTGCGGCGGGAATCGCACCCATCAGCAATGACGAGGGTAACGGATGACGGCCGGCGGGCACGTAGATGCCGGCACGCTCGACCGGCGTAAGACGGTGTCCGAGTTCGAGCGTTCCCTCACATACCGTGATGTCGCTAAAGGCGTCGCGTTGGGCGCGCGCAAAGCGTTCGATCCGCTCAGCCGCGCCGGCAAGCGCGCCGCGCAGCTCCGCGGAGCATTCGTTGTAGGCGCTTTCGAACTCGCTGCGCTCGATGCGCCGCGGCCGTGGATCGCCGAAGCGCAATGCATATTCGGCGACTGCGGCGTCGCCGCGGGCGCGCACAGCTTCGAGGATTGGGCCTACGTCGATCTCGCCGCGCGCCGCCGAGCGCGCGAGGACATCGTTAATGGAGCGCTCGATCATAACGCGCGCGCCGCGAGTTGTGCCATCACATCGTCGATGCGGATGCCGGCTTGCCGCATTCGTACTGAAAGAAAATATAACAAATCGGCGCACTCCCAGGCGACCTCGTCGTCCGTTACCGCGTCGGCGACTTCTTGCGACTCTTCGAGGAGCTTCGCACGCAGCAGGCTGGGGTCGGCCAGTAGCTTGCGCGTGTACGAGCGCTCATCAGCGGAGCACGCGCGCGCGTCGATGCGCGACAGCAAGGTACTCCAAGAGAACGCCGGGTTTCCAAAACACCTGTCTGCGCCCGAGTGACACGTCGGACCGGTTTGTTCGACGTAGAAGGTCAGCGCGTCGCGGTCGCAGTCGACCTCCATGCGCACGAGGCGTTGCGTGGAACCCGAGGTCTCACCCTTGCGCCAGATGTTCTTGCGCCGGCGGCTCCAATATGCGCCGATGCCCTCGCGGAGCGCAACCGCGAGCGATTCCGCGCTCGAATATGCCAGCATGCGGACGCTCCGATCGGCGGCATCGCAGACAATCGTTGGTACGAGACCGCCGCCACGGGTAAAGTCGACGATTGCGATGACGGCGTCGACCGGATCGAGGCACCCCGTGTACAGCGCCATGCCCACCTGTGCGTCGATGTCGAGGCGATCGAGTGCCACGATATCCTCGGTCGCGGTGACGCCGCCGGCGAACGTCAGTGTACCTGCGATGCCCTCACGCAACTGCGATGCCGCAGCGAGGTCGATGCCGCCGAGCATGCCTTCACGCTCGATATCGGTGTACAAGAAGCCCCCGCAGTGTGCCTCGAAGCGACGGGCGCGCTCGAAAGGCGTCTCGCCGGTGGTACGACGCCAGCCGTCGACTGCGACGTGGCCGGCGCGTGCGTCGAGTGCAACGAGCACACGTTCGCGCGGGAGCTGCGCAAGTAGTTCCTCACTCGCCGCGGTTCCAATGATGATCGATGCGGCGCCGCCGCGCAGATAGCGTTTGGCGCGCTCGACGTCGCGAATGCCGCCGCCGACGCGGCAGCGTGCAATCCGGCACAGTTCGAGAATCAGGTCGGTGTTTTCGCCCTCGCCGAACGCCGCATCGAGATCGATGACGGCGATCTCGCCAAGCCGGCCAAAGCGCGTCGCGAGGTCGATGACGTCGTCGAGCTCGAGCACTGGATATTGTCCTTGTCGCAGTTGCACGGCCTTCCCGCCGCGCAGGTCGATGCTCGCAACGATCACGGGCGCACCGTCAGCCCAGCATCGCGGCACACCGCCTTCACGTCGTTCGCCGTTGCTTCGCCGTTGTGAAAAATCGACGCGCCTAGCGCCGCATCGGCGCCGGCGAGCAATGCCTCGGCGAAGCTACGCGCGTCTGATGCGCCGCCTGACGCGACAACGGGGACAGTGACCGCGTGACAAGCGCTACGCACGAGCTCTAGATCGAAACCGTTGCGGCTGCCGTCGCGATCGATTGAGGTCAGCAACACCTCACCGGCGCCGATGCTCACGGCTTCGCGTGCCCACGAAATCGGCGAGCGCGCCCGCGCGTGCGTAGCGCTATGCGTCGCGATAGCGTACCCATTGCCTGCGCGTCGCGCGTCGATCGAAATCACGATACACTGCGAGCCGAAACGTGCCGCAGCTTCGTCGAGCAATTGAGGCCGCGCGAGTGCCGCACTGTTGATTGCGACCTTGTCGGCGCCGGCATTGAGCAATCGCGCCACGTCGTCGAGTTCGCGCACGCCGCCGCCAACGGTGAGCGGAACGTCGAGGGTTGCGGCGATCGCCTCGATCGTCCGGCGGTTTGCCAATCGCGACTCGAGCGTCGCAGAAACGTCGAGCACGACGATCTCGTCGACGCCGTCGTCGCGATAGCGCAACGCGAGCTCGACCGGATCACCGGCATCGCGCAACGCGGTGAATTGTTTCCCCTTGACGACGCGGCCGTCGCGTACATCGAGGCAGGCGATGATGCGCTTAGCGAGCATACGCAACCGCCACCGATCGCACGAACGCCGCGAGAAACTGCGCACCGTAGGCACCGCTGCGTTCAGGATGAAATTGCACGCCCTGCACGTTGCGATACGCTGCCGCGCTGGCGAAACAGTCCTCCCCGTCCTGCGTCGTCGCGATTGCGTCGCGTGCATCCGCGTCCGGCGCGTAGGCGTTGGCAAAGTACGCCCAGCCCGTTTCGAGCGCGGACGTCGTCGGCTCGACGCGATTCCAGCCCATGTGCGGTACGCGCGGGGTGCTCAAGCGTCGTACGGCGCCGCTGAAGATACCCAAGCCTTTCGCCTTGGGTGCCTCCGCGCTGCCTTCAAAAAGCAGCTGATAGCCAACGCAGATGCCGAGCAGTGGAATGCCGAAGCCGGCAGCCTCGAGCAGGGCCGAACGCACGCCCGTGCGATCGAGCTCGCCCGCGATGAAGCCGAAATGTGCGACGCCCGGCAGTACGAGGGCATCGCACGTCGCGATCGTGCGCGACTCTTCGATGAAGCGCGTCGTCGCGCCGGCGCGTTGGAGCGCCGCATCGATGCTGCGC
>JBAUEZ010000082.1:0-14506 GCA_049678885.1 Candidatus Aquilonibacter sp. | reverse complement strand
TGCTCGGTTTGCCCGAGCACATCGTGCAGCGACAACCGTTTCCCGGACCCGGGCTCGCGGTGCGCATCATCGGCGACATCACGCCCGACCGGTTGGAGATCGTCCGCGACGCCGATGCGATCGTACGCGAAGAGATCGACGGCGCCAAAGGGCTCGAGCCGCATCCGTGGCAGTACTTCGCCGTGCTGACACCGGTGCGCAGCGTCGGCGTGATGGGTGACGGTCGGACCTATGCGAACCTCGTCGCCGTGCGCGCGATCACCAGCGAAGACGGCATGACCGCCGATTGGGCGCGCTTGCCGCACGAGCTGCTCGAACGGATCTCGACGCGCATCGTCAATGAAGTCCAGGGCGTCAATCGCGTCGCCTACGACATCACATCGAAACCGCCGGCAACGGTCGAGTGGGAGTAGGATGCGGATTCTCGTCGTAGGCAACGGTGCGCGCGAGGACGCGCTGTCCTGGAAACTTGCGCAATCCCGGTCGTGCAATGCGCTCTTCGCCGCTCCCGGCAACGCCGGCACGGCATCGCGCGGCGTCAACTGGGAGATTTCCGCGACCGACGGTAAAGCGATCCTCGAGCGTGTGCTGGCCGAAGGGATCGACCTCGTTGTCCTCGGCCCGGAATCGGCGATTGCCGCCGGCGTCGGCGATCGCTTACGCGATGCCGGCATACTCGTCTTCGGACCGAATCGTTCGAGCGGCCGGCTCGAGTCGAGCAAAGTGTATTCGAAACGCTTCATGCAACGGCACGGCGTGCCGACCGCACGCGCCGTCGTTGAACATTCGCTGCAGGGCGCGAACAAGGCGCTCGACCACTGGCCCGGCGGTGGCGTGGTGGTGAAAGCCGATGGGCTCGCCGCGGGCAAAGGCGTCGTCGTGTGCGATGACGTCGACGAAGCGCGCGCGGTGGTCGCCGAGTGGTACGGCAAGAGCAAGATACCCGGCGGCGGAAGCGACGTACTGCTCGAAGAGCGGCTCGAAGGACGCGAGGTCAGCGTCTTTGCACTCGCCGACGGCCGCGCGATGCTACCGCTTGCTGCGGCCTGCGACTACAAGCGCGCCGGCGACGGCGATACCGGACCCAACACCGGCGGCATGGGCGCGTATTCGCCGCCGCACGGTTTTCCCGACGACATGTTCGATCAGGTGCGCGAGCGCATTTTGGCTCCGGTGCTGCGCGGCTTACTCGCCGAAGGCGAACAGTACGTCGGCGTGTTGTATTGCGGCTTGATGTGGACCAACGACGGGCCGTCGGTAATCGAGTTCAATGCACGCTTCGGTGACCCGGAGACGCAAGTGTTGATGCCGCGCGTCAGCGGCGATTTTGCAGGGCTGCTCAAGTCCGCGGCCGATGGCGCGATGGATTTGAGCTTGGCATCGCTGTCGGAACAGCAATGCGTCGGCGTCGTCCTCGCAACCAGCAACTATCCGCGCAGCAATACGCCGCTTGCGGGTTTGAATCCCGATGTCGCGCTGGGCGACTGCGTGCAGGCGTTCTGGGGCGCGAGTTCGCTCGAAGACGGAACCGTTAAGAGCGGCGGCGGCCGCGTGCTTACGGTGAGTGCGCTCGGCGAAGATCTTGCAACGGCGCGAACGCGTGCCTACGAAGCGGTGCGCGCGCTCGCCGGCCGGATCGGCACGAACGATCTCACCTACCGCACGGATATCGCGAAGCTCGGCATCTGACATGAACGGCGCGGTGGTCCGCGATCTGCTGCTCGCGGTGCAAGGGTTGAACGTAAGCATTCTCGCGCTCCAGGATTGGCTTCCGCTTGGGCGCTTCAACCGGGTGCGCACGTTGCGCGCGGAGCGTACGTTCACCCAACTCGTCACCGTGACCGCGTTGCAAACGCTGCCGTTTGCGTTTGGGCTCATCTGCAGCTCGTTCTATCGGTACGTTCCCTATCCGGGCTGGCTGTACGGATGGTTGTGGATCAGCTACGGCGCATTCTTTCTCGGACAAGTCCAGGCGTGGTGGATTCCGTATATCATTCCGTCACAGCGCGGACGGCGCAAGAGCGTGACGCCGAACACACTGCACTTGATCTTGCATCTCACGACGATTGCGACGCTGGTGCTACTGGCGTTCGAACCTAGATAAAGTCGGCAAGAGCGGCGGATAACCAGAGCGCGATCGTATCGAATCCTAATGCAGTTAGACCGAGTCCGACTACCAGACGTACGGCGAGCACGATACAGTGTTTCATCGTATTGAGTCGACGAATGAGCCGGCTCAAAATCGACAGCGGGCCGCCCGTTGGAGAAGAAATTCGCGATCGCGGTCGTTCGCGGCCAACGCAGCGGCACGTTCAAATTCTTCTTGCGCTTCGCTGAAGCGCTGCAGCTTCTCGAGCAGATCGCCGCAGACGCTCGGGAGTAGATGGTACGACTTCAGCGCGGACGCGTCGCGCAGGGCGTCGACGAGTTCGAGGCCGGCCTCTGGTCCAAAGGCCATGCCGACCGCCACCGCGCGATTCAACTCGATGACGGGTGTCGGGTTTAGCTGCGCGAGCGCGTCGTAGAGCGCGGCGATGCGTTGCCAGTCGGTCTCGCTCGCGACGCGTGCCCGCGCATGACATGCGGCGATTCCGGCTTGTAGCGTGTACGGTCCAAGCACGCCGCGACGTTGCGTGGCGCGTTCGAGTTCGGCGAGTCCGCGTCCGATAGCAAGATGATCCCAGCGCGCACGATCTTGATCGAGGAGAAGAATCGGTGTGCCGTCGGCCGCGACGCGCGCGTTCATGCGCGAGGCTTGAATTTCCATCAGCGCGACCAGTCCGTGCACTTCTGACTCTTCCGACGCGAGCGTCGCGAGCATGCGCCCGAGACGCAAGGCCTCTTGGCAGAGCTCGGGCCGCAAGATGTCCGAACCCGAGGTTGCAGCGTACCCTTCGTTGAAAATGAGGTACACGACGCCGAGCACGGCGTCAAGTCGTTCCATGCGCTCTTTGGCGTCGGGAACTTCGAACGGCACGTGCGCCTCGGAAAGGGTCCGTTTCGCTCGCACGATGCGTTGTGCGATCGTCGGTTCCAAGACGAGAAAGGCGCGCGCTATCTCGGCCGTCGTCAAGCCGCCGAGTAAACGCAGCGTCAGCGCGACGCGTGCTTCGATCGAGAGAATCGGATGGCATGCGATGAACATCAGTCGCAGTAAGTCGTCATCGACCTCGTGATCGAGCGCCTCAAAATCCGGCTGCCACGTTTGGTGCTCGCGTAGTTGGTGACCGAGCTGTTCGTGCTTGCGATCCATCATGCTTTCGCGCCGGAAGCGATCGATCGCGCGTCGTTTTGCGACCGCTGTTAGCCACGCGCCAGGATTGCGCGGCGCGCCTTCGCGCGGCCACTGCTCGAGCGCCGATACAAAAGCGTCTTGTGCCAGCTCCTCCGCGACACCGATGTCGCGTACGACGCGAGCGAGGGCGGCGATCAATCTGGGGGATTCGATCCCCCAGATCGTCTCAATTGCGCGCTTTGACTCTTCTGGATTCACGACGTACAGGGTGCGTCGTCGTCGTTCATCTCCGCGAGTTGATACATCGTACAGGTTCCGCCGCCACTGCAGTCCAGAAAACGCTGCGCAACTTCGAGCAGGTGCGCGCGGTCGCGGACATCGAGCACCGCATAGCCGCCGACGACCTCCTTGCTTTCAGCGAACGGCCCGTCGGTAACGGCAATAGGGCTTCCACCGGTGCTCGTCGTGCGAAGGCTCACACCGGTCGGCGTCCTTCCGCCCGTATCAATCAGCGTTCCGGCCGCGGTCATGTCGCTGATGAGCGCGCCCATCTTCGCGATTGTTGCAGCGTCAGGCTCGCCGGACCATTGCGACGGGTCAAACGTGTAAATCGAAAGGAAACGCATTACAAAATACCCTTGAAGTCTTCGAGTTCGTAGAACGGACGAATTTCGAGCTCGCCGCCTTCGAACGGCGCGCGCGACATGCGCTCGACAATTTCGTCCTTTGAGCGGCCTTGCAGCAACCAGAAGCCGGCGACGAGTTCTTTGGTCTCCGTAAACGGGCCGTCGGTGACCGTCGGCTTACCGCCGGCGAAGCTGATCCGCGCAGCCTGCGATGTGGGCTTGAGGCCCTCGCCGCCAAGAAAGATGCCGTCGCGCCGGAGTGTGTCGTTGAAGGCTCCCATCTCCGCGAGCATCTCTTTGGTCGGCAGTTCGCCGGCCTCGCTCGCTTTGGTCGCCTTGACCAGAACCAGAAATCGCATGGGGTCTCCTTATCGTTGGACGTGTATCTACCTACACATCGAACGACCGGGCCGGAAATCGACGCGCATAGAGAAGAAACGCAGCTGACGCGACGAGGCTGGTGAGGATGGCGCAGATCCCCGCCTCCGGGCCGAAGGCTCCGCCCGTAAGCCAGGCCGGACCGTCGACGTGTGCGCTCACGGCGCTTGCGAGCACCGCGTGTCCGGAAACCGAGGTTCCGAAGATCGGCCCCTCGCAGTAATTCCACGCAAAGTGCAGCCCGATCGGAAGCCAGAGGCTGCGCGTCGCAATGTAGGCGAGGCCGAGTAACACGCCCGCTTCCAGCGCGATAGCGAGCGCCGATTCAGCCGTTGCGCCGCGATTGGCCAAGTGCGCAAGCCCGAAGAGGGCTGCGGAGACGGCCAATGCGATCCACGTTCCGCTCCACTCTTCGAGCAATCGAAAGAGCACGCCGCGGAAGAGCAGTTCTTCGATCGCGGCTCCGGGCAGAAAGACGAGCGCAGCGATTGCGAGATCACTCGTTACGTGCACGGCGTCGACGTGATAGTGGCCGGTCACTGCAAGCTGCACGATGACCGCGCAGAAGAGCGCTGCCCCGATGAGGAGGCCCAACGCAAAATCGCGCACGGCGTTTTTGCGCGGGAAGCCGATCTGGGCGATCGAGCGTCCCGCGGCGAAGCGCTCGACGAGCGCGACGATAGCGAAGAGCGACAGCGCAAGAAACCACGTCAGCGCAATATTGCCCCACGTGCCATGCGCCTGTCGCGAGAACAGCCGCCCCGCCGTAACGGGTATCGCGAAGAGCGCGACGACCAAGACGATGCGAACTAGCGGAAAAGCAAAAAAGCGCTGCATTGCTACCATGTACGGTAGACCGGGGCAGGTGTTTCATAAGTGGGCAAATACCGGTATGCGACTCTCGATCTTTGGTGCAAGCGGCGCGACGGGCCGAGAAATCGTGCGGCAAGCCGCAGCGGCGGGCAATGCGGTGACCGCAGCCGTGCGCCATCCCGGCGAGGTCTCGTTCACCGATCCCAACGTGCAAGTTGTGCAGTGCGATGTAACGGTACGCGAAGACGTCGAGCGCGCGGTGCAGGGCAGCGACGCCGTGCTTTCGGCGCTCGGTACCCACGCGATGAACGCCGACACGCACGTGTACTCGCAAGGTTCCCAAAACATCTTGGCCGCGATGGACGCCGCAGGCGTGCATCGCTTCGTCGCAATTTCCGCGTTACCGGTCGGCGAACCGGAGAACGTGCTCGAGCGCTTCGTGTTTTTCCCGTTGCTCTACGGCTTTTTCGGGAAAGCCTACGACGACATGAAGCGGATGGAAACGATCGTAGCGGAAAGCGACACCGAGTGGACGATCTTTCGACCGGCGCGGCTGGTCGACCACGGAACGACAACGAAATACCGTACGTCGCGCGCCGATCTAGCGAACGCGATGCTGGACTCGATTCCCGATCAGACGCTCATGCGCCACACGGTGGAACTGCTGTTAGCTAGATAAGCGAGAGTTGGACGGCCGCTTCGCTGCGAATGCGCTCCACTGCTCGCGCCGGATTGCGATCCAGCGCGGCATCGACGTTCGTATCGATCTGCTTGGCAATCGCACGCGGCGCGTACGTTCCGCGATAGTCCTGCGCGTATTGCGCAATCAGTTCCGGGCGGTACTCGCGTAGGTAGGCAAAAAACGTCTCACGCGTGATGTCATGCAGATAGAGCGTGTTGTGCCAGACTTTCGCAGCGCCGGCATCGCGCGCGGCGCGCACGACGGCCTCGATCGACTCCGGCGTATCGGTAATTTGCGGGAGGACCGGCGCAAGCGCAACGTTGACCGCGATGCCGGCGTCTGCGAGCATACGCACGGCGCGCAGGCGCTGGCGTGGCGGTGCGACGGTCGGTTCGATCTCGCGCGCCAGGTGCTCGTCGAGCGTCGCGATGCTGATTGACACGCTCACGCTCGCGGCGCGTGCGAGTCCTTGCAGCACGTCGATGTCGCGCACGACCAGTGGCGAGCGCGTGATCAGGCTTGCGGGTGATTGGTAGTCGCGGAGCGCTTCGAGGATCCCGCGCGTAACGCGATAGCGGCCCTCGAGCGGCTGATAGGGGTCGGTGACCGTCCCGATCGCGATCGGCTCGTGCTTCCAACTGCGCTTGGCAAGCTCGGTTCGAACCACTGCGGCGGCGTTGACCTTCACGTAGAGCTTGGAGCCCCAGTTCGTTACGCCGTCTTGCTCGAGATACGTGTGGGTACGCCTCGCGTAGCAAAACACGCACTGGTGATAGCAGCCGCGGTAGGGGTTGATGGACCATTTGAACGGCATGCCGGCGACGGCATTAATGATGCTCTTGGCGTGCTGCTCAACGACCTCGACCCCGCGCATAGCCCCTGCAGTATAATACGAACATACGTTCGTATCAAGGGGTGGAGCGCGAAGGGTGTAACCCGGAGGCCGGAGAGGGGTTATCAAGGAGAGCCATGGCTTATCAAATGCAGCCCAATCCGTATGGGCGTAGTCTCGCCACCCAGTCGACGCAGTCGTTGCTCGGTCAGGTCTTGGGGATCACCGCGCTCGGCATGTGCATCACCGCGCTCGCGGTCTATCTCTTTCCGAATGCGCCCTTTAGCTGGCTGGCCATCATCGGGTCGTTTGCGCTCATCATCGCGATGAACTTCACGCGCGCGAATCCGGCACTCTCGCTCGTACTCTTTTATGCGTTCACATTTCTAGAAGGCATATTCATCGCACCGATCGTGACGTATTACGCGCACACGGCCGGAAATATGGTGGTCTTCAACGCCGCGTTGACGACGGGCCTCGGTATGTTTGCGCTGGGAGCGATCGTGTACGCAACGGGGCTCGACCTGCGTCGCTTTTCGGGAATATTCTTCGTCGCGCTCCTCGCGCTGGTCGTGATCGGGGTCATCTCGATCTTCGTCCATTTCCTCTCGCCGACGATCTACTCGTGGGCGATCTTGGTCATCTTCAGCGGTCTCGTGTTGATCGATTTCGCTCGGATCCGGGCGGGTGGCGATGGTCTGAGCGCCGTGCAGATCGCCACGTCGATCTACCTCGACGCGATCAATATCTTCCTTGCGTTGCTCCAAATCTTCGGCGGCCGAAGCAGCAGCAGAGATTAAGCACAGACGGAACCGCTCCGCGCCTGCTAGAATAGATTGAGCGGCGATGTGCGGGATTACTGGGATCTTAACGCCGGGGCGTGATGCGGCGCGTTTGGCGTATTTTGGGCTTTATGCCCTCCAGCACCGCGGACAGGAGTCCGCGGGTATTGCCGCAGCCGACGGCGGCACGATCCGCTCGCACAAAGACATGGGCCTCATCGGCGCGATCTTCGACGAGGCATCGCTTGCCGAGCTGACCGGCTTCATCGCCGTCGGCCACACGCGGTATTCAACGACCGGCTCGTCGATCGTCGTCAACGCGCAACCGCTGCTCGAGTCAACTGAGATCGGGGATTTTGCCTTTGCGCACAACGGCAATCTTACCAATACCGACGAGCTGCGCGAAACGCTCTCACCGACGACGACATTGCAGGCGACCTCGGATTCCGAAGTGATGGCCAAGGTGATCGTCGAGGCGCCCGGCACGATGCTCGACCGCATCAAGCACGTGCTGCGGGTTGCGCGGGGCGCGTATTCGATCGTGTTGTGTACCAAAGACGAGCTGTACGCGTTTCGCGATCCGTGGGGAGTGCGCCCACTCTGTTTGGGCAGCTTCGAAGACGGCGGCTATGCCGTTGCGTCGGAATCGTGCGCGCTGCCGACAATCGGCGCGCAATACATGCGCGAGATCGAACCGGGCGAGCTCGTGCACATCACGCCGAACGGCATCGAATCGACGATCGTCGTGCGTGAGGACGCGCACCCTGCGCTGTGCATGTTCGAGTACATCTATTTCGCCCGCCCGGACTCGATGCTCAACGGCCGCTCAATCTACATGGCGCGCTATGCGATGGGACGCGCGCTCGCCAAGGAGCATCCGGTCGACGCCGACGTGGTGATTGCGATTCCTGACTCGGCGGTGCCGGGCGGTATCGGCTATGCTGCCGAGAGCGGGCTACCGTACATCGAAGGCTTGATCAAGAATCGCTACATCGGGCGCACGTTCATCAGCCCCGACCAGGGCTTGCGCTCGCGCGGCGTACAGTTGAAGTTCAATCCCATTGCCGAAAATCTGCGCGGGCAACGGGTGGTCGTCGTCGACGATTCGATCGTGCGCGGTACGACGACGCCGCGCATCGTCAAACTCTTACGTGAGGCGGGCGCGAAAGAAGTGCATCTGCGCATCACCTCGCCGCCGATCAAACATCCGTGCTATCTCGGCGTCGACATGGCGACCTATGATGAATTGATCGCCGCGAACTACTCGGTCGACGAGATCCGCGCGAAAGCCGGCGCCGACTCGCTGGGATATCTCTCGCTCAAAGGCTTAGTCGATGCAACCGGACGTAAGCGCGAGGAGATGTGCCTCGGCTGTCTGACCGGCGAGTATCCCAACGTACCGGCCGCGCACTCTGCGCGTGCCATGGTCGGCTGACCTATTTCCGGAGTGACCTGAAGCCCGCGCGAACCTCTTGGGAAAAAACTTGCGGCTGTTCCCAGGCTGCAAAATGACCGCCTGCGCTTGCGCGGCTGTAATAGATCAGGTTGTGAAACGCTTTCTCCGTCCAACTGCGCGGTGCTAGATAGATCTCGCCCGGGAAGACGATGGCTGCAGTAGCTAGGGCGACGTCGGCGGCATTGAGTGGGCTGGTTTTATTCAACCAATACGATCGGGCCGCGGACACACCGGTATTCGTAAGCCAGTACAACGTAATATTGTCGAGCACGTCGTCGCGCGTCAGCGCGCCTGCACTGTGTCCGTCGACCGTGTGCCCAGCAACCGCAGAAACAACGGCCGCGGCTGGTTGTCCCCAGCCATCGCCGTGGTCCAGAAGCCACCCAGCCAGCCCTACCGGCGAATCCGCCAATCCGTAGAGCGTTTGCGGCCGTGTGTGCATGAACGCGGCATACGCGAATTGTTTTCCATAGAGCAGTTGCAGCTGCGCGTACGCGCTCGCTTCGTCGGCTGAAAGTCCGGCCGGTGCGGGATCGCCGCACGAGAGCAACTTTGCAATCGCAGGCGGAACGGTCGCGGGCAAGCTGGTGTTGATCGCCAATAATCCGGGTGGAGCCTGTTTGGCCATCAACGTTGTAACCACCGAACCAAGGTCGCCGCCTTGCGCGACGTAATGCGTATAGCCAAGACGTTGCATCAGCACGGCCCAGGCGCGTGCGGTAGTATCAGTCCCCCAATCGGGCGAGCGCGGCTTTCCCGAAAAGCCGTAACCCGGTATTGACGGAATAACGATGTGGAACGCATCCGCGGCATTGCCGCCGTGTGCCGCAGGATCCGTCAGCGGGCCGATAATCTTGAGCTGTTCGATGATCGATCCCGGCCAGCCGTGCGTCACGATCAACGGCAGCGCGTTTGCGTGTTTCGACTTGACGTGAATGAATTGAATGTCGAGCCCATCGATCGTGGTGATGAACATCGGCAGCGCGTTCAACTTGGCCTCGCATTTTCGCCAGTCGTAACCGGTCGCCCAATAGGTCGCAAGCGGCTGCAGCATCTCCAGCGGCACGCCCTGCGAGCCGTCGTTGACCGTTTCGCGATCGGGCCAGCGCGTCGCTTTGATGCGCTTGCGCAGATCGTCGAGATCTGCGTCCGAAAAGTGCACGTGAAAGGGACGAATCGTGGTGGTAATGTTAACCGTCTGTGCCGCGAGCCCAAGCGGATAGGCTGCAATAGCTGCGGCCGTAGAACCAAAAAAGCGACGGCGATTGAGAGAGGTGTCTTTTGACATGCAAAATCCTCCGGACTTCCAAGCTACGCTTTCCTACGGCGAGACGCAATACCGCGCCAGCTTGCTAGCGTTCGTAGAGCGTGTGGGCGCGCTCGTCGCGCGATTCCCAGCCCGCGCGCTCGAGTTCGGGAGCGTCGTTGTCTTCAACCGGATACCCGACGCACAAATACGCGATGAGCTTCCACTCCTTGGGCACGTCGAGTGTTTCGACGATCCGTTCCGGCTCCAAAATCGAGACCCAGCCGGCGCCGATGCCGTGCGCGCGCGCGGCGAGCCAAAACGTGTAAACGGCGTTCGCTGCGGAATACGCGAGCATCTCGGGCATCGTCGCGCGTCCCAGACCTTTGCCGGTCGTCGTCGATTCGTCGCAAAAAACGGCGAGGTGCACCGGCGCGTCGCGCAGGCCCGCGAGTTTGAGCGCGGTGTATTTTGCGGCATCGTCGCCCGCGTATCCGCGCAGCGCATCGGCGTTCGCGCGCTCGAACGATTCGATGACGGCGCTACGCCGCTCCGGCGTATCGACGCGTACGAATCGCCACGGTTGTGAATAGCCAACCGATGGCGAGAGCGCCGTTTCGCGCACAAGCGCTTCGATCGTCGCATTGGGGACCGGGTCGCGGCGAAAGTGTCGAACGTCGCGGCGCCAGCGGAAGAGGTCGTGGAGTCGCGCGCGAAACGAATCGTCGAACCGGGGGCCGTTCACGCGGTTGGGAATTCGCCTTCCTTCACGGCACTGGCGAAATCGCGCAGCGCATTCGTCGTTGCGGTGCCGATCTCAGCAAAGCGCTTGGCAAACGGCGGCGAGTTCGGGTACATGCCGAGGACATCGTGCAGTACGAGCACCTGCGAATCGCAGTGTGGTCCCGAACCGATCCCGATCGTTAGAATGGAGAGCTTCTCGGTGAGCTCGCGCGCGATCTCAAAATCGACGACTTCGAGCACGATCGCATATGCGCCGGCCGATTCTACGGCGAGCGCATCTTCGAGCAAACGATCGCGATGCGTGCGCATGCGATATCCAGGGCCAAGGCCCGCGGTCTGCGGCGTAATCCCGATGTGTCCCACAACCGGAATACCGGCACGGTAGATCGCGCGAATGCGGGCCGCGACGTCGCTACCGCCTTCGAGTTTGATCGACATCGCGCCGCCCTCTTTGACCAGACGGATCGCATTGCGAACCGCTTCCTCGTCGCTGACTTGATACGAACCGAAGGGCATGTCGGCGACGATGTGCGCGCGCGACGTGCCGCGCACGACCGCAGCGGTGTGATGCACCATGTCGTCCATCGTCACCGGCGTCGTCTCATCGAAGCCGAGCACGACGTTGCCGAGACTATCGCCGACGAGAATCCAGTCGATGCCGGCTTCTTCGGCGAAACGCCCGAACGGCGCATCGTATGCGGTGACCATCGGCACGATCGTCGAGCCCTTGCGGCGTTTGATCGCACCGGCGGTGATGCGTCGCAGCGCGGGGCCTTTGGCCGGCTCGTAGGGACGGGCATCCTCTTTGGATTGTTGGCGAAGCTGTGCCATAGCCGAGCGTGCTTCTGCGGGGGTCCTCCGTGGGCCCCTTGTCGGCGCCTTTCGGGGTGGGATAGGATTGCGAGAAGGAGACCGCGTTGAGCGCACAGCCCATGGAAGTGCAGATGGCGCGCCTCGAAGGCGCCTATTTGCAGATCGCCGACCGACTAAACGGTATCGACCATCGCATCGAAGGTTTCGAGCAGCGAGTTGACGCCCGGTTCGCGCAGGTTGACACTCGGCTCGGACAGATCGAGAAGAAGATTGACGCCAACCTGAAGACCATGATCAGTTGGATGCTCGGGCAGACCGTAGCGATCATCGGATCGATAGCGGCAGTTGCATTCGCTTTGCACCGTTAGGTGATTCGCTCGACCCATTGCGAGCGCCACGCCGCCGGAGCAAGCGGTTCCGCGAAGTACTGCGTTTCGTGGAATACTTTGTCTCCTCGAAACTCGTGGATGTTCACCGTATACCAGGGCTTTCCGTCGTACGTGATAATGACCTCGCTTACCCAAACCGTGCCGCTGCCCATTATCCGTAGGACTTTAGATACGTTCGGATGATCTGGATCTGCGGAGCGCTGAGCCACCAGGTTCGCACGGCCGGATATTCGTTCGCCCGATTGAGGGAAGTCCAAAATGACGTCCTCCGCGTAGAGGTCGCCTGAAATGGGTTTTGCCCAACGTTGCTCGATCATCGAGATACGAATTGCGGATTCGTCCATAGAGCACTCCTCAATATCGCAGAACGCTTCGCTACGCTCGGGATGACACCGTAACGTGGCCGTTCGCGTGCACCACGGGTGATCCCGCGAGCGTTTCAATAAACGAAACGAACGCACGCACCGGCGTCCCGGTCGGGCCCTTGGCTTGCCACGCCGACTCGTTATCGAGATACGCGGTGCCGGCGATGTCGAGATGGAGCCACGGCGTCTCATCGACAAACGCGCGCAGGAACGCGGCTGCCGTTAGCGTTCCGGCGGGTCTGCCGCCGGTATTTTTGAGGTCGGCGATGTCGCTCTTCATCGCGCTCGTGTACTCGTCGTAGAGGGGCATCTGCCAATAGCGTTCGCCGGTCGGTTTTGCAGCGGCGAGAAACTCGTTGGTGAAGGCCTCGTTGGTGCCGATCGCGGCGCTTGCCGCATGACCGAGCGCGATCACGCATGCGCCGGTGAGCGTCGCGGTGTCGACAATCTTGGTTGCGCCGAGTCTGTTCGCATAGACGAGTGCGTCGGCGAGAATGAGCCGGCCTTCGGCATCGGTGTTGATCACCTCGATCGTCTTGCCGTTCATCGCTTTGACAATGTCGCCCGGTTTGGTCGCTTTTCCGCCGGGCATGTTTTCCGTTGCCGGCACCAAACCGACGACGTTGAGTTTCGGCTTGAGCTTGCCGAGCGCCCACATCGTGGCGATCACGCCGGCTCCGCCTGACATATCGTACTTCATCTCTTCCATGCGCTCGGGCGGCTTGAGCGAGATGCCGCCGGTATCGAACGTGATGCCTTTGCCGACCAGCGCGAGCAACTCTTTGCTCCCGGGATCGCCGGTGTACTTCATGACGATGAACTTCGGCGGCTGCACGCTTCCTTGTGCGACCGAGAGAAACGATCCCATGCCCTCTTTGCGAATGCGCGCTTCGTC
The DNA here is from genome assembly GCA_049678885.1 of Candidatus Aquilonibacter sp. Taxonomy (GTDB): domain Bacteria; phylum Vulcanimicrobiota; class Vulcanimicrobiia; order Vulcanimicrobiales; family Vulcanimicrobiaceae; genus Aquilonibacter. Next base: position 1,250 of record JBAUEZ010000082.1, on the reverse strand, counting down.
GAAGACCTCGATCTCGATCCCCGCATCCTTGGCGCCCTTGACCGCTTCATCGGCGAGAATCGTCGGCGTCATGTCGTTGGCCGGTGTTACTGCAAGACGGCGCGCAAAGTTCACCGCTTCGCCGAGAATCGTGCCGCGCTCAACGCCGGCCTTGATCGCCTTCGCATCAAAGCCGTTCGCGAGAATCGTCACCGACTCAATCGCAATGCGCTTCTCGGGCTTTTCCTGATAGATGCCGGTCTGGAACGATCCGGTAATCGCGCCTTCGACTGCAAAAGATGCGCACGCAGTTTCGTTGCCTTTGGCTTCGTCGGGTAGCGCGAGCGCTAAGCTTTCGACGTTGCGCCGACCCAGATAGCGGACTGCGGCACCGGCATAGCGCGCGAGGTGCGACGGTTCGAACTTCGCGCGCTCGCCGAGACCGACGAGCAGTACGCGGTGAAACGGCTGGTCCTTTGCGTGGAGCAATGCGAGGTCGGCAAGCTTTCCTTTAATCTCTTCCGATGCAAGCACGTCCGAGATCGCCCCTCCGAGCACATCGTCGAGTGCCTTTGCGGCACTACTCAGTTCACCACCCGAAAAAACTGGAACGACGAGCGCACCTGTGCGCACGGTGACCGGCGCATCTTGCGCGATGAGGACTTGCATGGGCTGCCTTTCGCTGAGGGGAAGTACGTCTGCGGGATGACTACAATTCGAGGGCGCTGGAGGCCTGGTGAGCGACGAAAGTAGCACGAAAAAGGACGCGTACGCGCGGGCCGGCGTCGATATCGCTGCGGGCAACGAGGCCGTCGCGCGCTACAAGGAGGTCCTCGGGGCATGGCGCCACCCGGATCAGCTCGATGCGATCGGGGGTTTCGGCGGCATCTTCCGTTTGCCGGGCGAGGGCGACCGCGCGCTGGTTGCGTCTGCCGATGGCGTAGGCACGAAGATCCTGATCGCGGCGGAGCTGCAACGCTACGACGGCATCGGGCGCGACTTGGTCAATCACTGCGTCAACGACATTCTTGTTGTCAACGCAACGCCGATGTTTTTTCTCGATTATTTTGCAGCCGGCAAACTCGATCCGGCGATTGCCGCTGCCGTTGTCGCCGGATGCGCGCAAGCGTGTCGCGCGCACAACTGCGCGCTGCTCGGCGGCGAAACCGCCGAGATGCCGGGGCTCTACTCCGCGCGACATTTCGATCTCGCCGGCACGATCGTGGGCATCGTTGACGTTGCCGACGTGCCACAACCCGACAGCGTCGAGC
>JBAUEZ010000081.1:0-1922 GCA_049678885.1 Candidatus Aquilonibacter sp. | reverse complement strand
ACCGACCACGCGACCGAGCTCGCGCACTTCGTCTTTGAAGAGCGCGCGCAGCGGCTCGATCAGCTTGAAGTCCATCTCTTCGGGGAGGCCACCCACGTTGTGATGGGATTTGATCTTGTGTCCGGCTTTACTGCCCGGCGTTTTCGATTCGATCACGTCGGGATAGAGTGTGCCCTGCACGAGATATTTGACGCCGGGAATCTTGGCGGCTTCTTCTTCGAAGACGGCGATGAATTCGTGACCGATGATGATGCGCTTGCGCTCGGGATCTTCGACGCCCTCGAGTTTCTTCAAGAAGCGCTCGCGAGCGTCGACCGCGATGACGCTGAGGTGCAAGATGTCGCGAAACGCAGCGAGCACCGATTGCGCTTCACCTTTGCGCAGCAACCCGTGATCGACGAAGATGCACGTGAGCTGTTCGCCGATCGCCCGCGACACAAGCGTGGCCGCGACCGCGGAATCGACGCCGCCTGAAAGCGCGCAGATCACTTTGTCGTTGCCGACCTGCGCGCGGATATCGGCGATCGCGGTGTCGACGAAGGAGTCCATCTTCCAGTCGTCGCCGAGTGCGGCGATCCCGTGCAAGAAATTTGCGAGCATGGTGATGCCCGACTCGGTGTGCACGACCTCGGGATGAAACTGCACGCCGTAGGTCTTACGCTCTGTGTCGCCCATCGCCGCGACGTTGCAGCGTGGTGTCGATCCGAGCGCGGTAAAGCCTTTTGGAAGCTCGACGACCGAATCGCCGTGCGACATCCACACCCGCGATCGTAACGGAACGTCGGCGAGGAATGGCGAGTCGCCCTCAACGATCGTCAAGGTTGCGGGTCCGTATTCTGCATGGTCGAGCTTCACGAGTTTGGCACCGAGATCGCGCGCAATCAACTGCATACCGTAGCAGATGCCGAGCATCGGCAAACCGCTGCGCAGGATCTGCGGATCGAGACCCGGTGCATCGGCAACCAGCGTGCTCTCGGGACCACCGGAGAGAATGATCGCCGCCGGATTGCGTTGCGCAAGCGTCGTCCATGCGACGTCGTACGGCACGATCTCGCAATACACACCAAGCTCGCGAGTCCGGCGCGCGATCAGCTGACTGTATTGCGCGCCGAAATCGAGGATAAACACCGTCGGGGGCATCGAGCGCCCTTTCGGCTCGTGGGTGCTAGTCCCTAGCCGCTATTTCGCAGCCGCTTGGGCAGCTTGGATGGTCGCGTCGTAGTTCGGCTCTTGGCTGATCTCGGGCACCAGCTCGACGTAGGTCAGCTTCTTGTCCTTGCCGATGATGAAGTTCGCGCGCATCAAGAGCCCGTTTTCCTTGATCCGTACGCCGTACGCATAGCCAAAGGCGTGGTCGCGATAGTCCGAAAGCAAATCGATCGTGACGTTTTCGGCGCCGCACCAGCGCACCATCGCAAACGGCAGATCCATGCTTACGATGTACGGCTTTACGCCGGCAGGTAGCTCGCCCAGGCGTTGATTGAATTTGCGCGATTCAATCGCGCAGGTCGGCGTATCGAGCGAGGGGACGACGATCAACAGAGCGGCGCGTTTGCCGTGATCGGTAAGATCGTCAAGCGTGTTGACGGCCATGTTGGAGCCGACCAGATGCACTTCCGGTGCTTCATCGCCGACGCGCAGTTCCGGGCCTAAGAGCGTGATCGGGTTTCCGCGTGCCGTGACAAGACCCGCGCGTTCGATGGTTTGCGTTGCCATGTTGACCTCCTAAGGCCCTAACAGTTCACTTCATGCCGGGAGTTTCCGGCTAACAAGAAAAGAGCGCCCGCGATGTGCTTTGCACATGAGGGCGCTCTTGACGCAGTTAGACGGAAACTAGCGGTATGAAGGGCGCGACTGGAAACAGTCGCGGCAATAAACCGGCTTGTCACCGCGCGGTTGGAACGGCACTTCGGCCACTCCGC
>JBAUEZ010000080.1:0-25744 GCA_049678885.1 Candidatus Aquilonibacter sp. | reverse complement strand
TGATAGGCGCGCGGCAGTCCGGTTTGCGAAGCCAAGACGGCGATGCCCGCACCGGCGCATGCGCCGAGCAGTGCGAACAAGACGACGAGCGCGAGATTCGTCGGCAACACGAAGGCGCTCGCCCAGGTGAAAATCGCGATCGGATAGTTCCCGAGCGCTTGCACTGCAGGCGCTCCCGATCCCCAGGGGAGCCAGATTGACGCGAGGGACGCGAGTTGATCGTGCGCTTGTAGCGCGTCGAGCGGCCATTTCCAATCGTGTGCGAAAGCCGGTGATGCGCCGAACCAGCCGAGGACGCTTAGCGCCGCGGCTGCGGCGCCGAGCAACGACCCCAGCCACGGATCCGCGGGCGGGACCGCGATTTCTTCGCGCAATCTCGCGCCGCGCAGGAGGACGAACACGATCAGCGCCGCGCACACCGTTTGCAATGCGGTAGTGAGAAGTGGAAAGCGCGCGAGCGAATCGGCGAGCGCGAGCGCGGCGGCGAGGAGGGCGAGCGCGAGCGCTTTAGCTGGGGCTGACGTCTTCAAACCGCTGGTCACGCCGCTCGAGCGTACGAATGCCGAAAGGATCGAGATGCACGCTAATCGGCGTGGTGCCGATCTGTCCGTTGCTTGCAATCCGCGCGCCGGTAAGATTGTGCAGACGTACCTCGATCGTATGCGGCAGGCGGCGCATGGATGCCAGCGTGACCTGCTCGGGTATCGTCGCGAACTCAGCGCGCAACGGTAAGCTTCCGCTGTGCACGCCGTTCCAAAGAACGGGGAAGGTGCGCTCGAATGTTTCGGCGCTCCGCCGCGTACCGGCGATGTCGTCATCGAGCGCAAGCATGAAACTGACGCGGCGGCGCCCGGTATCCTGGAAGGTCTTGGCTCCCGGATTCGCCTTGTCCAACGAATACGCGGTGGCACGCGCGAGGGTAACGCCCATCGTTGCGCGCGACGCCCAAAACCCATGAGAACCGCAGCTCACGATCGCGCACAGACCTCCGCTCGTGCGCGGACGCGCAACGAACGAGAGGCCCGGCGCAATCGCTTGACTTGCGGTGCGCTCGATAACGCCGAAGGGTATATCGTAAAGCGCGCTTTCGCCGGGGTAATCGGCCGCGAACGCGTAACGCATATACGGCTCGTTCCAATCCGAATCGATGGCGAAACGAACCGCCCGTTCCCCTTCGCGCACCTCCATTCGCACGTCAAGGCGTGAGTTGCGAAAGGTGTATTGTGTTGCTGCCACGGTACGTACGGGCCCGCGGTCGATCAGCTGGATCGACTGTAATGCAAAGGTTCCGAATTCGGGGTCGGCGGTGAGGAGATTGTCGCCCCACGTGTCGGCATGGTCGTCGAGGACGACGAAGCGAGGACGAGCCAACGCGACATCGCCCGCGGCGTCGCGCAGATTCGCAGGGAGTCCGCTCGCGGGATCGAGGGAAACTTCGAGAATTGACGTTTTGAGTTCGGTAGGGTGGTTTTCCGGCTGGAAGTCTGCGGCATTCGCGTCGCCCTTGATGCGGTACGCAACGTAGCCGAACGCGGGCAAGTCGGCGACGAAGCTCGTGCGCGCGTTTTGATTGGAATAAATCGCATCCTCGCCGGCGATGAGCTGTGCCGGTACGGTCGCGCCGTTCGAATCGAAGATTGCCGGTATGCGTCCGTCGGGGATCGAGAACGGGTAGTCAATGACGGTTCGTACCGGATGCGCAAGCGGGTTGAAGACAACGAGCGACGCGTCGTCGCTCGGTATATGCGGAATCAGATCGACGATCGATTCGAGATAGACCGCCGCATGCGCCGATGCGCGATCGGCGACGGCGCGATTCTGCGCGACCGTCTGTGCGACGTTTTGCTCGAGATTCGTCGCAGAGATCGTGTCGTGATGCTGGTTGAGCAGCAGCGTCTGCCAGAGTTCGTCCAGGTCGGGAATCGGACGCGCAATGCCGCACAGTGCCGCGAGTACGTCGTAGCGCTCGCAATCGAGCAGCGCACGTTCCGCGTCGATCGTGCTGCGCTTTACGTCGTACGCGTTGGTAAACGCCCCCGGGAAGACGCCTTCCATCTCCCCGCGTCGGGACACGGACGTCGCGGGCAAACTACTGAAGTACGCGTCGAACGTCGAGAACGTCACGGCCGGAGCATCGGGCGCGCGCAGAAATGCGAGCAACGCAGAAACGGACTGGATCGTTGGTCCTCCGCCGTGATCGCCGAGCCCGAACCAGACCAACAGGTCGTCGGCCAGCGCCGTCGCCGACTTCACCGCGCTGACCGGATCGTCAGCTCCGCCGCTAACCGGATTGTTGTACGTAAGAATTGAGGCATCGCCGAGCGAGGCCCAGACGAAAGCTCCTTGTGGGGGCGCTTTTCCGTCGAACGTACCCCGCCCCATGACATAGAATTGAAAGCCCGCCGCGCGGAGAATCGCTGGTAGGTTTGCGGATGAGCCGAAACTATCAGGGAGAAAAGCAACTTTGGTTGCTACGCCAAGGTGGTCACGGAACTCACGTTGACCGTACCAGGCTTGCCGCATCAGGGATTCGCCCGAGACGATATTGACGTCGGGTTCGGTCCAAAAGCCGCCAACCGGCTCCCAGTTGCCGCGTTTGACCATCGCGGCAATGCGCTCGAAGGTCGACGGATCGGTCGTGCGGACCCACGCGTAGTAGGAGGCGCTCGTCTCCGAAAATTTCAACTGGCCAAACGTGTCGAGGACGCGCAAGACGGAACGAAACGTCGCGTCACTCTGCTGCAGACCTTCCTGTAACGGCCAGCGCCACTCGGCATCGATGTGCGAATATGACGCAAGATAGACGCGCCGAGTCTGCGCTTTTGCGACGCTTGGCAGAGCCGCGCCGGCGATCGCCGCCGCGATAAAGGTGCGACGGCTAATCATGCCACGCGAAACCGCTTAGCCGATAAACGTTTTGACGTGCGCGAGGCCGGCGTTGTGCATCGCCGTTTGTACCGCGGCCGCATCACCGTTGACGGGATAGGCAACGACTGAGCGACCGTTATCGATCGCGTCGTTGTAGTTGTCGGCCTCGTCTTCGGGGATCGGCAGGTTCCCGCAATGTTGTACGACGTGCGGATGACCGAGGTAGCCGAGCTGGATCGTGCCCGGCTCATTGATGTCCGGGACGCCCGTTCCGCCGCCGTCGAGAATCAGGGCATTCGTGCCTTCGACTTCGGCCGCGTGCGCGAACGCGATAAATGAGTCGTCGTGTTCATCGGTGCGGTCGCACTTGGTGATCACGACAAACTTCGAGCTGTCGAGTCCGGCGATTCCGCCAAGAAGCTTCTCGAGTTCATTCACATCCTGCGTCTGAGCAATACCGGTCACGAAAGCAGCCACGAAACACTCCTCGGTGGTGGTTGAGCTAAGATTTAAAGGCGCGTACTGCGGCACCAAGGCGGCCGATGCCTTCCCGAATCTTCTCCTCCGAAGCATTCGAGAAATTCAACCGCATACCGTCGTGCACGTCGCGTTCCGGATAGAAGCTGACGCCGGGAACGAAGACGACCTTCTCCTTCGCGGAGAGCTTCAGCAACTCGGTCGTGTCGACGCCGTCGACGGTGGCCCACAAGAACATGCCCCCGCTTGGGCGGTTGTAATGGGCCCCGGCCGGCATGTGCTCGGTCAAGGCCTCCACCATCACATCACGCCGGCGGCGGTAGGTTGTGACAATCTGCGCCACGTGGGCTTCAAAGGCGTCGGCTTTCGCGACATACCGGTGGAAAACGTACTGCGCGAGCGACCCGGTCTGCAGATCCGTCCCCTGCTTGGCGAGCGCGATCTTGTCACGCACGTCGTGATCCGGGATCGCGAGCCATGCGACGCGCATCCCCGGCGCCATGATCTTGCTGCCCGTGCCGGAGTAGATCACGCAACCGCTCGAGGTGAACGACGAAAGCGACGGCAGATCTTCGCCTTCGAAGCGCAGTTCACCATACGGATCGTCTTCAACGATCGGCAAGTCGAAGCGTTCGCAGATGCGCACGATCGCTTCCCGACGATCGGCCGAAAGCGTTCGTCCCGTCGGGTTCTGAAAGTTCGGAATGACGTAGAGAAATTTCGGGAACGGATCGGCACGTTCAAGCACGCGCTCGAGCGAGTGCGGCACGATACCGTTTTCGTCGGTTTCAACCGAGAGATAGCGCGCTTGATACGCATCGAATGCTTGAATCGCACCCAAGTAGGTTGGATGTTCGCAGACGACGTGATCGCCGGGATCGAGGAAGATCTTGCCGATCAGATCGAGCCCCTGTTGCGAACCATTGACAATCAAAATCTCCGACGGATCGAAGAGTTTGTGCAGGCGATTCGAAAGCCGGTCGGCGACCCACGAGCGCATTTCGGGAATGCCCTCGGTCACGCCATACTGAAGCGCTGCAGCCCCGTACTCGTTCATCACTTCAACGGTGCATTCGCCGATCTCACGCGTCGGGAATAGTTCGGGTGCGGGCAAACCGCCACCAAACGAAATGATGTCGGGTTGCTGGGTGACCTTGAGCATCTCACGGATCGTTGACGCGCGGAGGCGAGCGGTGCGCTGCGCGAACTTCGCGCCGCGTGAGATATGGGTCGTCATAGCATCGGGCTTATTAGCCGACGGGCATGGGCGGTCCGCCTATCGCGCTGCGCGGCGGGGCCCCGGGGGCACCCGGCACGTTCCAGTCCGGCACGAAGGTCAAGAGCACGGCACCCAAGCCCACCAACATGATCAGCAACATGACCATGATACCCAGGACCGGCACGAGTTCGGCCGCGGTCAAGAGCACAAGTCCGATGACCAGCGCCAAAAATGGCGTCGGCGTGACCTTGGGCGCGATCAGCTCGTAGAAGCGCCGCCCGACTAGCAGCGCGAGCGCTGCGTTGCCGACGAACGATGCGACCACGAGCAAGACGAACGCAACCGGGATGAGCGGAATGAGAATAAGGCTGAAGAGCAAGAGCAGCGAAACCGGAATGACCGCGACCCAACCGCAGAGGCCGGCAAGGGTTGCGATTGCCGGATGTTGCTCGAGCCGGTCGAGCGCCATGCGCGTACGCAGCGGAAAGATCAGGAAGACGACGAGTGCGACTACATCCCAGGTGATGCGCCACCACAAATGGCGATCCGCAAGAAAGCCGCCATAGCTGTTATCGCTGCTCGACGCCCACGGAACGATATCTTCCACGACGGCGCCGCCGATCGCATGCGATTCACCCGTGATGCGCCCGTGATTGAACACGCTACCGCCGACGACATTGACGTCACCGTCGACCGTTCCGTCAATCGTGGCATCGCCGAGCACAACATTGACATCGCCTTCAACGGTTTGCCCCGGTTCGACAACGACCGAACCGACGTAGGTTCCACCGTGATCGACGCTGGTGGGATCGGCCATGGCGAACGCCGTCGTCGCGGCAATTGCCATCAAAAATCCAAATAGGACCTTCATAGGGTCTCCGAACGCTCTGCGCGAGCAGCGAGCCGCAGGTGCGCGGCGCGATAGAGAAAGAGCGCGCCAAAGAGCAGCAGCGCGTCGAGCAAAAGAATTCCGATCGCTCCGCCGAGCACGAACGGCGTGGCCGGACTGAAGCCGCGCGCCGTTGCCGATAGCGTACCAAGGTTCTGCGCGGCTGCGTGCGCAAGGGCGCGACTCGCAGCGAGATATGGCACGCGACCGCCGAGGGCAGCGTAGAGAGCGCTGAGCGCGATCCATGCTCCGACCACATAAAACGTCAACACTGCCCAAAGCGAAAGCGGACGGTGTGCGCGCATCGGAGTCGTGCGCGCCTCGGCCATAACTGCAAAAGTAAAATTGGGCGCAAGTTCGACCGGCGCCGTGGTTGCAAGCAACGCGTCGACGACGCGCAGTTCGGTCAATAGCGATTCGCAGCGCGGGCACGTGCGCAAATGCCCCGACACGCGTGCCATGTCGCGCGGCACCAACGTGCCTTCGACGTAACGATCGAGCAGTGGCTCACACGAGGAGCAGCGCACGCGTGCCTCCCTTCTCGCCGGAACTCGAGCGCTTGCGCGCGTCGCGTTCCTGCATCTTGCGCGCGAGCGCGATCTTTCCGCGATGAATCAACGTCTTCACGTTGCCCAGCGAAAGCCCGAGGGTGCTGGCGATCGTATGGTACTCCATGTTGTCGAAATAACGCAGCGCGAGCACCGTGCGCGTGCGCTCGGGAAGTTCGGCAAGCGCTTCACGCACCTCGCGCTCGGCTTCCGCGCGCAAAATTCCACCGGCCGGGTCGGATTCGGTCGATGGATCGGGCAACGTATTCTCGAGCGTCTGCTCTTGGGGAAGTTCTTGCGTAGGCGGGCGGCGCAGCGATTTGCCGAGGTGCGTGCGCACAACGTTGCGCGCAATTTGATAGATCCAGGTCGAGAATCGACCAAGTTGCGGATTGAAGGTTTCTAGGTGCGCGTATGCTCGCAAGAACGTCTCCTGCGAGAGGTCCGACACATCCGGTGCGCAGCGGACGCTCGCCCCGATGAAATTTGCGATGCCGCGCTTGTACCGGTCGACCAGGACGGCAAAAAGCTCTCGCTCGCCGTCGCGGATGCGCCGGACCAGAGCTTCGTCGCTCTGCGCCTCGATGGCCATCCCTCTCTTTTCTTCCAGTGCTCTGGCGAGTGTTACTCCGGGCCTACCTCTTTGTTACAGGATTCCACGCTCCCGCAGGGTTGGATTGACCGCGTCCTTGGGGCTAAGGATGGGTGCCTCGCCGCCAAGAGGCCAGGCGATGGACAGGTCGGGATCGTTCCAGGCCGCTGCGAATTCCGTCGAGGGATCGTACTCCGCCGTCTGTTTATAGGAGAGCAGCGTCGCGTCTTCGAGGGCGAGAAAGCCGTGCAAGCAGCCTGCCGGGATGTAGATTTGCGTTGGCTCCCCTGCCCGCAGCGTCACCGCACACCAGCGCATGAAGGTCGGGCTCGTGGCGCGGACGTCGACGACCACGTCGTAGGCGGAGCCGCCGAGCACCTGCACGAGCTTGGCCATGCGCGGATCGCCGTGCAGCCCGCGCAGGACACCACGGCGTGACATTGAGAGGTTATCCTGCACGAAGGCATCGTAAATTCCCGCGCTGTGATAGCGCGTCGCTGCATACGATTCTTTGAACCAGCCGCGGTCGTCCCGAAATTCCTTTAACGTGATTTCCAGCGCGCCGTCGATGGGCAGCGGTGTCGCCTCCATGGAAAGCGCAGTTCGGCGTCGTAACCCAAATGCCCGTGAGCGTTGTGAAGGGAACCCGGGACGCGTTCGAATCTCGCGCCATCGTTAACGCAAGCGCTCTTGTTTTTGGGGCGACCTTAGTCCTAAGCATCGGCGGTTTTCTATTTCATGCGATCGCGAGCCGCCGTCTCGGCGTCGACGACTACGGCTCGCTCTACGCGTTGATCTCGCTCTATACGATCGTCGGTTTGCCCGTATCCGTGTTTGCGCCGGTCGTCACGAAGTACTCGGCCGAGTTCGGCGCACTGCACGACGACGCGCACTTGCGCGGACTCATCGGCTTCATCATGCGAGTATTCGTCATTGTCGGCGCGATCTACATCATCGCATGCTTTGGACTTGCAATGCCGCTTGCCGGATTCTTTCACTTGGCATCGTGGCAGGTCCCAATCGTGGGCGTGATGGCGGCTGCCGGCATCCTTTCCGCGACGATGCGGTCGATCGGTCAGGGGATTCACGAATATGCGGCTTATGCATGGTCGCTCATGGGCGAGGGCGTGGTTAAGGTCGCCGCGCTGGCGTTCTTCGTCGTCGTGGGGCTTACGACGTTTCGCGCGAGCGCAGCATTTTTGTGCGGGATCGTCGCGGGCGCAGCTCTTATTGCGATGCCTCTTATCGGCCGCTATCGGCGCATCGAGCCGGCCGCGGTGCATCTCGATTGGAACCGCATCTTCGCAACGACGGCGGGCGCAACGGCGCTGACGCTTACAACGGCCGCGATGGGTTTTGGCGACGTGCTGATCGTGAAGCACTACTTCCTCGCCAATCAGGCAGGGTTGTATTCGGTGGCGTCGTTGTGCGGGAAGATCCTGTTGTATTTCGTCGGATTCATCCCGGCAATACTCATTCCGCAGGCGACGCATCGGCACGCTCGCGGCGAGCAGACGCGAAAAATACTTTGGGCAGCAGTGGCATTTATTTTCGTCGTCGCGGCGCTTGGGGTGATATCGTTTAAGGTTGGTGGAGTATTTGTGCTTCACGTTCTCGCCGGCAACGCATTTGATGCAGCGTTGCCGTTGCTCCCAACCTATGCCGTAGCGATGGGAGCGCTGGCGATGACGAACAGCCTCGGCTCGTACGGCATTTCGACGCACCGATTGGGATTCGTTGCGCCGCTCATGCTTGCTACTGTCGGCACGCTGCTCGTGATTGCGCTCGTTCACCCGACGCTCGCCGCCGTCGCCTCGGAACTTGCCGTGGGTAACATCGTCATGGTCCTCTCCGTTGTTGCTGCGCTCGGAATTCAAGCCGCGTACGAGTCTCGTTGATGAAAGTTCTTCTGCTCGGCGGTTCGGGCCAGCTTGGTTCGGAGATTCGCACGCGCTGGATCGAAGACGAGATTGTCGCGCCGCCGCACCGCGAGCTCGACATCGAGGAAGCCGCCGACGTCGAACGCGCAATCGATGCCGAGTCACCGGAGATCGTCGTGAATTGCGCGGCCTTTCACAACGTCGACGCCTGCGAAAGTCAACCGGAGCGTGCGTTTGAGGTCAACGCGCTTGCGGTCGACCGCATCGCCGCATTGTGTGCAGCGCGTGATGTCGCATTCATCACGATAAGTACCGATTACGTGTTCGACGGTCACGCAACGCGTCCGTATACAGAGGACGATTGTCCGCGACCGCTCTCGGCGTATGGCGCATCGAAGCTCGCCGGCGAGCAACTCGTGCTGCGGCGCGGAATGAAGGCTTTTGTGGTGCGCACCTGCGGCCTCTACGGCGTGCATGCGTCAAAGAGCAAAGGCACGTTTATCGATCGGATCATTCTGCAGGCGCGTTCGGGTGAGAAGCCGCGCGTCGTGCGCGACGTGGTCGTTTCGCCGACGTACGCCGGCGATCTAGCAATTGCATTACGCGCGCTCGTGCGCCCCGGCGAGTACGGGCTCTACCATGCTTGCAACGTGGGTCCGGTGAGCTGGTACGATTTCGCGAGTACCGCGCTCGAACTCGCAGGCATCGATCGGCCGATCGAACCGATTGCCGCATCGCAATGGAAAGCGCCCGCGCAGCGTCCCGCCTACTCGGCGCTGGCGAATCTCAAGCTGGACGCACTTGGCATCGCGCTGCCGTCGTGGCGCGAGGGGATCGCCGCGTACTTACGCGATAAATAAGCCTCGTGGAACTGCAGATCGATCGCGCCCTCGTCGATCGCTGCCGGGAGCTCGCCGCAACCATCGCCGCGCCGGTCAGCGATTTCATTGCCGCCCACTCGACGGTCGCAGTTGAGCGTTCGGTGTTGCGCCTGCTCGGGGTGGACGGCGTAGGTCCCGACGAGGTTCCCGTTCCGAACATGATCGTCGATGCGCAGACTCCAGCGCAGCGTGCGCGTGGCGTTGCGCTTGCATTTGGCAAAGGGCTCGCCGAAACGGGGCTCGCGCCGCGCGCGCTCGGCGACGAGATCGCAACCGGACGTCTCACCCTAGCGCAATTCGCGTCGACGCCGCCCGAAGCGGCGCGCGGTGCGTTACGGCCGTTCGTCGATGCCGCGCTTGCACGCGTGCGTGCAAATCGCGCGGAGCGCGATGCGCGTCTCGCTGAATTGCCGCAGCTACCGCCGCCATGGCTCTACGTCATCGTCGCGAGCGGCAACATCTACGAAGATCGCACCGCCGCCGTCGCAGCCGCGCAGGCCGGCGCGCAGATCATCGCGGTCATTCGTTCCACGGGGCAGTCGCTGCTGGACTTCGTTCCGTACGGTCCGACCACGGAAGGCTTCGGCGGTACCTACGCAACGCAAGAAAACTTCCGTATCATGCGTGAAGCGCTCGACCAGGTCTCGGATCGCCTCGGCCGCTACGTGATGCTCACCAACTACGCGAGCGGCCTGTGCATGCCGGAGATCGCGACGATGGCCGCCCTCGAGCGGCTCGACATGCTGCTCAACGATTCGATGTACGGCATCCTTTTCCGCGACATCAACATGAAGCGCACGTTCATCGACCAGCATTTCAGCCGCATGCTCAACGCCTATTCGGGCATCATCATCAATACCGGCGAGGACAACTACCTTACGACCGCGGACGCGGTCGAGCAAGCGCCGGCTGTGCTGGCGTCGCAATTCATCAACGAGGAGTTTGCGCACCGTGCGGGCATGCCGGACCGGCAGATCGGTCTCGGCGACGCGTATGAAATCGATCCCGAGCTCGAAGACGGTTTCCTGTATCAGGTCGCGCAGGCGCAGCTTGCGCGCCAAATCTTCCCGGACGCGCCGCTGAAATACATGCCGCCCACCAAACACATGACCGGCGACATTTTCAAAGGGCATCTGATCGACGCGATGTTCAATCTCACCTCGGTCATGACACATCAAACGATACATCTTTGCGGCATGTTGACCGAGGCCATTCATACGCCGTTCTTGGGCGATCGCGCGCTCTCGCTCGATAATGCGCGCTACATCATGAACACGGCGCGGCACTTCGGCGACGAGATTGCGTTCAAGCCGAACGGCATCGTGGAACGGCGCGCGGAGTCCGTCCTGGCTGATTGCGCAAGCCTGCTCGAACGCGTCGCCGACCTTGGGTTGATGCACGCGATCGAGGCGGCAGTCTTCGCCGATGTTTCGCGACCGCCGGACGGCGGGCGTGGCTTCGACGGCGTTTTTGCGCGCGCGTCGGACTACTGGAATCCGTTTGAGGACGCCCTTCGACAAGCTCAGGGTGACACGTATTATGCGGCTCGTTAAGCCATACGGCGACACGATGGACGACGGCAACGTGCAGCTTTCGTTTACGCTGCCGCTTGAATGGAGTGAAGCCGCCGACGAGGTCGCGCGGCAGCTCGTCGGCAAAATGGGTTTCACCGACGTGCAAGTCGTCGACGGTCGCGCGATTGCCGAGGGCTTCTCGAGTTTTGTCGTCTATGCGAGTACGCCACAGGCCATCGACGCCGACGCGGTCCGCGCGCCGTCGGCGAAGTCGCACGCGATGTCGATGGAGGAGATCGATGCGTATGTGCGCGAGCACGTCGGACGCAAGATTCGTATCGCCGGCGCGTGCATCGGGACCGATGCGCACACGGTCGGCATCGACGCGATCCTCAACATGAAGGGCTACAAGGGCGACTACGGACTCGAGCGCTACCATATGTTCGAAACCTTTAACCTGGGTAGCCAAGTGGCGGTCGAAGATTTCGTGCACTTTGCCAAGGAGCGTGCCGTCGACGCGCTCTTAGCTTCGCAAGTTGTTACGCAAAAGGGCAGCGATCTTAAGAATTTTACCCAACTCGTGGAGTTGCTCGAAGCCGAAGGGCTACGCGACCGCGTTGTGCTGATTTGTGGTGGCCCGCGGGTGACGAACCTGATGGCCAGTGAGCTTGGCTACGATGCGGGCTTCGGTCGCGGGACCGTACCCAGCGAGGTCGCCGCGTTCGTTGCGACCTCCTTAGCTGGGATGGTTCGCGCGGGGCGGTAGCCAATACGGCCGAGGCAGTGTTCAGCGACCTTCTCGGCTGGTTTACCGGTAAGGATGCCAACCGCCGCAAGTATCCCCGAAAGCGGAAACCGTATCGGGCGACGGTCTCTGTAGACGGCGGGCTTACACAGAAGCCTGCGATCGGTTTGGATATCAGCGGCGGCGGTTTGTGCGTACTCACGCAAGAACCGGTCGGCCGTGACGAATTCGAAATACGCGCGACGATTGAAACGCGCGTTATTCGCATGCGCGCCAAAGCCGTCTGGCAAGATACCGTCTCGCATCAGGGTAAGTCGGTCTGGCGCTACGGCATGCGTTTCACCGGCATCTCGGCCGACGATTGGGACGCGATCATCCGCTATACGACGGACAAGCCCGTGGCTGAGGCGAGCAAGGCGCAAGAAGAGCTCGTGACCGTCCGCATGACGCCTGACGATGCTAACCGGCTCCTTCCGCTTGCACTACAGGAAAAGCTGCTCGGAATGCTCGTCGAGCGACGTCGCCTCGCGCCAATGCAAGAAAACGTCACGCCGCTCGTGCAGTACTTCTACTCCGGCGTCGTGCGCCACAACAACGCGCTCGTGCACCGGTTGACGATCCAGTCGAAAGTCGTGGGTCCTGAAGGCGCGGAGATCTACGAAACGCGGTTCGTATTTGACGACCAGGGAACGAGCATCCAAGTTCTCAACTAGGGCTTCGTGAAGAAAACCGCGCTCATCACCGGGATCACCGGACAGGATGGCTCGTACCTCGCCGAGTTGCTGCTCGAGCAAGGCTACCGGGTTGTGGGCATGACGCGGAGGACCTCGACCGATGTTCACGAGCGCATCCAGCACCTGATCGACGAAATCGAATTCGTCTCGGGCGATCTGCTCGATCAATCTTCGATGACGTCAATCGTGCGCGATGTCCGCCCGGATGAGGTCTACAATCTCGCTGCCCAGTCGTTCGTGCCGACGTCGTGGCAGCAACCGGTCCTCACCGGCGAGTTCACCGCGCTAGGCGTTACGCGTGTGCTCGAAGCGATTCGCACGACCGATCCGACGATTCGTTTCTACCAGGCCTCGAGCTCCGAGATGTTCGGGAAGGTGATGGAGACGCCGCAGCGCGAGAGCACGCCGTTCTATCCGCGTAGCCCATACGGCGTCGCTAAGGTCTACGGCCACTGGATAACCGTCAACTATCGCGAGTCGTACAACTTGTACGCGGTAAGCGGAATCCTGTTCAACCACGAGAGCGTCCCGGCCAACACGCCCATTATCGTCAAGCGGGGCAATCTCATTGACGTTGTGCCGATCGGTGACGTCATGCATGTGCGCGAAAAGGGCGCAAACGTCCAGCGCTTCGAGCTCGAGGATTTACAAGTTTGGGACGGGGAGCGGTTCGTTAAGGTGCTCGGCGGAACGGCCTACCGGCACCGGCCGGTCGTTGACAACAAACGCGTGCGCCGTGTTGAAGCGCGTTGCGGTACCGTAACGCTTACTGCGGACCACGTGATGTTCATGGACGAGGGGGAGCATCCGTCAAAGGATGTCGCGCCTGGCCATCGTGTCCGCCGCGCGGAGCTACCCGAGGCGCCTGCGTTCACCAATCCCGGGCTCGAATTTGCATGGATGTTGGGCGCGTTCGTTGGAGATGGGTCGGCCTCTAAGCAGAGCCGCGGACATATCCACGGAAAATTCACGAATTCCGATCCCCGCTCACGTGCGTTCTTCGCTGAGGTTTGGGAGCGTCAGACGCTCGGTTTCACGACCTTCAGCAAAACGACCTCGGGCTTTCGAGCGGGTTCTGTTGTCGGCGCACTCGCGCTCAACGGCGCTCCTCGATTTCTCGAGTGGCTTCAGGAGGAGTGCTACACGCGCGATGGATACAAGCGTGTGCCTCGGGTGATCCTCAATGGTGATGAAGCCGTGTGGCGCGCATTCCTCGAAGGCTACAACGCTACGGATGGTCTCAAGGCTGGAAATGCGACACACCGATACAAGAATTTCAAGACCAACTCGTCGGCGCTCGCTATGGGGCTGTGGTGGATGACGCGCAAAGCGCTGGGACAAGAAGTCGTGCTGAACGTCGACGTTGGTCCCGATGAACGTCCTGGCCCGTTTTATTCGATGAATCTGCGTTCGCCGAACCGTGTCGGCGACAACGGTGCGCATTTGCGGAAGGATCTTGCCCAGGTCAAACGCGTGGTCGAGGATCCGCACTTCGATGGATGGCTCTATGATATCACGACGGAATCGCAACGCTTCCACGCCGGTGTCGGTGAGCTCATTGTCCATAACTCACCGCGCAGGGGCAAGGAATTTGTGACGCGGAAAATCACCGACGGTGTGGCGCGTATCAAGCTCGGCTTAGCAAAAGAGCTGCGCCTCGGCAATCTCGATGCGCAACGCGACTGGGGTTTCGCCGGCGACTACGTGCGCGCGATGTGGATGATGCTGCAGCAACCGCAAGCCGACGACTTTGTGATTGCAACCGGTCGCACGCATAGCGTGCGGGATTTCGTGCGCATAGCGTTCGAAGCGGCGGGATTGGGATCGTATGAGCCCTACGTCGTCATCGACGAGCGCTTCGTGCGTCCGGCAGAGGTCGATCGCCTGATCGGCGATCCCGCAAAGGCTCGGCGCGATCTGGGGTGGGAACCGCAGGTGAACTTTGAAGAGCTTGTCGAGATGATGGTGCGCGCCGATCTCGATCGGCTCTCGACGCTGACGCACCGCTAGCGACGATGCGTGCGGTCGTCACCGGCGCAACGGGCTTTGTCGGCCGTTATCTAATCGAAGCGCTGAAGGAAGCCGGGTACGAGACGCTCGCATGTGGCGGTCCGAAGGACGCCAACGCGCTGCCGATCGATCTGCTCGAGATATCTTCGTTGCGCGCCGCACTGGAACTCGGAAGACCGCACGTCGTTTTTCACCTCGCTGCAGCAACCTTCGTCCCCGACTCGCTCGCCGCACCAATGGCGACGTACCTCACGAACGTGCGTGGCACCGCCAACGTCGCGCAGGCAGTCCGCGAGCATGCTAGTAACACCGGAGCGCGCGTGCGCTTGTTGTTCACGAGCTCGGCTGAGGTCTACGGATTGCAGCCGGCCGAGTCGTTCCCGTTGCGCGAATCGGTTGCGCCCTCTCCCGCAAATCCGTACGCGGCGAGCAAGGCTGCGGCCGAGATGCTGCTGCTCGGCGAGGCGCGCAGCTTCGGACTCGACGTCGTAATCGCGCGCGCTTTCAATCAGATCGGCCCGGGCCAGAGCGATCGCTTTGCGGTCGCGAACTTCGCCATGCAACTGGCGCAGATCGCGGCGGGAGCAGCGCCGCTACTTTTCGTTGGTAATCTCGATGCCAAGCGCGATTTTCTCGACGTGCGCGACGTCGTTCGCGCGTACGTTGCGCTGGCAAGCGATGGCGCGAGCGGCGAGATCTACAACGTTTGCAGCGGTGCCGCGCGTTCGATGCGTGACGTGTTGCGCGAGTTGATCATCGCGGCGCACGTGCCGGTGGAGGTGCGCGACGATCCCGCGCGAGCGCGCCCATCTGATGTGCCGCTTTCACTAGGCGATCCGTCGAAATTGCACGCAGCAACCGGCTGGACGCCGCAGATTCCCTTCCCCGCGTCGATACGGGATATCTACCGCGCCGCCGCCAACACTTAGACTATCCTATGGAAGATTCAAATAGCGACGATCTGCAGGCGCTCGTCTTCAAAAATCGCGGGCTGGTGCTCGCGATTCCGGCAGTTGTACTTGCTGCGTTCGGAAAGCCTAGCGCAACGAGTGTCGCACTCGGGCTTCCGGTCGCAATTGCCGGCGAACTGATCCGCTGCTGGGCTGTCGGCTATTCCGGTGTCACTACGCGCGGCGACCATGTCGAAGCGCCGCGCTTAGTAACCGCCGGACCGTATGCCTACGTGCGTAACCCGCTCTACGTCGGCAACTTCATCACGGCGCTCGGCTTTGCGGTCGCGTTCACCGGCAAGAACAGCTTGGGCGCAAAGGTTGCACTGATCGGCGGGTCGCTCGCGGCGATGGCGGCCGTGTACGCAACGATCGTTCCGCACGAAGAAGCCTTCCTTCGTTCCGAATTCGGCGAGGCGTTCGACCGCTATTGCGAGCGCGTCCCGCCGGTCGTCCCACGTTCGGAGCCGGCGCCGGGCGGCGAAGGCACCTGGAATCCAAGCGTCATTCGCGAGGCCGAAAGCCGCACGTTCGCGACCTTCGGTGCAATGCTCGGCATGCTGGTGCTCAAGACGTTGCGAGCCTAGTAACGTGGCGTCGCGTTCGCGGCTCGTACTAGCGCTGATCCTCTCGGCCGCGGTTGCGGTCTTCGAATTTTGGGGCGGCGCGGCGTCGCACAGTCTTGCCTTAACGACGGACGCCGTGCACGTGTGCATCGACGTCGTCGCGCTCGCCATTGCGTTGCTCGCCGCGACCGGTGCGACGCGTCGCGCGAATCGTCGCAAAACCTTCGGCTACGGACGCGTCGAGGTGTTGGGCGCATTGCTCAACTGCGCCATTCTCTTGGGCGCTACCGCCGTTATCGTCTTTCAGGCGATCTTGCGCTTTCGCGCACCCGTCGAGCCACATGGGCTCATGATGACGGTCGTCGCGGCGATCGGCCTTGTCGTCAACGTGTCGATTGGGCTCGGCCTCGCGCAGCACCAGCACCACAATCACAATTTGCGTGCCGTGCTGGCGCACGTTGCCGGTGATGTACTCGGCGCAATAGCCGTCATCGTTGGTGGAATTCTCATCGCGTATACGGGAGCTGCGTGGATCGATCCGTTGCTCTCGCTCTTCGTCGCCGCAATCATCGTTGTCAGTGTCGCAACTGTATTGCGCGACGCAAGCGAGGTTTTGCTTGAAGCAACGCCCGCCGGGATCGATTCGGGCCACGTCGAGCTTCATATCCGCGACATCGTCGGCGTTGTTGAAGTCCACGATTTGCACGTGTGGACGATCCCTTCCGGGTCATATGCGCTCTCGGCTCACGTCTTGCTCGAAGACCGTCGCCTCAGCGAGGCCTCCAGGGTGCTTCATGAACTTCGCTCCGACATGCGCCGCTTATTTGGCATCACCCACGTGACGGTGCAACTGGAATGCGAACGCTGTGACGCCGGCGAGGTGATGGTCTGCGGTCCCGAATGCTAAGCAAGTGCCTATGATTACGCCCGCGGAACCAAACCGACCGGAAATGGGCCAAATTGCGGCGCAACACGCGAGATTACGGCCCCGACCAAACGAGTGACGGGAAGCCCGACCTGGGGGCCAAGATGCTTTCCTGCCCTCCGCCATCCTGCCCACGTGAAATTGCACGTGCCGGTGATGTCCAGACCAACCTTGCGGAAAAAGGCATTTAGGGTTACGGGAGTCAGGTAATGTATATGTCCCTCTGGCATGACATACGGTGTATTCGGAACTAAACGAACAAGGTTCCAATTTCCGGTCTCGATGAACAGAACACCGCCGGGCCGCACGAGCGTTCTCAGTGACTGAAGAAACGCCGTAGGCGAAAGCGTGTGTTCGATAACTTCCATCGCTGCTACTATGTCGTACCGTCGGCCTTGGGCATGGAGCCGATCGATGGAGTCCTCTGCCAGCGGCGTTCCATACTCACGAGCAAGCTCTCGCGATCGCTCCGATGTGTCGAACCCGAATGCCTCTGCGCCTTTGCTGCGAAGGGCGCGCACGAGGCCGCCGCTCCCGCAACCGATATCGAGGATCGTTCGCCCTGCCAGCGTCCCGGCTACCTCTTCCAGTGTAAGGATCTCGTCGCTGAAGTGCTCGATTAAACCAGGACCTTCAATCAAGTCCGCATAGCGCGTGTTGCGATCGAATCCGCGACCGTCGTAATACGCCTCATCGTAAAGTGCTTCGATCGCGTCGTCGTCCAACCGAGGATTCACGTAGATGTGTCCGCAGCGCCGGCACCCCACCACGCGAAAAACGTGATCGTAAACAACGGCCTTCTTAAGCATTAAAACCTTCGAGTCGTTGGCTCCACAAAGGTCGCAACTGACCTCTACCAGTCCTTTAGTCGGAAGCGCCTTGGGCGAATCGTACATTTGCATACTATGATGCTGCTTGACAGCGGTCTCCTGTGGCGTCGTAACGCTAGGTCCACGCTGCACCCTTCCCGAAATCTGCACGAGTTATGGGCCTCATGGAATCACAAACCGTCGTTCTCTCCCTCGCACGCACCCCGTTCGGCAAATTAAACGGAGCGCTCGCCTCGCTCGATGCGACAACCCTCGGGGCTGCTGCTTTAGTCGGAGCGCTGCAGCGGGCCGGGATCGATCCAAGCGACGTCGAGCACGTTACATACGGCGAAGTGTTGCAAGCCGGCGTAGGACAGAACCCTGCGCGTCAGGTGCTGTTCAAATCGGGACTGGCAAAGACCGTGACTGCGGAGACACTCAACAAGGTCTGCGCGTCGGGGATGTTGGCTGTTGCAACCGCGATGCGTTTGATCAACACCGGCGCGAATCGTGTGGTGGCAGCGGGCGGTATGGAGTCGATGTCTAACGCACCGTACCTGCTCAAAGATGCGCGCCGCGGCTATCGCTACGGCGACGGCACGTTGGTCGACGAAATGATTTACGATGGGCTGTGGGATCAGTACTTCCCGATGACCATGGCGACGCAGGGCGGCATCGTTGCAAACGAGCTGGGGCTGACGCGCGAGGAACAAGATCGTTTCGCATACGAGAGCCATCGCCGCGCCCACGCCACGCACGCGTCCGGCAACTTTGACGATGAGATCGTGCCGATTCGCGTCGCGACGAAAGCTAAGGGGAAGATCGTTGTCGATGCGCTGCCGCAACGCGGGAGCGTGCGCGTGCCGACGACCGTTGGTGCAGCGAACGACGTATGGAATCACGAGCCGTCCGAGCGCTTCACGCTCGACTATGCGACGTGGGCGCCGTTCCTTACCGGAGACGCGCCGTTTACGCTGGTCGATCGCGACGAAGCCGTGCGCGGCGACGTAAGCCTTGAGGCGATGGCGAAGCTCAAACCGCTCGAAAAAGACGGCACGGTGACCGCCGCAAATGCGCCGGGTGTGAACGACGGTGCCGCTGCGCTCATTCTTGCCGATGCGCCCTATGCGCGCGAGCACGGGATTGCGCCGCTGGCCACGATTGTCGATCATGCAACCGTCGGCTGGGACTCGCCCTACATCTGTATGACGCCTGCGATGGCGGCACAGAAGCTGCTCGACCGCACCGGCCTCTCGATCAAAGACATCGCCGTTTGGGAGATCAACGAAGCGTTCGCTAATGTGGCGATCACCTCGGCGCGCAATCTCGGCATCGCGCAAGAACAGCTCAATCGTTTCGGCGGGGCGATCGCGATGGGGCACCCGATCGGTGCCTCCGGCGCGCGCCTCGTCGGTACGTTGATCAATCAGCTGCGCCGGCGCGGCGGCGGCTACGGCATCGCGGCGATCTGCTCGGGCGGCGGTCAAGGCGACGCGATGCTGGTCAAGGTCGGCTAGAGCGCTACACATGATCGATTCATCCTCGCGCGCGCAGTTCGATTTGACCGACGAACAGCGCCAAATCGCTGCGCTTGCTGCGGAGATCGCACAACGCGAGATCGCGCCGCACATCGCGCGCTGGGATCGCGAGCACGTTTTCCCGCGCGAACTCTTCACCACGCTCAACAGCGCGGGCATCATGGGGATCGTCGTGCCGGAGGCCTACGGCGGCGTCGACGCGGGATACGTCGCGTATGCGCTCGCCGTGGAAGAGGTCGCGCGTGTCGATGCGGGCAGCGCGGTGACGCTCTCGGTGCATTCGATGATCGCGTCGGCGATTGTGCGGTTAGGTAACGACGAACAGAAGCGGCAATGGCTTCCGAAGCTTGCCGCCGGTGATGTGATCGCCGCGTTCGCGCTGACTGAACCGGATGCCGGCTCGGATGCGGCGGCGATTCGGGCAACCGCAAAACGCGACGGCGAGGCGTACGTGCTCAACGGGCGCAAGCAGTGGTGTACGAACGGCAGCGTTGCCGGCGTGACGATGGGGATGTTTCGTACGGCAGGCGGCGGCGCACGCGGCGTGAGCGCGTTCCTCATCGACAACACGACGCCGGGCATTACGGTCGAAAAGCATACGGAGAAGCTCGGCATTCATACCAGCGACACATGCGACCTCGCCTTCGACGACGTGCGCGTTCCGAATGCGGCGGTACTCGGTGGCGAGGGCGAAGGGTTCGGGTCAGCGATGAACGCGCTTGCCGGCGGCCGTATCGGGATCGCCGCGCAGGCAACCGGCATTCTCGCGGCGTGCCTCGATGCATCGGTTCGCTTTGCCAAGGATCGCGTAGCGTTCGGGCGCGCGATCGGCGCGTTCGAAGGCGTTTCTTTCAAGATCGCGCAGATGGCGATGGATCTCGACGCAGCGCGTCTACTCGTGTATCGCGCAGCCGCGCTTGCCGATGCGGAGCGTCCATTCGTGGTCGAAGCGAGCAAAGCCAAGCTTTTCGCCTCCACCGCTGCGCGCAAAGCGGCGGCCGAAGCGATTCAAATTCACGGCGGTTACGGCTACACCACGGAGTTTCCGGTCGAGCGCTTCTACCGTGACGCCAAGATCACCGAGATCTACGAAGGCACCTCAGAAATTCAGCACATCATCATCGCGCGATCGCTACTCGGAAAATTAGACTAGGAGAAGACGACACTCGTGAACCTCATGGAATACCAGGGCAAGGAGCTCTTTCGGCGCTGCGGCATCCCTGTTCCACGTTCGCAACATTGCAACACGCCCGACGAAGTCGCGGGGTTCATCGAGAAGCACCCGGGCAACTGGGTCGTCAAGGCGCAAGTCTTGCGCGGCGGTCGCGGCAAGGCGGGCAAGATCAAGTTTGCATCGACACCCGAAGAGGGGCGTAAGGTGGCAACCGAGATCATGGCGACGCCGATGCCGGGCAATCGGCAAAACCCTGAACCCGAACCGGTGAACTCGGTGCTGGTTGAAGAGACGCTCGACGTTGCTCTCGAGTCGTATTGCGCGATCTCGGTTGACCGCACGACGAAGAAGCCCGCGATTATCGTCACGCGCTTCGGCGGCATGGATGTCGAGGAGGTGCACGAGAAGCATCCCGAGTCGTTCCACACGTTTTACGTCGACACGGCGATCGGCTACTCGCCGTTTATCGGACGCGAGCTCGCGTTCAAAGCCGACCTCGACGCCGGCTATCGCAAGCAGTTTCCGGCGATCGTCGCCGGCATGTACGAGCTCTTTTTTGCCTACGGTGCAAAACTCGTCGAGATCAACCCGCTGGTGCTCACCAAAGACGGGCGCGTGGTTGCCGCCGATGCGAAGGTCGAAATCGACGACGATGCGCTGTTCCGTCATCCTGAACTGCGAGAGTGGGAGAAGACGCTGCCGCTCGATCCCGACGAGACCCTCGCCGCGGCTGCAGGTCTAGGGATTCGCAACTTCCGCAGATTTCCGGGCACGGTCGGCACGATGGCCAATGGCGCGGGCCTGGCGATGGCGACGATGGACGCGGTAAAGAACGCGGGCGGCGAGATCGCGGACTTCCTCGACGTCGGCGGTGGCGCGAACGCCGAGCGCGTGCGCAACTGCTACGAACTCGTCGTGAACCACACCGGTGCGAAGGTGTTCTTCATTAATATCTTCGGCGGTATCACCCGCGGCGACGAAGTGGCCAAGGGCATCGTCGAAGCGTTAAAAACGACCAAGGCGCGCAAGATTCCGCTGGTGATTCGTCTGACCGGCACCAACGAAGAAGAGGGCCGCCGCATTCTCAAAGAGGCCGGGATGACGCCGGTTGAAACGATGGACGAGGGCGCGCAACGCGCGGTGGAGCTAGCACGATAATGTCTATTTATCTCGACAAGAACAGCAAGGTCTTCGTGCAGGGCATCACCGGCGCGGAAGGCTCGTATCACACCGGACGCATGCTCGCCTACGGCACGAAAGTCGTCGGCGGCGTGACGCCGGGCAAAGGCGGCCAAAAGACCGAGCACGGACTGCCGGTCTTTAACACCGTTGAAGAATGTGTTGCGGCCACGGGCGCGACGTACCAATGCATCTTCGTGCCGCCGGCCGGCGCGGCCGATGCGCTCTTTGAAGCCTACGAGGCGGGGGTCCGGTTCTCGGTGTGCATCACCGAAGGCGTGCCGGTGCACGACATGCTACGCGTTGTCGGGACGACGCCCGGCATGCGCATCATCGGCCCAAATTGTCCCGGACTGATCTCGCCCGGCAAGTCTTCGATTGGGATCATGCCCGGCCACGTCTTCAAGGAAGGCAACGTCGGACTGATCTCCCGCTCGGGCACCTTGACGTACGAAGTCGTCGATGGGCTCACGCGTGCGGGCCTCGGCCAATCGACCTGCGTGGGGATCGGCGGCGATCCGATCATCGGGACGACCTTCGTCGACTGCCTGCGCGAGTTCAAGAACGACCCGCAGACTCAAGCGATTGTCGTGTGCGGCGAAATCGGCGGTTCCGATGAGGAAGACGCCGCCGCCTTTATCAAGGAACACTTGGCCGGCATGCCGATCGTGGCGTTTGTCGGCGGCCGCAACGCCCCGCCGGGCAAATCGTTGGGTCACGCCGGGGCAATTATCTCAGGTGGCTTCGGTACGGCCGAGAGCAAGATCAAGGCATTTGAGGCGGCGGGCGTACCGGTGGCCGACCGCCCGTCGCAGATCCCGGCTCTGCTTGCGGAGCGGATGGCAAGCCTAGTCTAAAAGTCCCGCGGAAATCTTAAGAAACGGAGGGGTCGCCTGGTCACAGCGGCCCCCTATTTTTTAAGCTTGCTTAAAGGATGCGACCTTAGTCGAGAGAATTCGAGCCACACGTCAATTTGAGACTTGTTTGAGGCCGCATCGACGGTGCTCGGATCGGTCGTATGTTGGCGGTCTCGCATGTGCGAGACGGACATGTCACTTCAACACAATTGAGGGCTATAAATGACAAGCAAACGGACCATCCGTCAGGTGGCCGTGGCACTGGCACTTTTAGTCGCATTCCTGTTCCAGGGAACATGGGCACTGGCAGGTGTGACTGGGGGTCTGGGAGGCTACGTAACCGACGATCAAGGCAAAGCGGTTGCCGGGGCGAGCGTAAAAGTTCTCTCCGCATCGCAAGCCGCGAGCGCCACCACCGACGCTTCGGGACATTTCACGTTCCTCGCTCTCGCACCGGATACATATACGGTGTCGATCGTAAAGGACGGATTTGCGCCCCTCTCCGAGTCAGGTGTCACAGTTTTTGCTGACAACCAACTCGCTCTCCAGTTCCAGTTGCAACGGCAACTGAAAACCATCGCTAATGTTACCTCTACCGCTGCTGGTGCGCTCGTTAAGTCGGGCGTCGGCAGCGACGTGTATAACGTCAACTCCGCGGCCATTCAGGCGGCTGCGGCGCTTGGCGGCGGTAGCAACTTGAACTCCGCGTACTCGGCGATCGCCGCAGTCCCCGGTGTGAACGTCACAATCGGTGGAATGGGCTGGAACCAGAATGTATTCATTCGTGGTTCCCAGTCGTTCTTCACCGGTTACGAATACGACGGCATCCCGGTCAACCGCGCGTTCGACAACTACAACGCTTCAACCGAGTCGAATCTCGGTTTGCAAGAGTTGCAGGTGTACACCGGCGGTGGCCCTGCGTCGAATGCAAGCTCGGGTACATCGGGCTTCATCAACCAGGTCATCAAGACCGGTACCTATCCCGGCTACGCGAGCTTCAGCGGCGGCATCGCCACTGATGCGTTTTACCATCAAGCCAAGGTTGAAGCGGGCGGCGCCTCACCGGACCGCAACTTCAGCTACTACGTCGGTTTGAGCGGATACAATCAAGCATTCCGTTTGATCGACAACAGCAACGGCTCGGGCTTCATGGGACCGGGCGGCATCTATTCCGACTACTCGAGTGCCAACGCCGGTCTCGGGTATGGCGTCGCGCAGAGCGGCGCGGCATACGCGCAGTGCAGCACGGCGGACGGCTCGACGCCCGCAAGCGTCTACGCGGCCGGCGTCGTACCGGCAGGAACGCCGTGGTGCCTCTCCCCGTACAACGGGGTCTCCGGAGACACGAGCTTCATTGAAGATCGTGAGAACGTGGTCAACTTCCACTTCGCGATCCCGCGCAAGGACGGACAGCGCGACGACCTCCAGTTACTCTGGAGCGGTTCGATGCTGCACACGTACTTCTACGGCGACGTGAACGACATCAACGGGCCGAACGCGTGGATGTTGGCGGCCGACGGCGCCCCCTATCAGGGGCCGAGCGCGGCAGCACCGGGCTGTAACTCGGTATTCTTCGGCGGCCCGAACAACTGCGCGGGCTATGTCGGTGGGTTCGTGGCGAACTCACCCTTCGGTACGCCGGCCGGGCAAATTACGCCGTCGTACTACCAGTTCCCGGATGCTCCCGCGGACACGCCGCAAAACGGGGAGATTCCCTACGGCCAACAGGACACGCAGTTCAACGATCAAGGTATCGTGAAGGCGCAGTACACGCATGCAATCGGCGATCGCGCGTATGCCCGCATCATGGGTTACACGTTCTTCTCCGATTGGAACATGACGGCGCCGTACTCGGCACTGGCCAACTACTTCTACGGTGCCCCGGGTGCGTGCTGCGATCAGAACTACTTGCTGATCACGCATACCTCGGGTGGCCAGTTCCAGTTCAGCGACCAAATCAACGACAAGAACCTCGTGCAGCTGACCGTGAACCAGACCTATGCCAACGTGCTGCGTGACAACAACACGACGGCAACGACGGCCGCGGAAGGCGCTGCCGGTCCGTTCGGCATCGTCTCGGGGAGCAGTCAAGGCAACTTCCAGTGCTGGAGCCCGTCTGTAGCAACCGGCGGTACGGATAGTCAGATCCCGTGCTACGACGTCAACCTCGGTACCGCAGCTACAATCCAAAACGGCACGTCTACGCCGGCCATGTATGGGGTCGGTCCGAATGCGGCTGCCGCGGGTGCGCAGAACGAGTACCTCTGGAGCGGCGATGAGACGGCTGCGTACAACACGGTGAGGCCGAACTTCACCAACGTCTCGCTAAGCGATCAGTGGCGCCCGAGCGATAAGTGGCTCGTCAACGCCGCGATTCGCTACGAAAGCTACACCTACGGTATGGCCAACACCGACACCGAAGCCGATCAGTTCTACGCGCAGCAAGCAGCAGATTATTTCTGCTACGCTACGCCTGGAGCAACATTGGCGGGTGTCACGCAAACCCCGGGCGTGTACTCGCTACCGCTCCAACCGGGACAGTTCCCACCGGCTAATCCGATCAAGACGAACACGGACTGCAACACGTATATCAGCGCAGCAAACGGCGGCGCAGCGGTCACCGGGTTCGTGCACCCGAATGGAACCACGCAGGATGGCGTAGCCGCGCCGGCCTTCACGGCTGGCTCGCCGGCGTCATACAACCTCAACTACTGGTCGGCACGCTACTCGGCGACGTACACCCAATCGCCCGACACGGTCTGGCGCATCTCGGGTGGCCGCTTCATCGAGCCGCCCATCTCGGCTTCGATTCAATACACGAACGAGTCGGGGAACAACGAGGCCCAATGGGCCAACTTCATGGACCTCGGGTTTTTCACGCCATTCCACAACACGCCGTCACAAACGTCGGCGCAGTATGACATCTCGCTCGAACGTCACATCCGTGGAACCGACATGAGCTTCAAGCTCACGCCGTTCTACAACCTCACCAATGGCTATCAAGAACAGTCATTCATCGGACCCGGCTACGTAACGCAGGTTCCGGTCGGACAGTTCAAGAGCTACGGCGTGGAAGGGGCGTTCACCAAGGGCGACTTCTCGAAGAACGGTCTCTCGGGAACGCTCGCGCTGACCTACACCAAGGCCCAAGTCCAGTTCCAATCGGGGCTGGTCAACAACCTCGGGGCCAACCAAATCGGCTACTACAACACGGCAATCGGCAACTACAACGCGCTTGCGAAGGGCGGAAGCGAGAACTATCCGTGTTTCAATGGTGGAGCCGGCGTGGGAACGCCGGGCGTTGCGCAAGCCTGTACGGGAGCGAACATATCGAATCCGTACTTCAGCTCGCCGGCGCAATCGTTGCTCGATCCCAACGGGTGGTATGC
>JBAUEZ010000079.1:0-5295 GCA_049678885.1 Candidatus Aquilonibacter sp. | reverse complement strand
GCCACATAGCGCTGCAAGCCGGCGCCAATCAGCCAGCACACCACGTATGCGCCCAGCCGAAACCGGCGCGTGAGTGCGGGTGTCACGGGATACGTTATCAACCAGCTGTGTAGGAGAACCTTCATGGATCTGACCACTTCGTATCCCCGTAGCGTGCACGACAAGCTGTTCGGCTTGGTGCAGATCGGCCGGACGCTCGACAAAGGCAAGGCAACAGCGATAGGTAAGGAGGGCGAGTATCACTACAATTGCGGTATGGATCAAGCCGTGTTTGGCTTCTTGGGCATCGACCACGACGCGCTGCTCAACGTGATCAAGAACGCGAAGAGTGACGCTGACATCGAGACCTATGTGAAGACCTACGTCGACAAGAAGTCGCCGCAAGAGATCGAAGCGTGGAATCGGGAATGGGTCACGCATAAGCCCGAGGGAGACTCGCTCAATTACTTCCTGGAGCTCCGTAACCAACTTGCCCCCAACCGGACCGACGTAGTTTCGTGGCCCGATCTCTTGGATTTGGACGAGAAGCGGAACGTACCGAAGCGGGAGACGGTGACCGCCTAACGCACACGGTGCGCTGCGCCGTTGAATACGACGGCACGGCGTTCTTCGGGTTTCAGGTGCAGGCCAAAGGCCGCACGGTCGCGGGTGAAATCGAGCACGCGCTCCAAAAACTTCTCGAGGAGCCGGTCAAAATAACGGGCGCCGGTCGTACTGATGCCGGCGTCCATGCGAGCGGGCAGGTGTTGTCATTTATCACCTCCCGCTCGTTTCCGTTTGAACGGCTCGCGATTGCGCTAAACGCGACGCTGCCGCACGATATCAGCGTGCGCGACGCAGCCGTCGTCGATCGGGGATTCTCGGCGCGCTTTGCAGCCCGCGAGCGCACCTACATCTATGCGATCCTCAACCAATCGGATCGCAGTGCGTTGCTCGACCACCGCGCATATCACGTCTATCGGCACACACTCGATCTCGATGCAATGGGCGAAGCGGCGGCGCACCTCATCGGCGTACACGACTTTCGTTCGTTTTGCGGCGTCTTACCGGAAAATGGCGTAACCGTGCGCGACGTCCGGACGCTCAACCTCGCAAGACAAGGCGAGCTCGTGCGTATCGCGATCAGTGCCGATGGTTTCGTGCATCGCATGGTGCGCACGATCGTCGGTACATTAGTCGAATGTGGGCTTGGGCGCCGCGATCCGGCAACGCTCCCGGCAATTCTCGCTGCGCGCGACCGCCGAGCCGCCGGTCTTACCGCACCGGCGCACGGCTTGTACCTCGCGGGCGTGCGTTACGACGACTACGACTCATTCCGTGAGCCGCCACTTTTCAATGTGTAACTAGCGGCCGACTTCGTCCAATAATCGTTGCAGTTGTTTCGCTTGCCCGACATTGAGCCGGCGCAAAAGTCGCTGTGCGCGTTGGCCGGCCTCTTCCAGCGCTTCATCTAAAAGCGTGCGTCCCGCGGGCGTGAGCACGGCAAGCGAGGCGCGCGCATCGCTTTGATCCTTACGACGCTCGATAATGCCACGGCGCTCGAGCGGCAGGAGTGCCCGCGTGACCCCCGAGGCGGTGAGGTGCAACTCGTGGGCAAGTTCGGTCGGGCGGCGACCTGAATCGGCGTCGCGCAACGGTACCAGGAGGCGCAGCTCGGCGAAGCTCAGCCCGCGGACCTCGAGCGCGCGCACGGCCCGCGCGTGGGCAGAAGCGAGTGCCAGCAGCGTCTCCATAGCATCGGTTGGCATGGGTCTAGTATACTTTCGTAGTCAAGTAATAGTCAAGTAAATTGAATCCTCGAAAATCGCTTGACTCCGCCTCCGGCGCCCTGTAAGATGCGCAAGTTATGAGAACCACTTTGCAAAAGACTGCGGAGACGAAGGCCGATTGGTACATCGTCGATGCGGCCGGGCAGCGCCTCGGGACGCTCGCGGTGCGCATCGCACGAGCGCTCTCGGGTAAGCACAAGCCCACCTGGACGCCGCACATCGACAACGGCGATCACGTCGTCGTGATCAACGCCGAGAAGATCGAGCTTTCGGGCAGAAAGTGGGACACGAAGCTCTATCGTCGTCACAGCGGTTTTCCGGGCGGGCTCAAAGAGCCGACCGCGCGTGAAGTGCACGCCAAGCATCCCGAGCGTTTGATCGAAGAGGCCGTGCGCGGCATGCTTGCGACCAATAAGATGCGCGACGTGCAATTGCGCCGCCTCAATGTTTATGCAGGTGCGGAACATCCGCACGACGCGCAAAAGCCGCAGCCGCTGTTTTAGGAGCATTCGTGGACAACACGCAGATTCAAGCCACCGGTCGTCGCAAGCGCGCAGTCGCGCGCGTGAAGCTCTCCCTCGGTCAGGGCGTGATCACCGTCAACAAGAAACCGATCGAAGAGTATTTCCCGCGTCCGCAGCTGCAGCAGATCGTGCGTCAGCCGTTTGAAGCGACGCAGAGCGGCGGCCGTTACGACGTGACCGTCAAAGCGGCGGGCGGCGGCGTTACCGGACAAGCCGGTGCGGTGCGCCACGGCATTTCGCGCGCGCTCGTCGAGATGGACGGCTCGTTCAAAGAGATCCTGCGCAAGAGCGGGTTCCTCACGCGCGACCCGCGTGAAAAAGAGTCGAAGAAGTACGGCCGCAAGCGCGCACGCAAGCGCTTCCAGTTCAGCAAACGATAATTCGTCGCGCGACGGTTCTGAAGTTGGCCGTCATAGCGCTCGGCATTGCCGCGCTGCTATGGCGGCCTTCTTCGTTGTGGGTCGAGAGCGTGTACGTCAACGGCGTCTATCCCGGCTGGGAGCACGCGCTCTTCGCAATGAGCTCGCGGCTGCCGTGGTCGCTCGGCGACATCATCGTACTCGCCGGCATCGCGTTGATCGTGTGGCGTTTACTTCGTCGCGATTGGTTGGGGGCGTTTGCAATCGCCGGGTTCTACGCGTTTTGGTTCGAAGCGGGTTGGGGCTGGAACTACGATCGCGCACCGATCGAGGCGCGCACCGCATACGACGCGTCGCGCATCACGCCGCATGCGGTCGACCTGCTACGAGCACGCGCGATCGCGCAAATGAATCGCTTGGCGCCGCTCGCCCACGCGGATGCGTCCGTGGCGCTCGACCTCGCGACGTTACATGCCGGGTGGGTGCCGGTGGTGCAAGCCGGGGGCGATACCTGGGAGCCGCTCACCGGCGCTCCCAAGCCGACCTTGGCCGACCCGTTCATGACCGCGACCGGCACCAGCGGCTACATCAATCCACTCGGGCTCGACGTCCACCTGGCGAGCGATTTGCTCTGGTTTGAGCGCCCTTTTGCCCTCTCCCACGAATGGAGCCACGTAGCCGGGTATGCTCGTGAGGATGAAGCGAATTTTCTGGCTATTGTCAACTGCACCCGGTCTAATAGTCCGGTGGTGCAGTACTCAGGCTGGCTCGAGCTCTTCCTTTACCTTCCGCCGCCCCAGGCGCGATATACCCGAAAGACCTTTGTGCCAGATGTTTGGCAGGATTTCGACGCGATGCGCGAGCGCAATCGCCGTCACATCAATTTGTCACTGGCCAATCTCAGCTGGCGCACGTACAACGCATACTTGAAGAGCAACCATGTCGCATCCGGCCTGCAGAACTACGATGAAGTCACCCGTCTCTATCTCGGCATCCCGCGCGACGCCGCGGGGCTTCCGCTTGCGCGCGCCGCTGGAGGGACGCCGTAGCGTGAAACGCCTCGTTGCACTCGTGCTCGTCGCCTTATTGGCGGCGTGTGGTCCCAAGCGCCCTGCCGCGGCAGCCGCACCCTACGTCGATACCACCGTCGCACAGACCGGCGCGCTCGTGCCATCGTCGACGATGTCGGGATTGATTGCCCCCTACGAAAACGTTGCGATTCAATCCAACCTGACCGAACCGGCCGACGCGGTCAACGTCCAGGAAGGCGATCACATTCGCAAGGGCGACGTGCTCGCGCAACTCGACGTCGCCGACCTGCAAGCGCAACTGCAATCCGATCTTGCGACGGCGCAGAGCGACGCCGCGAATACGGCGCACACCGTGTATTCGGGTAGCGAGTCGATCACGCAGGGCAGTCAAAGTCTGAACGCAGCCCGAGCCAGCCTCGTGCGCGACCAGGCGGTTATGGAACGCGACGGGACGCTGTATCGTCAGGGCTATGTTTCGTTGCAGCAGTATCAATCCGACCAGGCCACGGTCCGAAACGATCAAGCGACACTGCAAAGCGCGCAAGCATTGGTGCAGGCGAATGGCCCGAGTTTGACCGCACCGGGTTTACAGCAGTCGTCAGTTGCTCAGGCCAAGGCCCAAGAACAGGTCGCGCTTGCGCAGGCGCAGCAAATCCGCGTCTCAATCCAAAAGGCAACGATCGTTTCACCGATCGACGGCGTCGTCGTGAATCGCAATCTCAATCCAGGTGAGTATCCGGGGACACGCCAGATCTTTACCGTGCAACAGGTTTCACCGATCTACGCAGTCTTGCGCGGATCGAGCGATCAGATCGCCGGCGTCCACCCGGACGCGGTGGCGACGATTCAGACTGACGGGGTGAGCGGGAGCAAGAAATTCATTGGTAGCGTGGTTGGTGTGCTCAACGAAATCCAGCCCGGTTCAACACAATTTCAAGTGAAGGTCGTGCTCGAGAACCCCGGTGAAGTGCTGCGACCCGGCATGGCCATTACCGGAAGCGTAGCGCTGCCGCAAGCGCGCGGCGTGCTGATTCCCACGACGGCCTTCACCGACGACAACCACGATGCCGTACAAATCGTGCAGTCCGACGATACCGTGAAGACAGTGCCGGTGACGGAGGTCGCAAGCGACAGCACCCGCAGCGTCGTAACCGGTGTGAACGCGGGCACGCGCGTGGTCAGCAACGGGCAATCGAGCCTGGGCGACGGCGAAAAGGTTTCATATAAACCATGATTAGGCGCGCCCTAGGGGAGTCTTCAGCGTACCAGAATCATGAGCGCGCCGCGCAATGGGGGCCCCATGCGCAGCAGGGGGGGCGCGGAGGCTGGGCCGGAGCGCCTTCAAAATGAAATTTAGCCTGACGCGGCTGTTTATCAATCGACCGACGCTGGTCTTCGTGATCATCTCGATCATGATGTTCGCCGGCATCATGAGCACGATTACGATCGTCAAAGAGCTCTACCCCGACGTGAGCCAGCCGACGGTCACAATCTCGGTGCAGTACAACGGCGCATCGGTTACCGAGATGCGCGACGAGATCGTGCAGCCTATCGAGCAGAATCTTGCCGGTACGCAGGATCTACAGACGATCAATTCGGTCGTGCAGCAGGG
>JBAUEZ010000078.1:0-5457 GCA_049678885.1 Candidatus Aquilonibacter sp. | reverse complement strand
CTTCGTACCTATCACCGCGCGGGAGCTTCGTCGAGCGATCGTGCGGTCGCGATGCTCAACGAAATGAAGAGCACGTACCCCGACGCACCGGAAACGGCTGCAGTCATTGCCATGACGTTCGGTGGTGAGAACGGCGCACAGACGGAATTCGCGGACGCAGGACCGATTGCACCGGAATATCAACAACCCGAGTACCAACAACCCGTGTATCAACAACAACCGGTCTATCAGCAGCCCGTCTACGCGCTGCCATCCTATGCGCAACCCGTGTATGCGCAGCCGGTCGCAGCCGGGCCGGTTTTGATTCCCGTAACTACTGCGATGCCGCCGCTCTCGCCGAGCGGCGCGTGGGCGCGTTTTAGCAACATGCGCAGCACTCCGGCGGCTCCGGCACCGCAGACAAAGACGACCGTTACGACGACCGTCACCACAACGACATCCACGGGCGGTCCGTAGCCGCTCAACCCCGAAGCCACCGGGTGTGGGCAAACTCTACAACGAGGTGGCGGGGCGAGATCTGACGCGCCTCGCGGCGCTTAGCGACGGTATCTTCGCATTTGCGATGACGCTGCTCGTGCTGAACATACGCGTGCCTGAGATCGCCGGGATTCACTCCGAACGGGATCTCGGGCACGCGTTGCTCCAACTCGGACCGCACATTTTGACCTGCGTGATGACCTTTCTCACGCTGGGTATCTTTTGGGTCGCCCAGCAAACACAACTGGGCGCATTGCGTGCCTCTAACCGCGAGGTTGCCTGGCTCCAGATCGGCTTCATGTTTGCAGTAGTGCTCATGCCGTTTTCGACCGCGCTGCTGGCCGAGTTCATCACCTTTCGGCTGGCGATCTTGATCTATTGGGCCAACATCTTGTTCTTAGGGTTAATGCTCTACCTGAGCATACGGCATGCTCACCGCGCCGGCCTCATCAAAGAGCACCTACAGGTCGGATACGATGCGTTGGTACGGCGAACCGCCAGTGCGCAGGCGCTCTACGCAATTGCCGCGGCGCTCTGCTTTGTCAACACCTGGCTGAGCATCGGCCTCACCTTCGCGATTAAGCTCAACTATGTGTTTGCGCCGCGCATTCCGTGGCTATATCGACTCTAAGTTAAGGCGGCGCTGACGGCCCGGATGCCGTCGCGCAGCGCGCGCCGTGCTTCGGGTAGGATGCGGGGGAAGTTCACGAACCCATGCGCGAGCGTCGGGCGCAGGTCGTAAACGGTTTGCACGCCCGCGGCTTGTGCGCGCTCGGCGTAGTAGCGGCCCTCGTCGACGAGCGCATCGTAGCCGGCCGCCTGGAAGTAGGTTGGCGGCAATTGTTGCGGATTGGGCGCGTCGATCTGCGTAACATATGGATGCGTTGCGTCGGCGGGGGAGCGGAAGAACTGGTTTGCAAACCACGCGCGTAGCGCCGGCGTGAGCGGAGTACCTTTGCTGAATTGCCGGCGTGACGGAAAACGTTCGGTGCCGTCGAGCGGTGGGTAGATGAGGTACTGAAACGCCGGGCGTTCGAGGCCGTTCACGACGGCGAAGGCGCTGAGCGTTGCCGCGATGCTCCCGCCGGCGGAATCGCCGCACACGGCAATGCGCGTTGGATCGAGTCCGAGCCCAGCGGCGCTGCCCTGTAACCAGCGCAATGCGTCGAATCCATCTTCAAACGCGACGGGAAAGCGGTGTTCGGGACCGAGCCGATACTCGACCGAGATCACCGCAAGCCGCCCTTCGTGTGCGAAGTAGCGCGTGAGGTGGTCGTAGCTCGGCACATCACCGATCGTCCATCCGCCGCCATGGAAGAAGAGCAACACGCCGGCAGACGCCGGCGTGGCGGCCCGATGGAGGTGCGCGCCGAGCACCGCGCCGTCGCGCGCGGGGATTGCGAGCGACGTCGTTTCGATGTCCGCAACGGGCGGCATTCCGAGGCGCCGGTTCAGCTCGGCATATCCTGCGCGCACTTGCGCAACCGTCGCACCCGGCCGAAATTGCTTGCCGGATGCGGCAGTGAGCCAATTGAGCAGCGAGATGCGCGGATCGAGCATCAGCTCGGCGGGCGTAGTGCCGCGTTTGCTTTTTGTACCAGCGTTTCGAGATGCGCTCTCGTCGTCTCGTCGCTGGTATGCTGCGCTTGTGCGGCCGCCGATGACGCGATACGTCCGAGCTCCAATCGGGCAAACGACTGCGCGTCGGGCGGCGCACCCGGCTGCGGCTGCGTTGCAAGCGCGATCAACTTGTCTTCATACATCGATTGCAGGTTGCGGCGCAACAGCGAGATCGCTCGCCCGCTCGCGTTGCCATACACCGCCTGCTGCATCCAACCGAAGAACTGCGGCAGCGAGAGCGTTGGCCCCGTCGATTGCAGCGGGTTCTGCTCCAGCCGCGCGAGCACGGCGGCCTGAAACAGGTAGTCGAGCGTTTGTTTTTGCGTGCGGCCGATATCTTCGACGATCGGAAAGTCGTGACGATCCGGCGGATTGTATGCCCAGACCGGAAGATTCCCGTACGTCTCCCAACCGACGTAGCCATAGCCCGCCCATTCGGAGTAACCGAGTTTGTTCAATACCTGGGGCGAGAAATTCAAATGCTTGTCGGAAAATAGATAGTTATTGAGAATTCCGAAAGCGCGCTGTTGCATTGCAAGCGGTACGGGGACGATCGGCGGTTGCGCTCCGGGATCACCACGATGCGCGCGCGAGATGTACTGTCCGCCGATCCAATGCGCGCTCTTCGTGGCGAGTTGGATGTAGCGCATAAACGAGCCACGGAACGCGACCGTCGCCTGTTCGTAGGCATGGCCGGCATGCGGCAGCATTGCAGCATCGCGATCCATCAGCGCACGATCCATGTTGAGCTGCACCATCGTCCAGCCGAGTTGATCGCTCGAGAGTTCGCCTTGTTCGACGCGTGGATCCGCCGCATGACCATTCGCCCAGCTGACGTCCTCGTCGGAAGCATAGCGATAGATCGGATCCGACCACGCTGAGGCCCAGCGTTCGAGCGTTGGTAACTCGGCTTGCGGCGTCGTCGCACCGGGAATGGCCGCATACGCGTACTTCATCGCGTAATAGTCATACGGACCGAGCACGGTTTGATAGTAAGAGCCTTGACCGTAGCCCTTCGGCCAGATGTTGAGCGGCGCATACTCCATCACGGTCGTGGCGACGCCGTACTTCGCGGTGAAGGCGGGATCTTGCAACTGCTTCTCGGTGTAGGCATCGTGGCCGATGAAGTTGTGTTGCATGCCGAGGTTGTGTCCGGTCTCGTGACTGATCTCTGAGACAAAACGGTCGTGATAAAGTTGCTCCGGTACGGGATCGGTGTTGCGGCCGTATCGCACCGGATCGATGATGTCGCGCCAGGCATTTGCCGCGCTGATTGCGCTATCGGCCGAGATCAAGACGCCGGTTCGGAACTCTTCGCCGGTTAGCGGGTTGTAGAGCGTCTGCGAATCCGCACCGAAGCTCGGACGCTGCTCGGTAACCCAGCGCAGCACGTTGTAGCGAATGTCATCCGGATCGAAGGTGGGATCGCTGGGCTGCGGTATGACCTGTATTGCGTCGAGGATCCCGACCTTGGCGAGCGCGCCGTTCCAAATCAAGACGGCATCCGCGATCGGCTTACGGAAGCGTTCTGGGATCGTGTTGCTCATGACGAAGACCATCGGATGCGTTGCTTTCGACGGCCTGCTTGGATCGGCGGGTGCAAAATTCCACCGCACGAGATAGCGCAGGTAGCGATTGGGGCCGGTATCGCTCGTTGGGCTGAAATCGAGGTAAATGTCGTCGTAGATCCCGACGCGGTCATCGGCGAAGCGCGGCATGTAGTCGTCGCGCGGGAGCTGCGCGAAATTGTAGACGATTTGCATCTGCACGCTACGCGCATCAGGCGCCGTGTCGGGCGCGACGTGCGGCGCGTTTGTGGCCCAGAGTTGCTCCACGTCCATAACGACGTTCTCGGGGAACGCTTTGGTTTGGCCAAAGTACGTACGCGATGCGTCGAGGTGGTACGCCGTGGCGGGCGTCGTGCGCAGCGAGCCGTTGATGATGTGGTCCATGTCGAGCGCGTCGCTAAAGAGCGGCGATGCATCGAAGACGATGTGGCCGCCGCCCTCGGCCGCGATCTTGCCGACGCCGATCACCGATTGCGGAAAATTGCTGCGTACCGCGAGTGTTCCGGAGCTACTTCCCGGAGCAACAAACGACGTGTTCGGCCAGACGATCGCGATGCCGTCGCCAGCGCGCTCGAAGCGCACGAGCATGGCTGGAAGATGATCGGTATTGCCCCACACGATGAAATCGCCGCCCAAGCCGTTGCCGGGGACGATCGTCTCGAGAAAATCGGTGTCGAGCTGATTGTCGGCGATGTCGATGTAGACGTGACCGGCTTTGCGCCAGATGGTGAAGAGGCCATGCTGGCCCGACGCTGATGCCGTGAAAGCGGCATATGGGTCGCTCGGCGCGTCAGCGCGCGCGGTAGTGCTGAGCGCGGTCACTGCAGCGCAGGCGACAAGTATCGAAAAAAGACGCTTCATCATTATCGGCGTCGTTTAGGTAAGCTGCAGAGCGGTCCTTCTGTGCTTCGCATACCACGCGAGCCCGTAGCCGACAAGCGCCGCAAACACCGCGATCGTGGCGATTACGCCGGCAACGCCGCCTGTGCCAATTCCACGCGGATCGAGAAATCCGTACGGATACCAATGCACGAGCGTGCCGCGCGCAAGCGTGTAACATGCGTACGCGCACGGATACACGAGCCAGGCTGCGATCGTCGCAACGTAGCCCGAGCGCAACGCCGGCGGATCAACAAACCAGATTGCGAGCAGCGCGACGGGGGTGAGGTAGTGCAAGACGAGATTGTTCCACTCCCACAGCGCACGATCGCCGTGCGCGAGGAACAACGCATAGATGACGCCGGTGATCGTCATGTACAACGTTGCAGCTCCGCGTAGCCCAGCGCGATTCGGCGCGAAGATCAAGACAAGTGCGGCGAAGACCGTGCTCTGCGTCGTGAACAGACTGCCGAAATTCGCCGGCGAAAGTCCGCGCAAGACGCTCGTCCGGAACTGGACGCTCACGGCATAAAGCGCAAGCAAACCCAGCACGAACATAAGGGCGTTCAAGAAACGTCGCACGGGCCGGGAACTACGGCCTATTCGGAAGGAAGTCCCGCCGACCGTCTGTCGAAGAGGGGGTCTCTCGCACGTTTCTTCTTGGCACGCGGACGATGATTTTTACTTTCGCGACGGGCAGCCTGATCATGGCGATCGGGCTCTTGATCGTGAACGTCCGTAGCGCCCACATGCGACTGATGACGCTCTGGGTCGCGGCAAACTTCGCGCTCTTCGGAGCCTGGGCGCTCTATGCGTTGCGCGGGGAGATCCAATTCTGGCTTCGATGTTCTGTGGGCGGCGTATCCGCCCCGGGCCGTTCGTCGTCGCGGTCGTCGCGGGCATCGTCCTCAGC
>JBAUEZ010000077.1:0-10797 GCA_049678885.1 Candidatus Aquilonibacter sp. | reverse complement strand
ATCGTCGCGAGCGCCTTGAGCGTCTCCGGACCGGAACCGTTGTCTACCACGATCACTTCGTACGGCTCCGCGGTCTGCTGGCGGATCGACTCCAACGCCTTGATCGTGAACTCCGGCGCGTTCCAGCTCAGCGTGACGATTGAAACAAGACCGCGCTCGAAGGCCGGCCTGCTCCGCAGGACCCGCTCGATAGCTGCAGGGTCGCGCGCGAACGCATCGGGATGCGCGGTCGGTCCCATTTTTGCCAAAGGCCGCACGCCGATCGTGCCACGTTGGAGCTGCAACGCCCGCGTAAGAAAATCGACGACCGACGCGTCGAGCGTCCCGCAATCGCGCAGCACCAGCCCTTGTGGAAATTGGCGCATCCGCAACAATACGCAGCGCGCGTCGCTCGCCACGAGTGGCTCATGCGGATTACGCTCGATGCCGTCGGCGAAGGTCGCCGCCGCAGCGCTGATCGGCGTCGTCACGCGCGCCAGCAGTTCGTCGAGCCACCCGGGTTCCAGTTGCGTATCGGCGCGAACCAGCGCGACGAACCGCTCTCCGCGCAACTCCGTCAACTCGCGGGCGCGTTCCACCGCGTCGTGCTCGCCGGCCCATTGCACGTTCCCAATCGGGGTCGCAACGGCGCGCATCCGGCGTTCGAAATCCGAGCGATCGAATGTCTCGGGCACGCCGTGCACGAGAACGTCTACCGGCTGCTCGATCGGCCGCAGATGCAGGCTCAATCCGCCGTTACCGCTGCGCCGCAATCCTTCGATCTTCCCGGAGTCGACCCAAACGCGCGGCGCGTCGTGTCGCACGCGATCGCGCCAGCGTTCGGCCAAGCGCTGCAGGTTTGCTTGCGTGCGGCGAAAGCGCGCCGATCCCGATTTCGATTCGTAGTGGAAGAGCGTTGCGCTCGGCTCATATACCACGCGAAGACCGCGTTCACCAACTTTGAGACAGTAGTCGACGTCCTCGTAGCCGTTCCAGAAGCCTTCGTCCAAGCCGCCGAGCTCGAGGTAGAGTTCGCGCGGCGTGGCCATGCACGCGCCGGTGACGATTTGAAAATCGCGCCGGCGGTTTGTGTCGGGTGTGTCGCCCGGCTCGTGCACGAGATAATGAAACGGATACAAACCGGAGGCGCTAAACGGCCACCACCGTACCAGGACGCCGGCGTGCTGGATCGTGCGGTCCTCAAAGAGCAGCTTCGCGCCGACGATACCGACGCCCGGATCGTCGAACAAGCGCATCATCGGCGCCAGCCACCGCGTAATCGGCGCCGTGTCGTTGTTAAGCAAAACCAGGATGCGTCCGCGCGCCTCGCGCGCGCCCTGATTGTTCGCACCGGCAAAACCGAGATTCGTCTCGTTGCGAATCATCCGAATCCACGGAAAGCTCGCGAGCACCTCCTGCGTATGATCGGTCGACGCGTTGTCGATCACGATCACCTCACCGTCGCCCGCGCCTTCCAGCGAGGGCTGCAGTTTGGAAAGGCAATTCCGCGTCAACTCCGCCTTGTTAAAGACGGGAATGATGATCGAATAATCCACGCGCGGGTTACTTCAACACACGGTCGGCAACTGCTGCGGCTTCGGCAAATCGCTCGTTGCGCAGATAATAGAGCGAGAGGGCGACGCTGGAGCGGACCGGATCGATCTCTCGGGCCCGTATGAGCGATGCTTCAACGCCGGCCGGCGACGCTAGCAGTTCGAGCGCGCCGGCGCGCGTCATCAACATGTCGAAGCTATTGGGATCGAGCACGAGTGCAGCTTCAACCGCAGAAAGCGCCGCTTCGGCCCGTCGCTCGTCGAGCAGTTGCCGCGCACGCTGCCGCCATTCTTCAAAGGATTTTGGCGTTGCTTGCTTTGCGCGCAGCGTTAGCACATCGTCTTCGTTGCCCTTGGCGAGCAACACGCGTTCGAGTTGCGCTACGGCCTTCTCGGAATCCGGATCGAGTTCGACCGCTAGCCGTAGGAATTGCTCTTCTTTGCCGAGCTCGTAGCGTTCCGAAACGCCGGCTGCGCTCACCAGCAATTCGCAGGCTTCCGCAGGCGCCAATCGCGGATACCACTTCTCCACGATCTCGATTGCCTCGCGTGCGCGTTTCATACGGAGCAGAAAATTCACGAAGTGCAGCATGGCGGGGCCGCTCTCGTGGGTATCGAGCACCAGTTTATAGGCATCGTGCGCTTCGCCGAAGCGCTTGAGGCGTTCGTAGGCCTTGGCACGGTTGAGCATCAGCGGCTCGACGGTCGGCGCGTTGGACAGGCCCTTCTCGAACCACTCCAACGCCTTGCTATCGTCGCCCTGGATCGCGTAGCTCGAACCCATCTCGGACTGCGCCTTCCAGATGTAGACTTGGTCGTCAACGATGAACTGCTGTTTGGCAAACGCCTGGTCTTCGATTGCTGCGGCGAAAGCTTCTCGCGCCTCGTCGAATCGCTGCTGTGCAATCAGTGTTTTGCCCAGCATCATGTGGGCATTGGCATAATGCGCGCTGCGTCGTAGCGATTGACGCGACATCTCTTCACCCTTGACGGGATCGTTGAAGTGGTCGCAGTACAGGTCGCCCAAAAGCGCAAGGCCGTTCGGCATAAATGCGCGCGGCGTGTCGCCCACGAGCTCAAGCATCTTCAAGAGCGAGCTCAGCGCGAGATTGTAATCGCGATTGAGATAGGCCGTTGTCCCGAGGTTGTACCAGTGGTAGGCGTTCTCCGGCTCGCCCTGCGTGGCGGCGAGCAGAATCTCGAGATTGCGTTGCCCTTTGTTTCGTTCGGCGACGATCGCGTTCGTATAACCGTGATGGATCAGCGCGACCGAGCTTCCGACCGCGTCGATGCTCTGGCTCGTTCCATCCATGGCCGGATACTCGTGGATCGGACCGTAAAACCGGATCCGCTCGTCATTCGGAAAGATGCGAATCACGTGATGCGAGACGTCGCCCGAGCCGCGGTAATCGTCGGTGCGATTCTCGATGCGCGTGTAGAGCGCGGTGTAATACGCGGGGACGTTCTTGAGTCCCAAGAGCCCCGGACGCGACGCCTCGGTCAGCTCCTCGTCCGCGTCCATGAACAGAATCCAACGCTTGGTCGCCATCTTGAGCGACTCGTTTCGTGCCCACGAGAAGTCGTTGCGCCACGGGCGTTCGATAACCGTAGCGCCATGCGAGCGCGCAATCTCAATCGTGCGATCCTTGGAGCCGGTATCGCAGATGACGATCTCGTCGACGAAATCCTTCACGCTTGCTAGCGCCTGCGGCAGAAGGCGCTCCTCGTCGCGCACGATCATGCAGAGGCTCACGCCGGCGGGCTTTTGCGGATGGCCGGGTGGCGGAGAGGGCAATCCGTCAGGGATGGATGCGTTGCTCGGCTGAGTAACGGGCTCGCTTTTGGGACGCTTGGCGCGCACGTGGATGGGCATCGGTAGAGTTATCGGCAGAAATGCAACGAGGACCCGCCGGAGCGGGCCCTCGAGGAAACGATCGCGCGGTTGCCCGCTGGATCGATTAACGGAACAGGGTGAGAACCGACTGCGCGTTCGCGTTCGACTGCGCCAAGACGGAGGTACCGACTTGGACGAGCAGTTGCAGCTTCGTGAATTGCGTTGTCGCTTGACCCACGTTGAGGTCGGCGATATTCGATTCCGAGGCTTGCAGGTTGACCGCTGCGGTATCGTCGTTCTGCTGGTCGATGCCGAGACGAACGACGACTGCGCCGAGGTCTGCCTGCTGCGTGTTGAGCGTCTGCAGCGCGATGTCGAGCTGACCGATCGCGTCTTCCGCCGCAAGCGACGGATTCGACGACGAGCTGACGGCGAGGTTGACGTTCGAGATGCGCAGCGTGTTGGTGTTCGTCGCTGCGATGCCGAGCTGGATCACGTCGCCTTCATCTGCGCCCGACTGGAAGTTGAACGCCGGAGCGGTCGCGTAGTTCGACGGCTGGACATACTGCGAGATCTTGACGTACGCAGTTTGGCCGATGTCGCCGAGCGTCGGGGTGCTGAAGTGCAGCGTAACGCCGGTGTTGACCGTGCCGCCGTCGATCGAAGCAATGAAGCCCGTTTGAACGGCTGTCAACGACAGGAGATACGAGTTCGACGCCGCGGTTGAGCTGTTGAACGTCGTGACCTGGAGTTCGGGGGTCGCCGCCGTCGGGTTGCCCGTGTTGGCGATGACTTGCACTTCGATCGTTTCGTCGCCCGTCGCGGTCGAGGTGAAGAATCCGCCGGCCGTGATGCCGATGCTCGCGATCAAGAAGCCGGTCGACGTTCCGATCGCCTGCGCACCGCTCGAAAGGAGCGCCGCGTTCGCGGTGATCGTGTAGTAGGCTTCCGCGCCCGCCTGGTCGCCCTGGTGGCTGCCGTTGAGGAGCGCTTGACCGTTGAAGTTCGTGTTCTGCGCGATGCGGTTGACTTCGAGCAGAAGCTGCGAAACTTCCGTTTGCAGGTTCGAACGGTCGCTCGAGCTGTTGACATCCGACGCCGCTTCAACCGCGAGTGTGCGGATGCGCTGCAGAATGTCGGTCTGCTGGGTCAATGCGCCGAGCGCGACCTGCGCAGCATTATTGGCGTTCTGCACGTTTTGCGACGCTTGATTGAACGCTTCGTACTGCGAGGTAAGGTTGGTTGCGATCGCGTTACCAGAGGGATCATCCGCCGCGGTGTTAATCCGCAGGCCGGACGACAGTTGGGTAACGACGTTTTGAAGTTGCTTTTGGTTGTTGTCGAGGTTCAGCTGAACGCTGTTCGACAGCAAGTTAGTGGCAATGCTCAGGCCTGTAGCCATTTTTCCTCCATGATGTGGTGCTCAGAGGCACCGATACGCTAGCCTATGGGGAAGAGTGTCCTTTCTCCCCTACGTCCAATATCGGCCCCGCAATACGA
Source organism: Candidatus Aquilonibacter sp. (assembly GCA_049678885.1). GTDB lineage: Bacteria > Vulcanimicrobiota > Vulcanimicrobiia > Vulcanimicrobiales > Vulcanimicrobiaceae > Aquilonibacter. The sequence continues at coordinate 5,931 of JBAUEZ010000077.1, read as the reverse complement.
GACTTTAGTGCGGCGGCACGAGACTTTAATGCGGCGGCTTGGGGCGGGGACGAAGCGTCGCCTTCTCGGGCTTCCCCGTGGCGGCAGGGGCAGCACCCAGCGCCTCCTGATTGGCGCGGCGGATCTCTTCGTAGACCTCGGACCGGTGGACCGGCACGGCTCGCGGCGCTTCGATCCCGAGCTTCACTTGGTCGCGATCGACGGCGACGATCACAATGCGAACGTCGTCACCAATCATAATGGATTGATTGATTTTACGGCTAAGAACCAGCATCCGCGAAGGCCCTCCTTGGCGATTAAGCCAGGACCTTCGGCAGGGTTACGCGGTCTTACTGCTCGCCGGAACCTTCGCAGATTTGCGCGGCATCGGCTCACGCGCCGAATAGCTCGAACCGTCGAGCATGATCTGGCGCGCTTTGCGCGAGCGTAAGTTAATGATGATCGGCGCCATAAGGTTGATCGTCATCTCGCTCGCGTTTGGACTCACGACGACGACGCAGAGGGTCGCAAACTCCGCCGCCTCGCGGATCTCGAGCGACGTGAAGGCATAGGCCGGAAGCTTGGGATCGTACGTGTCAAAGACCATCCACGGATCGACCGCCGGGAGCGCAACCGAGGTGTCGTCCAGGCTCTGGAGCCATACGAAGGTCGGGTGGCTATCGAGATTGAGCGGGAGCCAATTGCGCAGGGTCGCAAAGCCGGGCAGACCCCAGGGGAATTCGACAACCTCGTCCGGCGCATAGGAACAGCTTCCAAATCGCGGGAGGTCGAGGGTAATCTGGTGCTCTTCCATTCTTTCTCCGCTATGCATGGGCTGGTTCATCCGGTGGTGGTGCCGAGGTAGTCAAAGAGGTCGTTCTGCTCGAGCCGGGTCGTGGTCTGATAGGCCGCCTGTAAGGCCGTCTGGGTCAAGGTAAACGCGCTGGTTACCTTAGCAATATCGGTATCTTCCAGGTTCGATTGCACCTGGGTGTCGGTTTCCCCGCGTGAAGAATTCATTGCGGAGAGCGAGGTCACCGTTTGCACCGTTGCTCCCACCTTGCCCGCGGCGTCGAGGGCGACGGTGAGATTGTTGTCGATATCGCCCAGCTGGGTGGAGAGGTTGTTCACCACGTCGCCGGTTGAGAGTAAGAGGAAGGCGTTGGTGAAGTTCGCCGCCGTCGCAAAGCCCGGGGTCGCCACGTTGGTGACGATGAAGTCGGCATTTGCCGGGTCGTCGAGCGAGAGGCGCTGCGTTTGGTAGTCGAACGTCGCCGACACGCCGGTCGCGACCGAGGCCGCGTTGATCGCGTTGACGACGCTCTGCATCGTCGAGGCACCGTTGAGCGTAAAGGTCGTACCGGTCGGCGAGAGCGACGAGATGATCGCAAACGAGACGTTGCCGCTGGCGTCGGGCACGATCGGGACCGAGAGAATCGGCGGCGCGGTCGATTCGAGCTGGGCGATCGTGGTCGCCGCCGTGATCGCCTGATCCGGGACGTTGACCTGCGACGTGCTTTCATCGGTGGTCTGCGCGTCGTCGAGCGTATCGCGTAAGCGAATGAGCATCGAGAAGACGCTCGGCGTGCCGTTGGAGGCGTTGAGGTTGAAGGCTTGCTGCAGCGTGACATTGGTCGACACCAGCTGGCCGTTGGGCAACTGCTCGTTCTGCTGCACGATGTTATTCTGCGCAACCACGGCGGTCGGCGGGTTCCCGACCGCCTTCACCAAGCTCGATCCCGGCGGCGCTGCCGTTCCCGAGAAGATGTACTTTCCGTCGTACTGCGTGTTCGCCAACCCAACTGCCTGTTGGAGCAGCTGATTGACCTGCTGGCCGATCGCCGCGCGTTGCGTTGTGGTGATCGCATCGCTTGCGCCTTCGATCGCAAGGTTACGCGCGCTCTGCAAGATGCTGGTCAAGCTCGAGAGCGTGCTGTCGGTGGTTGCGAGCAGGTTGTTGAGCCCAGTGAGATTCTGTCCGACCTGCGCCGTCACCGCCGAATCGTTGCGCACGGTAAGATCCTGTGCGATCTGGGTCGGATCGTCCGAAGGCTCGTTGAGCGAGATGCCCGTCGAGAGCTGTTGGCCCTGCAACTGATACTGCGACTCGAGGTTCTCGATCGCGAGCGTCTGATCCGTGTAGACTGTCGAGGTTGCGATACGCATCATAGCTGGTTCTCCTGCCCCTCCTTAGGCTCCGACACCCAAACCGTTGACAATTGTGTCGAGCAATTGACTGAGTGTCGAGATCGTCTTCGCTGCCGCTTGATAGGCGGTCTGGTATTTTATGAGGTCCTGCGTCTGTTCGTCGATGTTTATGCCGGCGATACTCTGGCGCTCGGTGTCGATCGACGACGCCAGATTGGTCTGCGTCGTGTTTCCGGTCGTCGCAGTCTGCGTGTCGAGGCCGACTTGGGTCGAGAGCGTTCCGTACTGCTCCACCAGGGTCTGGTTTTGCGTGGAGGTGATCGTGAAATTCGGAAGGTGCGTCTGCCCGACCGTGAACGTCACCGATTCGGTCCCGTTTGCCGCGTAACTGACGGCGTTGACCGTCACATTTTCTTGCGGCACGCCACCGCCTTGCTGTGCGTCGATCGTCAACTGCTGGCCGACCTGCACGTTCGTGACGCCGGCGGGAAGCGCGACCGTAACGGACTGGCCGGGATTGATCGTGGTCAGCGTACCGCTTGTGGTCTCGAGCGCCGGGAAGCCGATGTTGCTCTGGAAGAGCGTTGTGAGCGCGTTCGCGACGCCGTCGTCGTTTGCGCCGTAGTCGTTGCTCGCGTTCTGCTGCTGGCCATTGATGTTGGTGGCGCCGAGCACGCCCAGAAGCGATTGGTTAGGGGTGTTGGCCGGAATGTCGTTGCTGTCCGAGATCGTGAACGACGGCGTCTGTGAAGCGCCCTGCTGTGCACCGCGCAGCGCAAGACTCTCGTTCGCGGGATCGCGTGCGAAGACGATTTCCTGCGAGCTCGGATCGTAGGATGCGGTAACGCCCCACTCGAGCGAGTTAAAGCTCGAGACGAAATCCTGGACGTTGTCGGCGTAGACCGTCCCGGGCACCGCGCCCGTCGGCGGCGGGGGATTCGTCGTATAGTTGAATGTCTGCGGCGGAAAGATCCCATCGACATCGATGGTCAGCGTTCCGTTCAGCGGACCGGCCGGCGGATTTGCTAATGCGCCGTTGTTGATCAACGACGCCGACGTGTCGACGGTGTTATTGGCCGAGTTCATCGCCACGATGCCGGTAGTCGTGCTCGTGTTCGCCTGGGTGTCGGCGAGCACGACCGGCAATTGCGCAGGATCCGAGATTCCGCACTTGATATTGCCCGCCGAGATCGGCAATTGCACGTCGATCGGCTGGAAGAGAGCCGTTCCGGCCTGCGAGTTCGAGTCGTAGCCGGACTGGGTGACGCGATTGACTTCGTTGGCAAGCGACGACGCAAATTGGTTGAGCGCCGCGTTGTAGTTGGTCAGCTTGTTGTTGTAGAGATCTTGCAACGCCGCGAGCTGCCCGCTTCCGAGCGGTACCGTCGGCGACGACGGCGATTGCGGCGGATTGCTCGCGAAATAGACGTTGAAGCTCTGCGACCCGTTCGACGAGGTGCCGACCACGGGTGCAGCCAGATGGTAGGCGACGGTATCGTTCACCAGCGCCTGGCCGTTCACCATGATCAGCGCCGACCCGTCGGGCTGGACCGAGGTCTGCGTCGAGACGTATTGCGAGAGCTGATCGATGTCGTAGTCGCGCTCGTCCTCGAACGTGTTGGGGTTGTCGCCAACCGCTGTCGAGGAACGAATCTGCCCGTTGAGCGCGGCGATTTGATCGAGCAGACCGTTGACGGTCTGGACGATGGTAGCGCCTTGCTGCAGCGTCTGATTCATCGCGCTCGAAATCGCCTGCGACGAGTCGCCGAGCGCTTGCGCGAGTGATTGCGCCGTCGAGAGCACGCCCGCAGCCGAGGTCGCCGTGCTGCCTGAGGCTGAAGCATTGTCGAGCTGCGTAACGGCAGTCTGAAAGTTCGTGTACGCCGTGCTGACGCCGTCGGTCGGATCGCCCAGCTGCGATTGCACGCTGGTGAGGATCTGCTGCTGGGTCTGGTAGAAATTCTGCGACGAACTCGCTCCGCGGAAGAGTTCGTCGTACGCCTGCACGTTGACGCGCTGAATCTGCGAAACGATCACGCCTTCGCCGGCGGTACCCGGCACGTTCGTCGACTCGAACGGCGAACCGACGATCGGCTGCGCCTCGGTGAGGACGGCTTCCTGTTGCGTCGCTCCGGGCGTGTCGACGTTCGAGATGTTGTCGCCGGTGACGTTCTCGGCCACCGAGAACGATTGCAGCGACGTCGACATCAGGTCGAGCCCGAAGAACGTGCTCTGCGGGAAGAAACTGCTCATGCTTTGCTGCTCACCAGCACGCTGTTGGTCGGCGGTGGCACGAAGCCGCGGCGCTTATATGTGCCCGGTGTGTCGTTGGCGGCCTTTTGCAGCGCCGTCGTGATCTTGACCAATCGTTGCATCCCGCTTTGAATCAGCGCTTTGTTGTTGTTGTTGGTGATCCGCAGACCAATCGCGGTCGTGGTGAGCTCGACCAGGCGCTGATTGAGCGTCGGCCACAGTTGGCGCGGCGCGTACAGACAAACCTGACGCAAGGTCAGCGACCCGAAGCCGCGGATCTGCATGCCGCGGCGTTTTCCCGATGCCGAATGATACGCGCGCCGCGCGGAGTCGAGTCCGCGTTCGCTCTCGAGGATCTCCACCGCGTCGCTCCGCACGAGCGCCTTGGTCAGCGCAAGCGCCGCGTCATGCGTGCGCCGCAGCAGTTGGGACTCCTCAAGCAATGCCGTCGCAAAAGCTTCCCATGAATCGCTCACGGTTCCATCCTCTTATCGACGTCGACGTGCGCCTCTTGGCTCGCGTCGCCTAGCACTTGATTGCGCAATTGATTCTCGAGCTGCGATGCCAGGCCGAACGACCCGTCTTTGGCGATCGCTTGCGAACGCTCGTCGTTGAGCATGCTCTGCCACGTCTGTTCCGCAGAATTGTCGCCGCCGAAGAGCGACTGCTGTGGCACGGTATCTTGCATCGCGTTCATCAGCATCTCAAGGAACACGCCTTCGAACTGCGTCGCGACCGTGTGCAACTTCGCAAGCGCGGCCTTTTGGTCGGTGGTGAGATCCGCTGCCGGCTTGGCTTGCGGATTGCTACCAGTGGGATCGATCGGCGACGTAGCCATCAAATAATTTCCAAGTCCGCTTGCAGCGAACCCGCAGTCCGCAGGGCTTGCACGATTGCGATCAAGTCGCGCGGCGAAACACCGAGGGCGTTGAGCGCGCGGACGACCGACGCGAGCGTGGTCGCTCCGGCGACGAACGTGAGTTGATGGCCCTTCTCCGCGCTGTTTACCGTCGTATTCTGTTGCAACGCGGTGCGGCCGGTACCGAAGGCGTTGGGCTGCACGACTTGATTGGTGGTCGTGATCTCGATCGTGAGATCGCCCGATGCGATCGCGCACGGCGCGAGACGAATATCCCCGCCCATGACGACCGTCCCCGTGCGCTCGTTCATCACGACCTTCGCAAGCTCGTCCTGGCTGAAGCTCAGATCCGATGCATCGGCGAGGAACTGCACGGTGTTATTGGCATACTGCGCGGGCAACGATATGTGCACGGTCTCGGCGTCGAGTGCGAATGCGGTGCGCGCGCCGAAATGTGCGTTGAGCAACGCCGCGAGATTCGCCGCCGTCTTGTAATCCGGCGTCGTCAGCACGTAGTTGAAGGCGCTCGGCGAGTTCTGCAGCGGCGTGATCATGTCGCGCGCGATCACGGCACCGTTGGGGATGCGCCCGGCACCGGTGAAGTTCTTGTTGATCGTCGAGCCGCCAAAGCCGGCGACGAAACCGCCGACCGAGACCGGACCCTGCGACGTCGCGTAGACGAGGTTGTTGGC
>JBAUEZ010000076.1:0-3683 GCA_049678885.1 Candidatus Aquilonibacter sp. | reverse complement strand
GATTTTGTCTTTCCACAACCTGTTCGACCGGCCGACATCAATCCGAACTGGCAGCCGAATTTTCTCGATTATCTCTTTTTGGGGTTCTCAACCGCTACGGCTTTCAGCCCCACCGACACGCTGCCGCTTACAACGAGGGCGCGCATGTTGATGATGGTCGAGGCAGCGGCGTCACTCATGACGATCGCGATCACGGCGGCTCGTGCCGTGAATATTCTCTCGTAACGCTCGAATGTCTAGGACAGGGTGCAATATATTGGCACTCTGTGTTCTATGCTTCACTCGTAGCGCAAGGCGGTAGCCAGTTCTCGCAATGAGCTCACGGTGACGAGGTCAGGAGGCGCCAAGCTTCCACCGCGACCCGTCATGATGAAGCGCACGTGAGGCAGCTTATTCCGTAATCGCAAGGCGGCTTGCATGTGTTCGAACGATTCCATCCCCGCATGGAGGATGACGCCGGCAGCGTTGAGGTCACCGACCAGCGCCTCGATGTCGGCTGGTTCGATCTGCGTACCGACGTACGTCCCGTCGAAGCCGGCTTCGCAGGCAACGAGCGCCGCGAGCAGCGAAGGAATCGCGCGATGCTCGCCCGGCAACGTGAGCGAGATCAGTGCCGGTCCGTGTGCTATCCGATATTTTGCAAAGAGCATCGACGACGTCGAGACGAGCGCCGCTGCAAGCAGCAGTTCGCCGGTCTGGCGCAAATCGATATCGCGCTCTACTTCAGAGAGCACCGCTGCGACGACGTCGTCGCCAAACTCGGCGGCGTTGCGCACCAACGCAATTTGTAAGAGTTCTTCACAAAGTAGCGAGACGTCGTGCGCACGCACCGAGCGCAAGAGGCGTACCACTTCGGCGTCGTCGGATTCGCCACGTTGCGCTGCAACGCTGGCCATACCGCGCAGTTCGCTGGTCGCACATTTTGCTACGCGCGAAATCGATACGCCGGTCGCAACGATTTCACGCAGAAGGATCAGCCGCTCGACATCGCGGCTGCTAAAAACGCGACGGCCACCGTGGGCGCGTTCAGGGACGATTGCTCGGTATCGCTTCTCCCACGCACGAATCGTATCGATCGAGAGATTCGCGATGCGCGCTACAGCCTTGATGCTCAACGACGGACGAAGGCCTTCGATTGTTGTTGCTCCACTCACAACACTCACCCGCCTTAATTGTCCTGGACAACCAGTATACTCCGAATTTGGATATTTTGGCAGCCATTGTGTCTAGGACAGATGCGCAACATTTGCGCTCGTTCGGTGAGGAAGCGGTCGAGCGAATTTGTGTAAGCGCTTACCCCATGGTGCTAAGCGAGGCCTATGCAACGTTACTGGCATCGCACGCAATGGATCCTTTAGCACGTGTGGGCAAACCGGCGGCGCTCGCGAATTCTGAGAATGCGACGCTTGAATGTCGCGCAGCGTGGGTGCGCATGCGCGTGCCGGAGGCACATTTAGTGACGGTACCGTGCACTGACTACCACGTGTGTACGCTTCTCGACGCCGAGCTTCAGCCGTTCGCGAGTATCGGTACGAGAACCGCGGGCAACGCGCGGCAAGAGCTGTTGCTGCTCTCGCCGACGGGTACCAACTCTACCCGCCGCGACGTGCAAGGAATACGCTGCCCAAGCGAGCTGATCACCGTGCTTACGCATCACGTGCGATTCGGCCGCGAGAGGGCCACGGCCGACGGCTCCCCATTCCGCATCGAGGATCACCGCGGCGAACCGTTACTGAACTTCCAGAGTCCGGTCGCGCCGGTCGACGCGGTCGCGCACCTCGAAGCGCTTGCGGCGGAGCAGTACTACGCGCAGGCGCTCGGCGTGCTGCACGAAACACCGGGCGTTGCGACCGCGAACGCCGTCGCGAACGGCGTCAAAAAGAGCTTCGCGACGATTGCAAACACCGTTCGGTCGAGCGCGTCGTCAAAAGGTTGGACGATCGTCGATCATCGCGCCCGCGATAGGTCGCCCGAATGTCGCGCTGCGTCCGCGCGTATGGGATACTTCTCGGCGGAATCGCACGATGTGCTCGAAGTGGTCACGCGCTGCGACGCATCGGGAGACGCGCTGGATGGTGCGCGCACCTATAGCATGCGGTTCGAACGGTGGAACGAACCGCCCGCACACGCTGTTTGGTTCCTGTACGTTGCGCCGGCGGTGCCGTCACATGTCGATCTCGTGCGTTCAGAACCGGCGATGAATATTACGCTTGGACCAACGCCGCCCGCCAATAGCGAGAATTGGATCGAGACCCTTCCCGCGCCCACGCCGCTCGAGGTGCGACTTATTCTTTGCTGGCCGTCGGAGCGGGCGCGGAGTGAGATTTGGGCGCCGCCGGAGATTGTTGCCGTTTGAGAACCTGAGCGAGCAGGTTCGCGACAACGAGCTGTATGACGAAGTAGGTCAAGACGGCTAATCCCGCAACCGAGCCGGTGAAATTCTGCTCGGTCACGAGCAGCGCAAGCCCGAAGTTGCGCATCATGGTCGAGAGCGTCATCGTGTTGCGATAACGCGCCTCGCTTCCGCCGAAAAGCCAGCCGGTGCCGGCGGAGAGCAAGACGATCAGCAGCGTAGCCATCAGCCCGCGCGTACCAAAGATCGCGACGAACGCTGCACCCATCTTCGGTGCGAGCACAACGAGCACCACGATGAGGGCAACCAGGACAACGGCCATACAGACCTTGATCAGCGTGGGTGCCACGCTCGGGGCGCGCTCGCGAACGTACAGGCCGATGATCAGTGGGAGCAGTTGCAGCAGAACGAGGTTGACGATAAACGTCGCGAGCACAATGTGGGCTTCGGCGTTGACCGGTAGCACGAGCGGAGCGGTGATAGGAACCGTTACGATCGAGATGGCAGGCAGCAGCACTGCGAGGGCGGTTGCAAGCCCCTCATCACCGCCATTTTTCGTACCGGCCAGCATCGGCAAAAACGGTACGCCGGGTGCGATTGCCATCAAGAGGACCCCGACGGCGATGAAGTCGTCGAGTGCAAAGACGCGTACCGCGGCCACACCGATGATCGGCACCACGATGAAGTTCGCAAGGACCACGCGGATCATGCAGTTTCGGTTTTTGAGCGCAGCAAATAGGTCGCGAAAGTCGCAGCCTAGCCCCGCCTGCAGCATGAAAGCGATAAGAAATACCGAGACAACGACCTTTTCCACTATTGCGATACGAGGGAAAGCGTCTCGGTATCGAGCGTGTACTCCCCGGCTGAAACCTTTGCGTTCGGCGTCGCGCAGATCACGCTGTTATCGGGTCCGTACACAACCACGACATTCGCCGGCCCGCACTGCACTTGCGTGAGACCGTAATTGGAAAGCATGGTCGCGCCCGGGCTGCTGGGCTGTACCTCGTAGGACGTCACGGTTTCGTGCGTCGTCGTGTTGACGATCGAGCCGAATACCGCCGCCGACGTCACGCCGATCGCCATCGCGCCCCAAAATCCGCCGCCATAGTAGTAGGGCACCGGCGCCCAGGCTACGCCGCCGTTCCAACCGTACGCTCCACCTCCGCCGTACACCGGATTGCGGTTGATCGTGCAGTTGTTACAGGTGCGGTTGCCGTTGCCGTTGCCGACATTGTTGTTGCCGCGGTTGCCGTTGCCGCGATTGCCGTTGTTGCCCGCTCCGCCGACACCGCCAGGTTTGCCGGCACCGCCGACTCCGCCAGGTTTGCCG
>JBAUEZ010000075.1:0-5498 GCA_049678885.1 Candidatus Aquilonibacter sp. | reverse complement strand
GCCCAAAGGGGTAAATCATGCATGGATTGCGCGTGCGCACGGTGTGCGCGACGCTTGCGTGTGCGTTTCTGGCGTGCGCGTTACCGGCTCGTGCCCTCACGAACTCCAGCATCGCAGGTCAGGTCGTCGATGCGGCGTCGGGTCTCGCACTCGCCGGCGCCACCGTGCGCATTGCAGCAACGTCGCGCCGCACCTCGACCGATGCGCGCGGCGCATTTCACTTCAGCGATGTGGTGCCGGGAACGTACCGGCTCGAGGTAGCGGCGCAAGGCTATCAGCCGGCGCTTTCAACGCCGGTTACCGTCAGTGAAAATGCGCCGGCGCACACGACGCTCGCGATCCAGCGCGCGACCGGCACATTGCACGTCATCGCCGTGACGTCGACCAACTCCAGCGCGAGCCTGCAACAGTCAAGTGTTATTGCTGCCACGCTCAACACCGAGACGCTCGAAGCGATCGGCGTCGTGCGCGCGGGTGACGCGCTGCGCACGCTGCCCGGCGTGAACAACGGGATCAACGGCGATACGGCCGCGCTCGGCGACGACATCAACTTGAACATCCGCGGCATCGGGCAGCCTGAAACGGTGGCGACGATCGACGGCCACCCAATCGGCTACGGTATCAAAGGCGGATACAACTACCAGCTCTCCCCGATCTTCCCGTTTCGGAACATCCAGGTGCTCTACGGTTCGGGCGGCAGCAACATTCTCGGCGTCAACGCGATCGGCGGCGTCGTGAATTTTCAAAGCCTCGACGCGACGCCGAACGCGCACACGACGTTCACGCAAGGCTACGGCAGCTTCCAGCGTTTGGCCAGCAGCCTGACCACGACCGGCAGCGACGGCAAGCTCGGCTACGCGCTCGCATACGGCGTTGCCGGACTCGACGGCCCGTTTCGCAACGCGTACTTCTACCAAGCCGGCGCCCAGGCCAGTTACGTCGACGACTCGTCGGTTACGTCGCGTGCGGGATTGATCAAGTTCAATTACGCGTTCGACGCAAAGACCAATGCGACGTTTACCGACGTCAACAGCTCGTACTGGGAGAACAAAACCGGCAACGGCGACGGTGACTACCTGCCGTATTCGACTGCGCTCGCGCGCTGCGAAGCGCAGAACACTACCAATCCGCAAGAGTGCGCCGCAACGACGACCGGATGGCAGGGTAGCGGCGCTGCATGGCAAGCCTTCAACTTCGGCTACCAGGATCTCGATATCACGCGCCGCGCCGGCGCGGGTACGATCGCGCTCGACGGCTTCACCACGCTCTATGACGACACGCAATATCGCCTGAATCTGCCGACGCCGGCAAAAGCCAAGACGACCTACATGCGCGTGCAGTCGAGCGGCACGATTCTCGACGACGACTTCGCCGGCACGAACAACGATTTCACCTTGGGCTATTCGTATCTCAACAACGCGTACGTCTATCGCACGATCTCGAGCGCGCCAAGCTACGCGTCGCCCTTCGACAACGAGAACGCCTACTTCGTGCGCGACGTCTACCAGCCTCAGCACACCACGCTAACCGCGTTCTTCAACCTGTGGGCCAAGCACGCAAGCGCAACCGACTCATCGTACCTCGACCCGCGCCTCTCGCTGCTTGACCGATTGAACGCGCGCGACGTGCTGCGTGGGGCGGTCGGCGCAACGACGACCGAACCGACATCGGATGAGATCGACGTGCCGTTCACGCCGAGCGCCCTCGCGCTAGGCACACTGCAAGGCGCGGGCGGCGGCACGAGTTACGTCTGCGGCGGGCTCAATTCGATTGGGACGGCGCCGTCAGCCGATCTGCGACCCGAGCGCGGCGTCGACGAGGAGCTTGCGTACGGTCACACCTGGTCCGGCGATTCGCTCACGCAACTCCAACTCTACAACGTCAACGTCTACAACAAACTCTATTCGACGATCGCGCCGCTGGCGCAAACCGGATCGGCAGGCATCGATCCGAGTTTTATCACCACTGCCGATGCGCTGCTTACAACGGTGTGCGGCGCCAAGAACTACTCCCTCGGCGTAACCGGTACGGTCAACGTTGGCACACTGCAGGCGCGCGGCGCGGACCTCTCGGGACGCTGGCGCGCCGATCGGCGTTTCTACGTCGACTACGATTGGGCGTTGACGTCGAGCGTGCTCAAGAATTCACCGCAAGCGTTGCTCGAATCGAATCTGACCGACATCATCGACAGCCAGGTCAAGGGTGTGCCGCTGCACACCGCGAGCATTGCGCTCGACGGCACCGTGGGCATCGTCGATACACGGTACACGCTCTATACCGTCTCGACGAACAACACGAAGAATCTGCCGGCGTATAACTACAGCAACCTGCAGGTCAGCCTTCCGGTCGCGCACCTCGGCACGTTTACGGTCGCGGTGTTCAACCTGTTCAACCAGTGGGCCAACATCGCCGGGCTGATCGGTGAAGGCGTTCCCGCGCCGCTCAACGGTTACGCGCCGGCCAGCGCATACACGCCGTTGATCGGCACGGCAGCGACCGAGCAGTTCGGCCTGCCATACCGTTCGATCTACTTCAGCTTCGCTTTTCGGAAATGATGAGATAGCGCAACAGCGCAGCAAGCGTGACCGCATCGTCGATCCGTCCATCGCGCGCAGCCCGGTATGCATCGTCGATCGGCATGCGCACGGCATCGATTGCTTCGACCTGCTCGGGCGCGGTTCGGACCTTGCGCAAGCTCCGCGCGACGAAAAGCTCGACCGGATGTTCGACGATCGACGGAACCTCGTACACAACGCCGAGCGGCTTCCAATCCGCGGCCAGCAATCCGAGCTCTTCGCGCAGTTCGCGTTGCGCACAGGCGAGCGCGCTCTCTCCCTCATCGGCGCCGCCTTTGACGATCTCGAGCATTTGCGCGTCGGCTGCAAAACGCGCCTGGCGTGCCAGCACGAAGGTGTCGCCGTCGACGACGAGGACGCCCGAGGCGTGCCCGGTCGCAATCGCGATGTGCTCGCCGGCGGCGCCGGTTGGGTGAATGATCTGGTGGACGTGCACCGCGACCCACGGGTTACGGTAAAGTTCACGCTGCGCAAGACGTTGGTAGGTGCTGGGGGGACGCATGGGCCCTCCTTGCGAACCTGCGCGAAATGTCCTTCGTCTCCGAACTCTTTGCGACGACCAACGTCGATAAACTTCGCGCGCTCTCGCAACAGAAAATTCTCAAGCGAGCGCTGACCGCAAAAGATCTCGTCGCAATTGGGCTCGGAACGATGATCGGCGGCGGCATCTTCACCACCATCGGCACCGGTGTCATCGGCGCCGGACCGGCCGTGATCGTCTCCTATCTGCTCGCCGGCCTTACGTCGTTCTTCGCCGCGCTCTGCTACGCCGAACTCGGCGCGATGGTACCGGTGGCCGGGAGTGCATACACGTACGCATATGCAACGATGGGCAAACTCTTTGCCTGGATCATCGGCTTCGCGCTGATCTTCGAATACGGGATCAGCGCCGCGCCGGTCGCGCAGCAGTTCTCCGCTGCGATCCAAGATGTGCTCAAGAGCATCGGCCTCGTGTTACCGGCCTGGGCGCAAACATCGAGCCTGCACTTCACCGGCCCATGGTGGATTCCGGCGAGCTGGGACTTGGCACACTCACAGTGCGACGTCGTGGGCGCGCTGTTTGTGATCGGCCTTTCGGTGTTGCTCTCGATCGGCATTCGCGAGACGGCGACAACCAACAACATCTTCGTGGTGCTCAAGATCGGGGCGCTCCTGGTCTTCATCGGCGCCGCGCTCTTCTTGTTCCATCCGGATCACTTCTTGAATTTCGCGCCGTATGGCCTCGGCGCGTTGCGCCCGTTCGGCGGAATGGCCGACTACTCGTCCTCCGCTCAGCCGTATGGAATCGTCGCCGTCAGCGCGTTCGTGTTCTTTAGCTACATCGGTTTCGACACGGCGACGACAACCGCCGAAGAGTGCAAGGTGCCGCAGCGCGACATTCCGCTCGGGGTGCTGGGCGCGCTCGCTATCGGCACGGTCCTCTACTGCGCGACGGCCATCACGCTGATCGGCGCCGTCCCCTGGGATAAGGTCCCGACCAAGGATCCGCTGGTCTATGCTCTGGCTCCCTTGCACATGCCGTGGGTTAGCGCGATTATCACGATCGGCGTGCTTGCCGGCACGACCAGCGTCGCGCTGAGCTCGCTTCTCGGGCAAACACGCATCTTCTACGTCATGGCGCGTGACAAGATGCTCCCGCCCGCGGTCGCCGTGATCTCCCAGCGATTCAAGACGCCGGTACGCACGACGATGATCACCGGCGTTGCCGTCGCCGTTCTCACCCTCATCGTCCCACTGACTGACCTGCTCAACCTGGTCAACATCGGGACGCTCATCGCATTCACGGTGGTCTGCGCCGGCGTGCTCTATCTGCGCAGGCGCAAACCGGACCTTCCGCGGACGTTCAAGGTACCGTTCGTTCCGCTTTTCCCGATTCTGGGAATCGTAATGTCGCTGTTCCTCGCCGTTTTCGGCCTCTCGGCGCGCACCTGGACCTGGTTTGCGATCGCGCTGGTCGTCGGCTTGGTCTTCTTTTTCAGCTACGGGTTCCGCAAATCGAAGCCCGAGGAAGTCCAGCCCGTACCCGATCCCGAGGACTTCGCGGAGCAGTTTGTTTAGGGGTCGCTTGGAAGCTGTAAACCTTACGTAAGCGCCCCACTTTTGACGCAGCAGGCGCGCAAGACGCGCCAAGTTTATCCGATTACTCAAACTGGGTGTGAATTTAATTAATTCTCGAAATGAGGCTGTATATGATGGCCCTGGTTTCTGCACGTCCTGCACAGCGCTGGCTCTCGCTAGAACACCTTCGTGCCCGCGCTACTGAGCTTTATGCGTTACTCGCATGGCTCCACGTTCCCGCGGTTGCGGCCATCGCGCTCGTCGCGCACAACGCCTGGGTCACACCCACGGCCACGTTGGCAGCCATCGCTCTCGTCGCTACCGCTTGCGCCCGCTACATGAAAGACGGCATCGCGCTTCGTTCGATCATGGCGCTCGCAATCACGCTCGGACCGATCGCGTTCGGCTGGGCCGGCTTCGCGACCGTTGATACCTCTCTCTACTTCTTTGCGGTGATCGCGATGCTGGTCGGTTATGTCGACTGGCGCCCGATCATCATCTCGGCGAGCGCGGCCGCCTTCAACGCGGTGTTGCTCTCCCTCGCTGCCTCCGATATCATCTTCCCGGCTGAAGGCATGGACCGCTTTGTCGTCCAGGGCATCTGCCTGCTCGCCGAACTCGTCGTGCTCATCAGCATCACCAACACGCTCCAAGGGCTGTTCTCGAACGTCGACTCTTTCATGGAGTCCACCATGAAAGAAACCGCTGAAGCCCTCGCGGGAGAAATGCACGAGAAGGCGCGTCTCCAAGCCGAACTCAGCAAACTCCGCGCAACCGCCTAGATGGTTCGTCCGCCTAACGGCGGCCGCACATCCTATGCTACGAACCTTCAGCCGCATCGTGCGGCTGCGCAACCACCACCCG
>JBAUEZ010000074.1:0-5530 GCA_049678885.1 Candidatus Aquilonibacter sp. | reverse complement strand
AGATGTGATGGCGGGGCTCGCGACGATCGAAAAAGATTATCCAATCGATACGTCGCTCATCGGGGTGTCGGGTTGGTCGTACGGCGGCTACATGACCTCGTGGCTGATTGGCCACTACCACGTGTGGAAAGCGGCTGTGAGCGGCGCCTCGCTGGATGATTGGCTCGACGACTATAACATCGCGTTCTACTACGATACCGATGTGCCGTTCTTCAAAGGCAAGCCATGGAATCCGAGCAACACAGCGGAGTGGCGCGAACAGTCGCCGATTGCCGACGCGCCGCAGGCAACGACGCCGACATTGATTATGGGCGACATCGGCGACAACAACGTGACGATTACCAACTCGTTCAAGCTCTATCACGCGCTCAAGGACAATGGTACGACGGTGAAGTTCATCGCCTATCCGGTGGCCGGACATTTCCCGTCGGACCCGGTGCGCGCGGAAGACGTCCAAAAGCATTGGCTCGACTGGCTCGAGCAGTACCTGAAGTAGGAGATGATCATGATCAAACAACTCGTTACTTCGCTACTGCTCGCAGGCTCGCTGAGCATAAATGCTTCCGCAGCCACGAGCACGTTCACGCTGGATGACATTCCGAAACTCGCCGGTGTCTCAAACGTCGCGATCTCCCCAGACGGCAAGCAGATCGCCTTTTTTGTCTCGCGGCAGAACCTCAAGACCGATAAGAACGACCTGACGCTCGAACTGTACGACGTCGCAACGAAGACGACGCGTCCGCTTACCTTCGAGCGCACCGGGCTTTCGTCGCCCGCGTGGTCGCCCGACGGCACGAAGATTGCATTCTTGGCAAATTACGGCAGCGGTTCCGACGTCAATCAGCAAATTTGGATACTGGATCTGCGCGGCGGCGATCCGGTTGCGGTCACGAAGGCTCCCGACGGCGTCGAACAATTCTCGTGGCGTCCCGACGGCGGCGCGATCGCGTTTGTTGCGCCCGATGAGGCAAACAAGAAAGACATTGAGAAACATCTCGACTCGTTCGTGGTCGGCGATCAAGCGTACGACGACCGCTCGGCACCAACGAGCAATCACATCTGGCTGCTCGCACTCAACGCGAACGGCACGGGCGACGCCAAACGTCTAACCGGCGGAACGTGGAGCCTGCCTTCGGCGCAGCCACCGAGTTCACCGGGCCCACCGATCTCGTGGTCCTCCGACGGGAAGTCGATCGTCTTCACCAAGATGCCCAACGCCTACGATGCCGATTCGGACTTCGCGATAATCTGCAAGCTCGACGTCGCGAGCGGTTCGATCACACCGCTGACGTCGCACGGCAAATACGAAGGCTTTGGTGAGTATTCGCCCGACGGTACGCACGTCGCGTACTGGTATCCGCAAAAGGGCGATAACGCGGCGGTAAACGAGATCTACGTCGCGCCGGCTGCCGGCGGCGACGGCACCGACGTGACGTCGGACGTGATCGACACCAACGTCCAGCGTTTCATCTGGATGCCCGATTCAAAGAGCCTGTTGATCTCGGGCCACAAAGGTACCGATGCGGCGCTGTGGATCAAGCCGCTCGATGGGACGGCTTCGCGCATCGATCTGCATGGGGCGCAACCTAGCCAGGGCTTCTGGCTCGATGGGTCGGTCTCCAAAACCGGCGCGATCGCGTTTGCGGGCAGCGAGGCCAATCATCCGGCCGAGCTCTACTACATGAGTTCGGCGACGAGCGCGCCACAACGCGTGACCGGATACAACGACGCAATTGCCGCGTACAACCTCGGTGCGGTGCACGCAATCCAATGGCAGAGCGAGAGTTTCGCCGAGGATGGCGTGGTGACGCTTCCGCCGGGCTACGACGCTTCGAAGTCGTACCCGCTCGTGCTCGTGATCCATGGCGGTCCGAACTCGGCGTCGCTCACGACCTTCAACGCCTTCAATCAAGTGCTCGCGGCGCGCGGTTACATCGTCTTCAATCCCAACTATCGCGGTAGCGACAATCTGGGCGCGAAGTACTGGTACGCGATCGACAACGACGCCGGCGCCGGGCCGGGCCGCGACGTGATGGCCGGGATCGCGGCGGTCGAACAGACTTACAAAATCGACACTTCGCGCATAGCAGTCTCCGGTTGGTCGTACGGTGGCTACATGACCTCGTGGATGATCGGTCACTATCATATTTGGAAAGCGGCAGTCTCGGGCGCCGCGGTCAACGATCTGATCGATGAGTACGCACTTGCCGATAACGGCATCGGCAATCGCTACGCGATGGGCGGCTACTCGCCATACGTCAAGGATCAGACGAAGAACTACATCGCGCAGTCGCCGATCAGCGCAGCGTGGGATGTGACGACGCCAACGCTGATTTTAAGCGACGTCGGCGATCAACGCGTGCCGATCACGCAGTCGTACAAGTTCTACCACGCGCTCAAAGATCGCGGAACGACGGTGGAGTTCTGGGCCTATCCGGTCTCAGGACACTTTCCGGGCGATCCGGTCCGGCAGCTCGACGTGTACCGGCGCTGGTCCGGCTGGATCGAGAACTACTTGAAATAATTGTCATCCCGAGCGTAGCGCAGCGTAGTCGAGGGAGCGCCACAGCACTCCAGCGGTGTTGGGTCGTGCTGCCCGCGAAGACGCTCCTCGCGGCACATCCTGCGCCGCTCCTGCTGCGCGAGTTTTGCGCCACGATCAAAGGAAGTTCGCGTCCTGCGAATGGCGCAAAACTTCGAGCCTTCGCTCAGCAGCACGACGCCACGCCGCTGGAGTGCGCGACCTAGTACGACTGCCGCGTGGAGTCGTTTCTCCAATCCGCCGAAAAGGCGTCGCTTCGTACGCGGGTGCGTGGGGCAGCTATGACGCGTGGTCTAGCGCCGAACTCTCCGTAATCGCATTGGCGATTGCGGTCGCGTGTTTGCGAATCTCGTTGACGGCGGTAGTCTCGTACCACAGCCCGCGCAAGAGTGGGCCGATTGCAAAGAGTTGCGGCTGCGCTTCACCGCTGCGGTCGAGTACGCGGTAGTTGTCGTCGGCGTCGATGCCGAGTGCAAGCGCATCCGGCCGGAAGACGCCGCGGGCGAGCGCATTGCGCACGAACGGGTGCGCGACGGTGCGCAGGTCCGCGTTTGGGCCCGTGCAGTTCACAACATACGACGCATGCAGTTCGAGCGGGCCGCCGGAGGCGGCGATCTGCAAAGCGATGCCGCGCCCGCTTGCGGAACCTCCGCGAACCCGTCCACGGTGGATCGTGATGCGACCCTCGGCGTTCATACGTTCGAACGCAGCATACGTTGCCGGTGGCACGCGGTAGCGGTGAATCGCCCACATCGATTGCAGATGCCGCAGGAAGCGCTTACGCTCGCGCGCGCTCCAGCCGGTCCAGATTGTCGGCGTGATCGAGCGCAGTGATTCGATTACGGCGCGCCAGTCGCCGGCGAAATTCGTGGCTGCCCGGCGCAGCGAGCGCAGCATCGTGTACGGCGTGCGGGTGTCGAGTTCGAGCGTTGCCGGATCGACGCCGCGAATGCTCGCGTCTTCGACCAGCGGTAAGAGTCCGTGACGTGAGACGATGTGCACGCGTCCGCGAAACGCACATTCATCGAGCAAGGCGATCGTATCCATCGCGGTGAGCCGGCTGCCGATCACGATCACTTCGGCTGACGGATCGAAGTGCGCGATGTCGGCGGTCCACGGATCGCCGGCATAGCCCGGATGCCGGCGAACGCTCTCGGGCAGAAAACTGTCGTTGGGCGGCAGATTCCCGAGCGCAAGCACTACCGATCGTGCGTCGTGGCGCCGGGCGGCATCGTCGGTGAGTCGATAACCCAGATCGGTACGTTCGATGTCGACGATCTCCGCGCGTTCGTGTGTCATGCCGGCGTGCACAGCGAGCGCATTAGCGCTGGTTGCGCGCAGATATGCACCGTAGCGCGCACGGCAGATCAATGCATCCTCCGCTTCGTCGACGAGATAGCGCATCAGGTGACGGTCGTCACCCGGAACCGCCGACATGGCACGAATCGGGCCGTTCATCAGCAGGCTCGCTGATTGCGGCGCGTACGCCGTTCCCGGCCCAAGACCACCGCGATTGAAAAGGGCAATGCGCTGGGCGGGGCTCGCTTGCTCTGCGAGAACGCAGGCGAGCGCGGTGGCGGAGAGTCCGCCGCCGATCACGGCAACGTCAAGCGGCCGATGCGACATGGTCCTTTAGGTATCGGCTGTTGGGGCTGCCCGGTCTATCATGCGTTCGACTGCGCGGTAGATGCGCGGCACGAACTTCTGCTTATATGGATAAAGATCGACGGGGTCGCTCGTGTGCACGAGCATCGCGGCGTCCGCCTCAAAGACAAGCACGTTGCCGTCGCGATCGATGCTGCAATCGATCCCGAAATATTCGAGACCGATCGCCTTTCCGATTTCCACCAGCGCGGCGAAGCGCGCTTCGTCAAATGCGCCGCGCGGATCTTCGAGAAAAGCCGCTTCTTCGTCGCGCATCCACTGATGCTCGGCCATCGGCGCGTTGTAATAGTGGATCATCCAGTTCGGCGAGATCGCGAGATGGACGGGGTACGGAACGCCGTCGACGTAGACGAGGCGATACTTGCGAAAATATCCATCGGCACTCGCATAATCGATGTAGGGGCTCAGGAAGTAGCGGTCGGCGGGATGCTGGTCGGTATAGGCTTCGCAAGCTTCTGCGGAATCAAGCCGTTCGAGCCCGTGCCCTGCGTGCGAGCCAAGCGGCCGCGCTATTATGGGAAAGGCGAACGGCAACGCTGCGTTGTGCAGCGTGTCGCGATCGACGATCGATACGGGCGCCACGCGTGCACCGGTATTTGTAAGCGTCGTACCAAGCAGCGGCCGTGCCGTGCCGATGACGTACGCCGGTGAATTGAGCGCAGGCTTGCTCTGGGCATGCAAAAAATGATTGGCAATCGCGAGATAGGCGAGAGCTTCAGGTGATTCTGCGATCGTATTCCAGACAACATCGTAGGCCGGGACGACATCGGAGACCGAGTGCTGCGCATCGAGAAGATAGAGCTTATGGACGGTCGTCGTCTCGCGATCGAAGAGAAAGTCGACCGGAATGTTTGTTTGCCAGTCGCCGGGCGCGCAGAGGCAGAGCACGGTGCGTTGTGGGTTCGAAGCATAGTACGAAAAAATGCGTTGGACGCGAAGCGCCGCGAGCTGATGTGCGAGCGCATCTTTGCGTGCGCCGGTCATCTGAAAGAGTTCGTAGAGCGCCATGTGCGAGGCCACGCTCTCCTCGGTCGCAAGCGCGGCGCGATGCTCGGCGATTGCACCCGCGAGATCACCGGATTCGTAGAGCGTCTGCGCGAGATTCTGACGCAGCACGATGACGTTTGGGAACTGCGCGATTCCGGCGCGTAGCGCGGCGATGGCCTCGGGAAGCTCGCCCTGTGCGCGAAGCTCGATTGCGGCCGCGTTGACCTCCGAGGGACTCGAAAACGTCATGCGGCATGGGATTCGAACCAGCGGCGCAAAAACCGCCTGAGCGGCCTGTGACGCCAGGATCTACGATGCCGCTGCGTTGTTTTCGGA
>JBAUEZ010000073.1:0-9695 GCA_049678885.1 Candidatus Aquilonibacter sp. | reverse complement strand
CCTCGCGCTCGAAGTTCACTTCGACGTGCTCGCGGTCGACCTCGACGTAGCGTGAGATCACGTCGACCAGATCGCGCTTCATGTTCTCGATAATGTCGGGCGCGAGCGCGAGATGGTCGGTCATCAGCACCAAACGCAAGCGCTCTTTTGCGGTCGAACTCGAGGTCGGACCGCCGAAGATCTTCCTGACCCACTCGATCATGCGCGTTTCCCTCCAAAGATCGATCCGAGCTTGTCCATGAACGACTCTTTGAGCTCGGGCGCGGGAGCGGCAACGTCTTCGCCCGCGACGCGAGCGGCGATGGCATGATAGGCGTTCGCGGTCTCGCTGTCGTGGCGCAGCGCGAGCGGTTCGCCTTTGTTCGTTGTAATGATGATCTCCGGTTCGTCGGCAATGACACCCAGCAGCGGCAGCCGCAGGATCGCGTTGACATCCTCGACCGAGAGCATCTTGCCCTTCTTCACCAGTTGCGGACGCAAGCGATTGATGATCAGTTGCGGTTTGAAGCGGTTGCCGAGCAACCCGACGACGCGATCGACGTCACGCACCGCCGAAACCTCCGGCGTGCAGACTACGATCGCTTCGTCAGCGCCGACGATCGCGTTCTTGAAACCGAGTTCGATACCGGCCGGGCAATCGATCAGCACGTAGTCAAAACGCTCGCGCAGGCTTTGAACCAATGCGCGCATCCGCTCGGTATCGACTTCGTCTTTCTCGCGCGCCTGCGCAGCGGCCAGCAGCACCAGCGTCTCGCTGTGTTTGTCGGGAACGAGCGCCTCGTCGAGCGTCACCTTATCCTCGAGCACGTCGAGCAGATGGTATTTGACGCGGCTCTCAAGCCCCAGCACGATGTCGAGATTACGCAAGCCGACATCGGCGTCGATCAGCGCGACCTTTGCGCCCCGTTGCGCCAACGCCGTGCCGAGGTTAGCAGTGGTCGTCGTCTTACCGACGCCGCCTTTGCCCGAGGTCACGACGATCGCGCGTCCCAGCTTTGGTGCCGGAGCCGCGACTTCTTGAGGAATAGGTTGATGCATCGCCATTACTACCCCGCCTTGAGTGCGCCGAAGAGTTTGCCGAAGAAGCCTTGCGAGTCGAAACTCGTGAACGGCACCATCTCACCCTCGAGACGGCGTGCGATTTTGTCGTAGATTACGCCCAGGCGCGCGTTGGGATCGAGCACGATCGGTTCGCCACGGTTGGTGGTGTCGATCACCTCGGCGTCATCGGGCACGATGCCGAGCAGCTCGATCGCGAGGATCTCGCACACATCCTCGACCGAAAGCATATCGCCGGTGCGCACCATTTCGGGCCGCAGCCGATTGACGATCAAGCGAATCGGCATGCCGCGATCGTTGAGCTTGCCGACGACGCGATCGGCGTCGCGAATTGCGCTGACCTCGGGCGTCGTCACGACAATGGCTTCTTTTGCGCCGGCAACCGCGTTGCGGAACCCGCCCTCGATGCCAGCCGGACAATCGATCAAGACGTAGTCGGCCTGCTCGGCAGCTTGCGCCATGATCGCTTCGAATTGCGTCTCGTTGATCGCGTCTTTGTCGCGCGTCTGCGCCGCGGGCAGCATCGCGAGCGACTCAAAGCGCTTGTCTTTGATCAACGCCTGGCGCAGTTGACAGCGGCCTTCGGCAACCTCGACGAGATCGAAGACGATGCGCTTCTCGAGCCCGAGGACCAAATCGAGATTGCGCAGTCCGATGTCTGCGTCGACCAGCACCACGCGCATGCCGCGTTTGGCAAGCGCTGCGCCGAGATTCGCGGTCGTCGTGGTTTTGCCCACGCCACCTTTTCCCGACGTAACGACGATGCGACGTCCTGCCATGCTATCCGGATACCTCCGCAACTTTGGAAAACGGGGCGATCACGATGCGCCCGTCGCGCACAAAGGCCACCTCCGGTTCTGAGGTGTCGCGCGAACGCTCCTCCTCGACCGCGATGCAGGTGGCAATACGTAACTGCGTTGCTTGCAGGTGCAATGCGTAGACCTTTGCATCATTATCACCTTGCGCGCCCGCATGCGCAACACCGAGCAAACGTCCGAAGATGACGATATCGCCGGTTGCAACCAGCTCCGTACCAGGATTGACATCGCCAATCACGACGATATTGCCGGCGTGATGCAACGCTTGTCCACCGCGCAGCGTGCCGACGTGATAGAGCGTGCCGGGCGGCGGCGGTGCAACTTGTAGCGGTGCGACGACCGGCGTCGCAGCTGCAGCGACATTGGTGCGGCGCACCGTCGTTTCACCGCGTTTGCGGCGCTCCGCGATGTCGGCGCGCGCGCCGGCGAAATCGGCGATGAGCGATTTCGCCGAATCGGAGAGCTTCACGTCGGCCTTGGGACGCAGAGCGCGGCGCCGCGCCAGCTCCTGGTCAGGCGGCGCCTCAGCGATGGTGCCGAGCTCTATTCCCGCCGTCGCGAGGACGGCACGGAGGGCGTCGACCTGCTCGGGAGCGAGCGGGTAACCGCCGAGCGTGACGTTCGCCGTGGTGCCACGGTAGAAGTTTGGCCGCTCACTAAGGCGAGCGGTCAATTCAGCGATCGCCGCATCGAACTCCCAACCGGCGAGATGGACTTCGAGGCCGAGGCCCCGCCCGCGAAGTAACGACATTCGCCTCCGATTTGAGACGCCCGCGGCGGCCGCCCCTCTCCAAATCCACAGGGACTCGCAAGTTCTTCCGGTTATACACACTTCTGTACACACTAGTAACGGCCGGTCCTGGCCAGCCGTTGTATCGGAACAACTGGTCGCCGTAACATTGAAGTAACCCCTCCGGTAAAGGACGTCACGTATGCTCCGCCGTCTCGCCGCCTTCCTGACTATGCTGCTCGTCGTTGGTGCCATATGCCCGGCACCTGTTGACGCAACCTCGACGCAAACCGAAGTCGAGATGGGGCGGCAAGAAGACGAACAGATCGTTGATACCAGCGTCGTGGAGACCGATCCGCTGCTCAATGCCTATGCGCAAAAGATCGCGGGCAATCTTTGGAAGCAAGTCGAGCGCAAAGACGTTCCGTACAACATCAAGATTATCAAGGACAGCTCGGTCAACTCGTTCGCGACGCTCGGCGGCTACGTGTACATCGATGAAGGTTTGATCGACTTCGTCCAATCCGATGACGAGTTCTCCGGCGTGATCGGCCACGAAACCGGCCACATCGAGCGCCGTCATGTGCTTACCTCGCAAGCGAAACTCGAAGGGCTCAACCTGCTCTTCGGCATCGCGTCGCTGTTCTCGCCGATCATCTACGAATTCGGCAACCTGATGGAAGCGGGCGCGTTCGCGAAGATTGAACGCGCCGACGAGTTGCAAGCCGACCGCACCGGACTGCAGTTGATGTCGCGCGCCGGCTACGACCCCGACAACATGCGGACTATGCTGCAGCACCTCACGATCCTCGGCGACGAGCACAACGACCTGGTCAACAAATATCTCGAGGATCACCCAGATCCGGGCGCGCGCGTGAATCACCTCGAAGGCTATCCGGAACTCGACCCGACGAAAGTGACGACCGAGGAAAAAGTCGTGCAAGCCGCGAGCGATCAGGAGCGCGCGCGCTACGAGTTCTCGTCGCTGCAGTTCGAAAAGGTTCTCAAGACCGATCCGAACAACGCCGAAGCGCTGCTCGGCCTCGGCCAAGACCAAATCGCGCTCGGTTTTCCGAACAAGAGCGAGCTGACGCTCGCGCAGGCAGAACAGAACGGTTCGCCCGAGACCAAGGCGCTCGCAACGCAGAAGATCGAGGCGCTCCGCGCCGTCGAAGCGCAGCGCGTCCTGCTGACACAACCCAACCTCACCGGTTTACGCAACCAGCTTAGCGCGGCACAAGCATCGCAGCAGGCAGCCAACAGCGAGATCGCGGCACGCCGCGATCAAGGCAAAGATCAACTCAAGCAGATCTCGACGCGGACCGCCGCGATCAATGCCGAGCCGCCGCCGTTCGAGAACATCAATATCCAGCACGGTTCGAAGGTCGAAGCCATCTATAAGAACCTCATGGCGATGTCGCGCTCGCTCAACAGCGCAATGGACGACGCAACCCAAGTCATCACCGGCGTGGGTTCGCTCGATCGCAATAAAGAATCGGGTCTGCTCAAAGAGAGCAATAGCATTCTCGACGAGATGCAGGACACGCTCAACGCAAGCCCGATCCCAAGCGACCACGTCGCGATTCTTCCGTCGTATCCCGGCATCTTCGACGAACTGCGACGCGCGGATAGCGACATGATCCGCAGCGTCGACGCCACGCGCGCGTCGCTCACGACGCTCGATCAATCACTCGGCGATCTCGACGAGTTGCTGCGCCGGCTAGCCTACACGTCAACGAATTTCCGCGGCGACATCAACAACACCGATTACGGGCAGGTCGAGCAGATGATGCAGAAGGCGCTGGACGGCCTCAACAACGCCGCGACCGAGGCGTCGCAGGCGGCGCAACTCTACAACATGGCGCGCACCCGGCAGATCTCGGCCCGCATCACCCTGCTTGGGTTGGGTTCCTCGCCCGGCCGCTATCAGACATTGCAGTACGCCCTGCAACAACGCTTCGGCATGGACGGTATACCCTACGACGAGATGGTCCACAAGAACATCAGCCCGGGCGACGTTGTCGTGGCGACGATCCTCGCCGCCGACATCAAGTCGACGCCGGATGAAATCGTGGATCAGATGGTCAGCGAGCACAAATCACCGGTCGATCTTGCCGACGAGCACGGCATGCACGCTTGGCCGCTCGAGATCTTCACCGGATTGGTCTACCTCGATTATACCGACGATCCAGCTAAGGAAATGGCGACGAGCTAACATTATGGCCTCGGCACTCGGCGCACGCGATCTCTACCGCCTGGTTCGCAACGGCATCGACGTCAAAGCGGTCCACGCGAACACGCGCAAACCATTTCGCTTCTTACTCTGCGGCGATCCGGCGCTGATCGCGCAGATGCGCGCGTTGCTGCTCTCCGGCCACGCCGACGATTCGGTGCCGCTCGACGCCGCAGCGTGCATCGAGACGATCTCGCCAAGTGCTCCCCTCATCACCACGCCGAGCGAAGTGCGTGTCGTGATCTTCCTCGGGCATCCCGGCGACCGCGAAGGCGCGAATCTCGAACCGCTCAAGGCGCTCAAAGTGCCGATCCTTGCGCTAACGCTCGATCCGGACGGCACGCCGAGCGGCCCGGTCACGGTACCCGCGTCCGCAACGGTCGGCGAGTACCTGGTCAACGCGATTACCAAAGAGGGACTCAAGGGCCGCGTCTTCACGCACATCGTCGACGCCTCGAAGGGTGTCGAGATCGCGGTCGGCCGGCGGCTTCCGCCGCTGCGTGAAACCGTCGCCGCGAAGTTGACGCGCGACGCTGCGAACAACTCGCTCAAGGTCGCGCTCGCGAGCGCGCTGGTCGATCACATTCCCGTTGTCGGCGCCGTGCTCGGTGTATTTGCGTCGGCGGGCGACATGGTCGCGATCACCGGGTTGCAGATGATGCTGTTGCTGCACATCGAGGCGACCTACGGCAAGGATCCCGACGTGCAACGCATGTGGAAACTGCTGCCGGTCATCGGCGGCGGCTTCGGTTGGCGCACGCTGGCGCGCGAATTGGTCGGCTTCGTGCCCGTCGCCGGCGTCGCGATCAAAGGCGCAATTGCTTACGCCGGTACGATCGTCGTCGGCGAGGGCGTCACGTTCTTTTTGGAACACGGCTCGCACATGAGCAAAGCGCAAGCCTCGCAGCTCTACGATCGCACCAAAGACGATGCGATGCGCTTCGCCCGCGAGCTGATCACGCGCTTCCGCAAGAAGTAGTTATTGCGCTCCTTGTCACAATCGCTCGAGTAAGTCTTCGTCGGCGAGGCGTTGCAGATCGGCGCCGACACGCGGCCGCACGCGTTCGGCGAGCTGATGCGCGAGGGCGGCGCGCCGTTGCGGCACGAGATCGTCGCGCCGCTCCAAGAACCGCCGAATGAGTGCGCGCTCATCGCCGCTCACGTAGGCGGTTGCAGCGTAGACGGGCTCCGCTACTTCGCGCAACATCTGCTCCGGCGACTCCATCCGCGACTCGCGAATTACGAGTGTTCCGGCAGCAAGATCGCCGATGCGTTTATTCAACGGCGAGAGCACCGCTACTACCGCCGAGATCGCATAGAAGCCCACCAGCATCTCCCCCACGCGAATGAGGTTGCGGATCAGCGATGCCATGAAGTCGACCGGATACCCGCCGTCGCGTACGACGCGAATCCCCAAGATGCGTTTGCCCGGCGTTTGCCCATTCCAGAACGCTTCGAAAATGATGAAGTAGCCGTAGAAGAGCAGGAACAAAATCGCTGCCAGACCGCCGAGCCAAATATTGTAGGCGACGCGTCCGGCACCGCGCGGGAAATGGAGGTGGGTGGACGACGCGCCCCAGAGCAGCAGCAAGAGCAGCGCGACTTGAATCGTGAGATCGATCGCCACCGCGAGAAAGCGACTGCCGACGCCGGCCAACTCGTACGAGAAGGCGATCGATTCGGGCGTGCGGACTTCTAGGGTTCGATCCATCGCCGGAGTACCTAAGACGGCGTGACGCAAGCCACCTTCGTCGAACGGCGCACCGCCGCGTGGAGCGAACTCGATTCGCTCCTGCAGCGCGCGAGCCGGCGCGGTTTGCGCCGCCTGCAACCCGAAGAGGTCGAGCAAATCGGGCGACTGTACCGAGCGGTCACAAGCGATCTTGCCTACGCCACCGGTCGTGGCTACGACGCCCGGCTCACCGCCTACCTCAACCGGCTGGTAGCGCGTGCGCACGCTTACGTGTATGGCGGCGCGGCCACCACCGGATGGCAACGTATCGCGCGCTTCTATACGCAGTCGTTTCCGCGTGAGTTCCGGCGCTCGTTCGCGTACATCGCGATCTGCGCCGCAGTCACGATTGTTGCTGCCGTGGTTGCCTACGTGCAGGTACGCGCGCATCCGGGCGACGCGTACGCGCTCTTGCCCGACCAACTGATTCCGGCGCAGATCCGCAAGAGTCTGCACGACTCGAACTTTGCCTTCGATCCGTCGACGTCGCCCGCCGTGGCCTCGGCGATCATCACCAACAACATCCGCGTCGCGATCATGGCGTTCGCCGGTTGCGTGACGCTCGGCGTGCTCACGCTGTGGATCATCCTCTTCAACGGCTTGATGTTGGGCGGCGTCGGCGCGCTCTTCACCAACGCTGGTTTTGGAACGGATTTTTGGGCCACGGTCGCACCACACGGTGTGATCGAACTGACGGCGATTCAGATCGCCGGCGGCGCGGGCTTGCTGATCAGCGCCGGCATCCTCGCGCCCGGACGATTGCGACGGCGCGACGCGATTTCGGCAGCGGCACGCCGCGCCGGCGTGTTGATCGCCGGCGTCGCGTCGATGTTGCTGGTTGCCGGAACGATCGAAGGCTTCTTCTCGCCGCTACGTCTGCGCGCGTTCGATCGCATCGCGGTCGGCGTGGTTACGGCGATTGCGCTGATTGGCTATTTCGGCTTCGCCGGCAGAGCTACGCCTTCGAGGACAACGAATCCGACGTCAGCGTCCCCTGGACTTCGATCGTCGTAAGCGCGTTCACCGCGCCCGACTGCTCACGGACCGTCTGATACTCGTGCACGTGCGTCGTCACGACTTTCGCGGCATCATACGTATAGGTCATCTCCGAGTGGACCGTGCCTTGCGGCGAACTCTCGTCGCGCGTTCCCGTGATCGCGAAGCCGCCGGCATTCTGGCTCACCGTATAGTCGATGGAGACGCCGCTGCCCGGCGCGATGTGCCAGTGCCCCTTCGCATCGAGCGTGGTCGGATCGACGAACTTAGGGTTGAGCGGGCGCAGGATGCTGGTCTCCTCGGGCGTTACGACCGACGAGCCGCACATCACATTCGTGTTGCTGAAGATGATGCACGTGGCGGGCGCAACCGAACGATTCGTCCGCGCGCTTTCCGCAACGTTGACCACCAGCCCACCGCCGGGATCGAGACCCACCACGGTCACCGTGATCGTCCCGAGATCCGAGACCTCATTCCGGTGTACGTCGCCATGCTCACCCGCCGCCGAGTCGACCGTGCGATCGTTGATGCCGACGGTGAATGAATAGACCAGCACGCGCCCCGGCGCAGCGGCGATCAGCATTGAAGCAAGAAGATGAATCATAATAAACGTCGAGATTTGACGCGTAGGTACTCGTCGACTGCCGCGATGGAGAGTTTTTCCGCCGGCGCATCGATGACCAGCACGCCGGCACGCTGCAAGGTCTTCGCAGCCACCGTGCGTTCGAGTGAGAGCCCGAGCGCCACGCCTAGTCCAAAAGACTCATTGACTGTGCGCGGTGTGTGTGCTACCGCCTCGCTGACTGCCGCGTCATTCATGAAGATGCAGAGCACCACATGGCGCTTCGCCAGCGTTCCGAGCTCGGCAAGTACGGCGCTCTGCGCAACCGGGTCGATCACGTCGGTAAAGAACGCGATCAAGCTGCGCCGATGCAGATGCGAGCGCAGGTATGCGAAGGCGCGCGCGTAGTCGGATTCTTCGAAGCGCGGTTCGACGTCGCAGAGCGCATCGGCGAGCGCATGCACCGACGCGCTCGTCGAACGCGGCGCGCGCGCAACCAGAATGTGACGTGCGAAGGCAACGACTCCGACGCGATCGCTCGCAAGCGACGCGATCGAGGCCATCGACAGCGCAGCCGTAACGGCGTAGTCGAGCTTGTGCTGCGCCCCAATGCGCGCGGTCATCAAGCGGCCGCAGTCGAGCAAGAGCATCACATCTTGACTGCGCTCGACCTCGCGCTGCACGACCATCAGTTTGCCGCGTCGCGCGGTCGCTTTCCAGTCGATCGAGCGAAAGGCATCGCCGCTCTCGTAGTCGCGCACGCTCTCGAACTCGCTGCCGACGCCACGCAAGCGCATGCGCCGCAACCCCGACTCGATCAGCCGGTTGCGCACGTGCAACGAGCCGTAGCGCTCGACCGCGGAGAGATCGGGATAGACACGCAGCACCTGCGGCGCATCGACCGTCGCGCGACGGCGGATCAATCCGAGCGTGCTCTCGTACCACAGATAGATGCGCGTGAAGCGATCGGTCCCGCGCGCGATCGGCAACACGGCCATGCTTGCCGTTACATCGCTACGCGTCGGCACCAGCGTCACCAGCTC
This sequence comes from Candidatus Aquilonibacter sp., assembly GCA_049678885.1. Lineage (GTDB taxonomy): Bacteria > Vulcanimicrobiota > Vulcanimicrobiia > Vulcanimicrobiales > Vulcanimicrobiaceae > Aquilonibacter. Next base: position 522 of record JBAUEZ010000073.1, on the reverse strand, counting down.
CGCTTCACCCAGATCGAGCGTACGCAGCGGAGCCTCTACCAAGCCGACGCGCAACGCCCGGCGCGCGCGATTCTCGATCGCGTAGTGCAACTCGGCGCTGCGTCGCAATGAGAAGTGTGCGGGCAGTTCGCGTCGCACGTCCAGCAAGCGCGGCGCCGGCAACATCACGATGTCGGCGATGACCGCGATAACCAACGCACCTGCGAAAAGCACGCCGAGCGGCAGCGCGATCGGTACGCCCGGCGAACACGCGAGCAGCACCGCGATCGCGCCGAGTGCCCACAGCGCGCGCGCCGACGGCCAGATTCGTACGAATCTACTCACGCGGTACGGGCACGCTCGCGAGCACTTCGGCCAGCACCGACGTAGCCGTGGCGCCCTCGATCTCGGCTTCGGGTTGCACGATCAAGCGATGCGCAAGCACCGCTTCGGCAACGTCTTTCACGTCGTCGGGCGTAGCAAAGTCGCGCCCGTCGATCGCTGCCGCCGCTTGTGCGGCGACGAGCAGCGTCACCGTCGCAC
>JBAUEZ010000072.1:0-7112 GCA_049678885.1 Candidatus Aquilonibacter sp. | reverse complement strand
CGCATGCGCCACTGGAGCTCGATGCGCTCGCGCCGCATCCGGGGATTGGCCGGCGTATTGCGCGCGATGCGGTAACGCTCGTGCGCGGCGAGCCGCGCGGGGATGCGCTTGCCGATTACGCGATCGTTTTCGGCGAGGCCTCGCTGCACGCGCAGGCGCCGGCACTCGAGGAGCAGCGGCTGGAGCTCGATCCAAACGACGACACGGTGAGCGCGATGCTCGAGGCATTGCGACACAGCGAACGCCGCGCGCTCGTGCTCTCCTACCGCGCGCATCTCTATCCGCGTCAGGCCCGCGCAATCGACGCAATCCTTGCGCACGCGCCCGATGCGCTGGTCGTCTCGACCGGTGAGCCATACGATCTCCCGCTCTTTGCGCGTGCGCGACACGTCCTGGCCTGCTACGGCAATGACAACGTCAGCTTCGCCGGCCTCGCCGACGTCGTGTTTCTCGGAGCGCCGTGCATCGGCGTACTGCCCGTTGCGCTCTCTTGAAGCAGCACTCGACCACAGCTTTACGGGCGCGGTGGCCCGTGTTGAACGCGGTGGGGAGCTCGTCTACGAGCGTGCGTTCGGTGCGACGCGCGACGATGCGCAGGGGCGACCGGTCTATGTCGATACGCATTTCGATCTCGCTTCGCTCACGAAGATCTTTGTCACGACGGTCGCGCTCGACCTCGTTGCGCGAGGTTTGGTTGAACTCGATGCGCCGTTGCGCGGCTATCTCCCCGAGTGGAACGACGACGAACACGCCCGCATCACGATGCGCATGCTGCTCGCGCACAATTCGGGCATGGATTCCGGTGCCGATTATCGCACGCTGCTCGGTTCGGACGTTGTCGAGTTTTCGCTGCGCCGGCCTCTCGTTGCGGCGCCGGGCGAGCGCGTCATCTACAGCGACCTCGGTTTCATCGCGCTCGGTGCGGCAATCGAACGCATTGGCGGACGCGCATTGCCAGCCGCGATTGCCGCGGTCTGGGGAGCGGGTGTGGCCTTCAATCCGCCCGTCACCGATCGCGGCGCGATCCCCGCGACGGAGGAAGATGCGTGGCGTGGGCGTGTACAGGGCAGTGTACACGATGAGAAAGCGCATCTCATGTATGGCGTCGCGGGACATGCCGGGCTATTCGGCGACGCTGCCGCGGTTGCGCGAATGACGGAGGTTTATCTCGCAGCCACGCGCGGTCGCGCGCAGAGCGTTCTACCGGCGCAACTCGCGCGGGATGCGATCGCGTGCGCAGCCGACGACCCCGTGTTGCGCCGCGGCCTCGGCTGGGCGCTGCGGACTAGCGATGAGAACTCGTGCGGCGCGCTCTTCGGCTCGTGCAGCTTCGGACACACGGGCTTTACCGGGACATCTGTCTGGGCCGACCCCGATCGCGACCTCCAAGCTGTGCTACTGACCAACGCCGTCTACTTCGGGCGTGGAGATTCCCGCCCGCTGCGTGTGGCGTTTTACGACGCGGTCATCGAAACGTTCGGACGATGATTGCCGTCGGATTGATGAGCGGGACGTCGCTGGACGGAATCGATGCGGCGCTCGTGCGGATTCTTCCACGCGACGCGGGCTATGCCATCGATCTGCTAAACTTTGTGACCGTGCCGTTTGAAGACACGCTGGATCGCCAACTGCGCGCCGCATTACCGCCGCATACGGCGACCGCACAGACGATGGCCGATCTGCATCGACGGCTGGGGGCAGCGTTTGCGCGCGCGGCACGCAGCGCTGCGGGCGCGCTGAGCGTCGACTACGTTGCTTCACATGGGCAGACGATCTATCACGACGGCACGTCGCATAGCACGATTCAGCTCGGCGATCCGTTCGTCATTCGGGAAGCCATGCGTGCGACCGTCTGCTATGATTTTCGTTCCGCAGATTGCGTGCTCGGCGGAAGCGGTGCGCCCCTGGTGCCCTATGTCGACGTGCTGCTTATGGGGGATTCAAATGAGGATCGCGTCGCGCTCAATATCGGCGGCATTGCGAATATCACCGCGCTTCCGCGCGGCGTAACACCCAACGATGTGATGGCATTCGATACAGGGCCGGGTGTGATGCTGATCGATGCCTTCGTGCAGATGCGTACCGGCGGAGCGCGGCGGTACGATCAAGACGGCGGCTTCGCGGCGGCAGGGCGTGTCGATGAAGCGGGGCTTGCACGCATGCTCGCCGATCCGTTCTTCGCACAAGCGCAGCCGAAGTCGACCGGGCGCGAACGGTTCGGAGCGCAGTTTCTCCTGGCGCATCGCAGCGCACTCGAAGGCCTTTCAACCGAAGACGGGTGCGCGACCCTTACCGAGCTGACGGCGGCGTCAGTTGCCGACGCCATTGCGGGCCTCGGCATGGCTGAGGCGCGCATCCTCTGCAGCGGCGGCGGCGCGCGAAATCTCGCGTTGCTGCGCGCCATCGCTGCACGGCTTCCGCAGGCGCGCGTCGAACCGACGGAGGTTATCGGTGTCAACGGCGATGCGAAGGAAGCGATGGCATTTGCGGTTTTGGGATACGAAACGTTGCGGGAGCGGGCGGCGAACGTCCCGCGCGTCACCGGCGCATCGCGCGCGGTTACGCTCGGCGCGATCGCGCCGTTCGCGCTTCGCCGGCTGATTGGCGAGGTGGAGTCGGAGTGCCGATCTTCGTAGGCGTCGACGCCGGCGGAAGTTCGCTTGATTGCATGATCGAGCGTGATGGCGTCACAACCGGTGTACACGGCGACGCGGCCAACGTTCGCACGGAGGGCATCGACGGCGCGGCCGAGCAGATTGCCGCAGCCGTTCGCTTCGGATTGCATGACGAAGCGTTCGATGCGCTCGTCGTGGGAGCGGCCGGCGTGGGAGACACGACGATCGCGCGCGCGCTCGAGGCGGCGCTTCTTTCCTACTTCCCTGACAGCGTTATTGCCGTCCACGACGATGCCGAGATTGCGCTGCGCGCCGCAGTACCGGGCGGTGATGGCGTGGTGCTGATTGCGGGAACGGGTTCGATTGCCTACGCACGCGTCGGCGAGGAGGCTCACCGCGCGGGCGGTTACGGCTACCTGCTCGGCGACGACGGTTCTGGATTCGCAATCGGCCGCGCCGCGCTCGCGCAGATGCTGCGCTGGTACGATGGGCGCACCGCGCACAGCGAACTCTTCGACGCGATTGCAACCCGGCTGCAGGCCGGCGATGCGCAGAGCCTGCTCGGCCGCATCTACGGCGAGCCGAATATGGTCGGAGCCGTTGCATCCCTCGCGCAGCTGGTGCTCGATCGTGCCGGGTCGGGCGAGCGCGTCGCGACGAAGATCGTGCAGAGCTCCGCGGGCGAACTCGTCGATTTGCTGAAGTCGCTCGTGCAGCGTGCGCAACTGGGAAAACGCGAGCTTCCACTGGTTTTTGCCGGCGGCCTCCTCGCGGAGAACTCGTTGCTGTCGTATCTGATCGAGACACGGTTGCTGGCCGACATACCGCTGCTGCAGCCGGTAAAATCGGCATTGTCACCGGCGCACGGTGCGCTCGAGCTGGCGCACAGGATCGCGCGATGAGTCACCCTGAGGCGCGACCAGAACGGGAGCCTAGAAGGGCGCCGACCGAGGAGCGAAATCCGCAAAGTGCTGGACTCGATCTCCTCGAAACGCGCGAACTCGTCGACCTGCTCGTGCGCGATCAAAGCGAGGCGGTTGCGGTTGTGCGCGCGCAGGCGGCGACGTTGGCGCGTGTCGTTGAGGCTACCGTCGAACGCATCAAGCGCGGTGGACGCGTACACTACGTTGGTGCCGGCACGAGCGGACGTCTCGGCGTCCTCGATGCCTCGGAGATGTCACCGACCTTCGGTACGCCGGCGGCGCTCGTGTGCGCACACATCGCCGGCGGCGATCGCGCGCTGCGCGAAGCGATAGAAGGTGCTGAAGATGATGGCGCCGCCGGCGAGCGCGGGATGGACGAGCACGTCATGCCCGACGACGTCGTCCTCGGCATCTCGGCGAGTGGCGGAGCGCGCTTCGTCGTCGCTGCGCTCGAGCGCGCGCGCGAGATTGGGGCGCTTACGGTTGCAGTTACCAGCAGCGATGCATCCGCACTCGTCGCTGCCGCCGCGCTTGCGATCGTACTCCCGACGGGACCCGAGGTGTTGAGCGGTTCGACGCGATTGAAGGCGGGCACGGCACAGAAGATCACGCTGAATACGCTTTCGACCGCGGTGATGGTACGTCTGGGGAGAGTACACGACAATCTCATGATCGATGTGGTCGCAACCAACGAGAAGCTACGTGGTCGCGCGGAACGATTGGTGCGCGAGCTCACCGGCGCCGACGACGAGCGCGCCCGCACCGCGCTGGAAAGTGCCGGCGGCAGCGTAAAGGTCGCGGTGGTGATGCTGGCCCGAGGTGTGGATGCCGAGCGAGCGCGCGTGCTATTGCAAACGGAGTCGCTGCGATCCTTGCTTTAAAACTGCTGCTTGCGGCAGCGATTGTCTTCGTGCCGATGGATGACCGGCAAGTCACGTGGCATTTACCCGTGATGCTCGGCGCGATTGCCGGGCGCTCCGTCGTCGCACCACCGCAAGCGCTGCTCGGCAACAACCTGCAACCCGGCGATCCCGATGCAATCATTGCCTGGTTGAACGCGCGGGCACCACGCGCAGAGGCGTACGCAATCTCGAGCGATATGCTCGCCTACGGCGGGTTGATTCCCTCGCGCGTACCCGGACCGACCTATGCCGATGCATACACGCGCTTGCGCGAGATCGACCGGCTACACGTGCGCTACGGCGACGCGTGGATCGGCGTTTTTGGAACCGTTATGCGCTTGGCGCCGACGGGCGTTCCCGCAAACACACCGTACTTCGCCCCCTATCCGGTGTGGTCGTACCTGCAGCAATATGCCAATCTGCACGATCCGTTGGAGCCGTCGGAAGTCGATGAAGCCCAGCGATTGCGCGCGCTGATCGGTGCGCCGACGCTCGAGCAATATCTCCAGACGCGTGCGCGCAATTACGCGATCGACCGGTTGTTGCTCGACAAGACGCGTGCGGGAACGATCGATCGGCTCGTGCTCGGACAAGACGATGCCAAACCGTACGGCCTCCACGTTCCCGAGGTGCAGGCGCTACAAGCATATCTCGACGCGAACGATCTCGCCGGCCGCGTCTCGATCGAGCCGGGCGCCGATGAGCTGGGCATGGCGCTCGTTGCGCACGCGCTGACGCGCGACGCGCACTGGACGCCGCGCATCGCCGTGCACTACTCGACGCCCGAAGGTGCATCGTATCAAGATCCTCTCGAATACACGCCAATCGGCGCGACGATCGATCGGCTCATTGCGCTGTGTGGCGGCACGCACGACGACGGTACAGCGGATGTGGCGCTCTACGTCCGCGTTCCGCAGACCGGCGCGGCGCTCGACGAGGCCTTTCTCGCCGCAATTCGCAGCGATCTCGATGCAGGGCACTCGGTGGCGGTCGTCGATCTCTCGTTCGAGAAGAGCTACGACGACCAAAAGGCGTTTGCCAATGCGTTGCTCGACTCGGGGCTCGCGAGCCGGCTCGATGCCTACTCGGCCTGGAACACCGATGCGAATACAGTCGGCACCGCGCTCGCCGAAGCGATCGCAGCGGGCGCTGGGCGCCGTCTGCACAGCTACAACGCACTCGCGCACAAGACGTTCACCTACCTGCGCTTTGTCGATGATGTCGACTTCCACGTCGACGTGCGGCCGGAACTCAATGCGTGGCTCGCCGCACAGGGCATAACCGATCATACGCTGCTCGCGCCCGACGTCGCCGCGGCGACGGCGCAGCGCAATCGCGAGTTGCTCTGGTACGAGGCGCAAGACACGCTGGCGAAGCTCTACCCGCAGTTACACATCGCGGCGATGTCGATCACGCTGCCGTGGGATCGCACCTTCGAGACGCAGATCGACGTGAGTTTAGCGCCGAATATCTAGTGGCCGTCGCGTTGGCAGAGTTCGATCAGCACCCCGCCCGTGGATTTCGGATGCAGGAAGGCAATGAGGTTGCCATGCGCGCCTTTGCGCGGACGCTCGTCGATTAACCGCACGCCTTTGGCCTTGTAGTCGGCGAGTGCGGTCTCGATGTCGTCGACGCGATACGCGGTGTGATGCAACTTCGTCTCCGCGTCGCCGCGAAAGCGCGCGATCGGTGAGTCGGGATCGAGCGGACGCAATAGCTCGATGATCGAATCGCCCGCCTCTAACCCGACCGCTTCGACGCCCTGGTCGGCGATCGTCTCCCGATAGACGGGCCGAAACCCAAGGGTCTGCGTGTAGAGCGCAATCGTCGCGTCCAGATCGTTGACGACGATTGCGATGTGATCGATCTTCACGCAACGACTTCCTTGGCGCGATAGACGCCGAACACGTCGCGCAAGACGTTGCAGATCTCGCCGAGCGTCGCGCCGGCATCGACCGCCTCGACAAAATGTGGCATGAGATTGTCGGTGCCGCCGGCCGCGGCACGCACGTCGGCTAGACGGGCCTCGACGCGCGCCGCGTCCCGAGCGGCCCGGAACTGCGCCAAGCGCGCAACTTGTTCGCGTTCGATCGAATCATCGATTCGTTGGAGCGGAATCGACGCGTCGCTCGTATCTACTTCGACGAACTTGTTGACGCCGACAACGACGCTCGTTCCGCGTTCGATCGCCTGTTGCGCATCATAAGCAGAGTCGGCGATACGGGTCTGCATCCAGCCGCTTTCGATAGCAGCGATGCTACCGCCGAGCTCATCGACCTCGGCGATCAGTGCTTGTGCGCGTGCGATCAACTGATTTGTCAAAGACTCGACGTAATACGAACCGGCCAGGGGATCGACGACGTCGGTGACGCCTGATTCGTAACCGATAATCTGCTGCGTGCGCAGCGCAAGCTTCGCGTTCTCGGCGGTCGGAAGCGCGAGCGCTTCGTCCTTGCCGTTGGTGTGCAGCGACTGCGTGCCGCCCAAGACGGCAGCGAGCGCTTGCAACGTCACGCGCACGACGTTGTTGTCGGGTTCTTGCGCGGTGAGCGTCGAGCCGCCGGTCTGGGTGTGGAATCGCAGCATCTTGGAGCGGTCGTCCTTGGCGCCGAAGCGCTCGGTCATGATGCGCGCCCACATGCGGCGCGCCGCCCGGTACTTGGCGATCTCCT
>JBAUEZ010000071.1:0-7872 GCA_049678885.1 Candidatus Aquilonibacter sp. | reverse complement strand
GTTGAAGACGACGTGGGCTTTCTCGTACTGCATGGGCAACAGCGCGCGTGCGCGTTCGGTCGCAAGGTCGAAGTCGGGCACGACGACGATCGCGTGCAGATCGCGCGGCGCTGCGAGTTTGATGCTGGCGCGCGCCGACGCGGCGATCGCGATGCCGCCGTAGATGGCCGGCAGCGCGTTGTCGGGGTGGCCTTCGAGTTCGCAGACGCGCTGCGCAACCTCGTCGCGAGAGAGTTCGATACCGTGCGCACGCGCGGCGATCGTGACGCCGAGTGCGCTCGCGGCGGCGCTGGAGCCCAGGCCTTTGCCCAGCGGAATCGCGTTGACGACGTGTACGCGCACGCGCGGAACCTCGCTGCTGACGGCATGCATCGCGCCGAGCACCATGCGTTCGAACCCGATGTGCGTGGGCTGCTGCGGACCGCTGAATTCGAGCGAGAAGCGATGTGCTGGTTCGACGATCGCGCGGGCGCGCAGATCGAGTGCGATGCCGACACAATCGAAGCCCGGCCCGAGATTCGCGCTCGTGGCCGGCACGCTGATGACAAAGCTGTTACGCAACGGCATGTTTTTTGTCATCCCGAGCGTAGGCGCGAAGCGCCGTAGTCGAGGGAGTGCGAGCATCTTTCAGCACGTGCCCAGTCAGAATCGCGACGACATCGGCATCCGGTGCGATCTCGCCGGATGCGCGCAGCGCGCGCAGTCCCGCGAGCGACGCGGCCGATGCGGGTTCGCAGCCGATGCCTTCGCGCCCGATCTGCGCCTTTGCATCGAGCATCGCGTCGTCGCCGACGGCGAGTTCGATGCCGTTGAAACGCTCGAGTGCGCGCAATGCGCGGCGCAGCGACTGCGGCACGCCGACGGCGATGGCGCTGGCCGTTGTCTGCACACCGCGTTCGGCACGGATGAGTGCGAGCCGCGGAAGCCGATCGATCAGGCCCAGGCCGAGCGCTTCGCGCAAACCTTTGGCGATCGCCGAGATGTTGCCAAGATTGCCGCCCGGCAATACGATCCAATCCGGCACCGCCCACGCGCGCGCTTCGAGAATCGCGAGCGCTGCGCACTTTTGGCCTTCGATGCGGTAGGCCTTGATCGAATTGACGACCGCGGCGTCGCTCACGCGCTGCAGCGAGGCGAACGCATCGTCGAACGAGCCGTCGACTTCGATCAACTGCGCGCCGTACTCGCGCATCTGCGCGAGCTTCGCATCGCTGACGCGGCCGCGCGGGACGATCGCGCAGGCATCGAGGCCGGCGCGCGAAGCATACGCCGCCATCGATGAGGCCGTGTTGCCGGTGCTCGCGCAGACAACCGCGTGTGCGCCGCTCGCCTTTGCGGCCGAGATCGCTACCGTCATGCCGAGGTCCTTGAACGAGCCGGTGGGATTCATGCCGAGATGCAGGTAGGCCAGGCGATCGACGCCCGCGTAACGCGCGCCCGACTTCGAGTCGTAGAGCGGCACATTGCCTTCGGCCAGCGAGACGATCGCATCGTTCGGAATCGGCGGGAGCAGCTCGCGCCAGCGCCACACGCCGCTTGCGAAAAGCGGTTCGTATGAAGCGCGTCGCTCGCGCACGACGCGCTTCAGTCCGATCGGGTCGAGGCGCGGATCGCCCAGGACGAATTCGGGCAACCCGCCGCACCGGCAGATTTCGAGGGGATCGGCGACCGCGCCGCAGTCGCTGCACTTCACGTCCATGTTGGCTCCTGACAATGCAAGAAGCCCCGCACCATCCGGTGCGGGGCTTCGTAAGCTGGCCTGATCTCGAGCGCTTAGCCAACGTCAACCCTACACCGAACGACAGTGGTCGTGGTGGTGGTGGTCGTCGTGGTCGTCGAAACGAACGCCGAGATCATGGTTCGTGGATGTTAGCAGCAGCAAGGTGGACCGGTCAAGGGGCATTACCGAGGGTTAACGATCGTTGATGGTAGAGTTGATGACCATTTCATGACCAACCGAATAGTCCAACAGTCCCGCTTTGCGGGGATGCTGCATTCGCGCGTGAACGTTTAGTCGTGGTTGTAGTGCGAGGGCTGTTATGGATATACCTGACTCGTCGGGTGGCGGGGTCGACTACGCTTCGCTACGCTCGGGATGACAAAGCGCTACGTCGTGCTAGGGGATATTTACGTGGAAGGTGCCGTTGGCTGCGATAAGGGTAACGGTGCGTGTGCCGAGTGGCGCACCGAAATTAACGGAGACGTCACGCCACGTGAAGGCCGTAGTGCAGTCGCCCGTCCGGAAGCGGGATTGTTCGGCGATGAAAACCGGCGGTTCGGTCATAGGCTTCTTAGATTCTAAGCTTGCACGATGGCAGCTGTCCGTGCTCGCCAACTCGATGCGCAGAAGGACGCGGGTCGGGGTCATACGCGTTGCAACGAGCGCGCGGGCCCGCGCGAGCGTTCCCGGTGCCGTTTGGGCCGAGGCGAAGCCGACTGCGCCGACCAGCATGGCGACGGCGAACGCAGCAGAAGCAAAGCGATAATAGAAGTGCATTAGCACCTCGTTCGTGCGATCGAGTGGGCGCCCTGTGCTAGTGGTCACGTCGCACAAAGAAATCTTTGATTAAGCGTTGAGGAGGCATCCGTTCCCTGGAAGCCATACTCGACTCACGATGCGGACGCCCCTCATTGCTCTCTGCAGTGCGCTCCTTGCACTCGCGGCCTTATCTACGCGTGCTCAAGGAGCCGTCACGCCGACGTTTTCCTTCACGGCTGTGCGGGCGCCGCATCCCTTGGCGTTGGATCCGAGTCTTGCGGACCCGGCTTGGCAAATCGGCAAAGTACCCGGCGATGGGTCCTGGAAGGACGTGACCACGCGGGGCAACGCCCCCGACGTCACGACCGCGTACTTTTTGTACGACGACAAGAACCTGTACGTTGCTTTCGTCGCGCCGCAAAAAGCGCCGATCGTCGCGACCCAAACGACCAACGACGTCGGCTTCGGAACCGACGATTTCGTGTCCGTCGGCATCGACACGAGCGGGGCGGGTTCGCGGGCGTACCTGTTCGAGACGACGCCACGCGGCGTGCGCTATCAGCAGGCGACGGAAAATGTCCGCTATCGTCCCGATTGGCAAGCGGCGGGCAAGGTGGAGGGCAGCGAATGGCGCGCCGTCATGATCATCCCGCTGTCGTCGATCCGGATCGCCAGCGGCTCGAAGGTTTGGCGCATCGGATTCTTCCGCGGTGTTGCCGCGACGGCCGAGCATTATACCTGGGCGTTCGATGGGCTCATGCCGGACGCCGGCGCGGGGAATTGGCCGTCGTTCAACGATTTGCGCTATTGGCCGAGCGTCACCGTCGCGCTCGCGAAAAGTAGCTCGGCGCGCCCGGAACCGCGGCTCGAGGTGTTCGCCCTATCGAGCAGCGGTGCGGATCGCTCCGACTATCAACAAGCCGACGGAACATTCTTTCCGCAACCGACACGCTACTACGGCGCCGATGTGAGCGTTCCGGTGACCTCCACGATCAATCTCGTGGGCACGCTGAATCCCGATTTCTCAAACGTCGAGATCGATCAGCAGACGATCGCGCCGCAAGAATTTGAGCGCCAGCTCATCGAGTACCGCCCGTTCTTCGCGCAAGGCGCGCAATATCTCGATCCCAACCCCAACGGCTACTCGAATTACATCAGCGCTCCGAACTTAGTGTTCTATTCGCCGAGCGTCGGACCGTTCGACAGCGGAGCGAAGATCGAGGGCGTCTACGGCCAGCAAAGCTTTGGCGTGCTCACCTTTCACGGCTACAACGCGGAAACGGGCGAGACATTCGACGATCAGGCGTTCGGGTGGAAGCACGCGACGCAGAATGAAGCGCTGCAGTATTACGTAGACGGCGTGCTGGCGCACCACAGCATCAACGGCGACGACAACACGGTGGAAGCGGGTTTCAAAGGCCGAAACCTGCACACCAAATTCGTCTACCAGTTCAACTACGCGGTCGAGCACGGATCGTGGGTGCCGCAAGGAACCGCACATTCCGCCAACGGCTTCATTGACGAACACCAGAACAACTATGAGATAAACCTCGGGTACGTCGACATCAGCCCGAACTACAACCCGATCGATGGCTATACCGAAAATTCCGACATCCGCGGCCTGCAAGGTTTCGTCGACTTCAACGGCACCGCGCCCGGCGTGAAGAGTTGGAGCGTCTTCATCCTGGGCGATCGCTTTCACGATGTAAGCGGCGCGGTCCACGAAGCCGACTCCGCGGCGTATCTAAGTGCGACCTTTCACAATCTCTTTTCGCTCGACGGTATCGGTCCGACGGTCAGTCTCTTGCGTCAGTATTCCATTCCCTCCATGCCGGCAAACTGTACGCTGTCGAACGAAAACCCGGTCGTCGGCACGTCATCGTTCACCGGATTTCCGTGCTACCTCGCCGGCACCGACGTGCCGTACAACCTCATGTCGGTCCCGATCGGCTATCGCGACGGGAGCCCGACCCCCGTCGACGTCGGCGCGAACTGGGGCAGCTTCGGGGGAAATTGGATCCACTACTACACGTCATCGACGTCGCGCCCGCTCGGCTCCAAATTAACGCTCGGCCTCGAGTACGATGGAACGTTCGAACGCGACCTCGTGACCGGCGTACTCGAATCGCAATGGCTGCGCCGCGTTTCGCTTGGATACAACATCAACGCGTCGACCAATATCTCGGTCGGCTTGCGCGGCATCAACGGCTTGGGCGGCTTCGTGACGGAACCGGGAAACAACCTCGCCTTCGGGTTTCACACGCGCACGACGGATGGCGACATCTACATCAACTACGGTTCGCCGGCGGCCAACGTTACGCTCAACCGTCTCATAGTGAAATACGTCTTTCGCGTGGGGTCCGCCGCGGGAACGTAGAACGAGTGACGCTATGCCGACGACGATTATGCTTATCCGCCACGCCGAAAAGCCCGAGAATCCGCCCCCCAAAGGTGTCGACGAGAATGGTGCGGAGGACAAAAACGCACTCATCGTGCACGGCTGGGAGCGTGCCGGCGCGCTGGTCCCATTCTTCCGTACCCCGTGGGTGCAAGGAATAAGAATTCCTACGGTAATTTATGCCGCGGGTATAAGCGATCAACCGGTGATGGTCGACGGCGACGATATCGCGAAGAGCCTGCGCGCTGAGCAAACCGTCACACCGCTGGCGCAAGCCTTGTCACTCAACGTGCAGAATCAATACCTGGTCGGTCAGGAAGATCTCCTCGTGCGGTCGATCGAGAAGGAGACCGCTGTCGTGTTGGTCGCGTGGGAGCACAAGCACATACCGCTCATTGCCCAAAAGCTTAGCGCTGTGGCACCCGATAAGTGGCCGGGAAAAGACGTGTTTGATATCGTTTGGGTTTTTGAGGCAGGCGACGGCGGATATAGCTTTTTGTCGATCGCGCAAGAGCTACTTGCGGGGGACTCAGGCTAGCAATTCGTCTTTGCGCGTGTGCTAAACGACTCGTGCAGCAGCTCCGAGACCCAAGCGCCGTCCCTCCACACAAGCACGTCGGTTTGACATTCCCGAACGTTGGTGTACGGCTTGCCGTGCGACATGCCGCTGACCGTTGCCTGTTCGGTCACAAGCGCAGTCGTGCCATAGATGCGCACGCGTGGATTCGAGGTTGTCAGCGTCGTGTGCGTCCACACGCCGGCGTCGATCGCTTTGAGAATGTCGTCGCGCCCGTCGTAGCCGCCTCTCGCGCTGACGACGATCCAGTCGTCGGCGAGAAGATTGCGCAGCGCCTTCGCGTCGTTTACGAGCAGCGCGTTCGAGATGGTTTCGTCTGCAGCAAGCGCGCTCTGCTCGGTTGGTCCAGGCGTATCGGCGATGGCGACGGCTGCCGTGAGGACGGCACCGATCGTAAGCGCGATGATAGATTTTGTGATGCGCCACATATGACATCTCCCGTTTGCAAAGATGTCTCCGGTGAGATGATTCTAGTACGGCGCTCGCGCGACCGCACTCAAACGACCATCAAATAGTTGCTAGGACGTCGGTCGCCCTCGGTGCACGCCAAGACCAGCGCCCAGATGGGCCCAACGAATGGGACGGCGGCGATAAAATAAAGAACCAGTATTCTTTGCGGCGCGCGCGTCCCGAGAAGTCAGCCTAATTCGGCGGAAGCTGCGAAAACGTTGGGAGTACGCGCCGGTGAGCTTCGACGCAGCCGTCGAACTGCAAGACTAACCCGGAGGCGCGGGTCACGCGGTAGCTGCTCTCGTTACTGCAGCCCAATGTTCCCGTGTTACGGGGCGCTCGCGAGAATGCTATGATGACATAGGCCGAGCCGTAGTAATAGACGTGCACGTCGGTGCCGACGCTCAGAACTTTACACGCCGTTTTCACCTTTGCCGGCGTCTAGCGCGTGACGATAAGCGCAGAAAGTCCGATTGCGATGAGGTCTCCGACAATTGCGGCGGGATAGGCCCCGATACGTTTGATGGCCTCGATACGCGCAGCATAGCCGGCGTACGTCCCGATTAGCGCTCCGATGATCCCCGCAATCGCGCCGTAGATTCCTTGGCCACCATGCATCGCCGCGAGAAACCAGCCTCCCACTGCGCCGCTGATGATGCGGGCGGTCAGTCCGACCACTCCGGTGCGCGCAGGCGTGTTTGGCATCAGGTCCAGGATGTATTCACCGATGGCGGCGAGTCCCAGTACAATGCCCCAAATGCTCCCTTGCCGGATAAACACCGCGGCCAGTGGCGTAAAGGTGCGCAGACCTGAAGCAACACCGAGGAAGAAGCTGAGCAAGAGTATCGTCACGGGGTGTAGATTAGCTAGTATATGAAGGATCTCATCGTTTTCGACTTGGACGGTACGCTTGCAAAGAGCAAATCCGCGATCGACGACGAGATGGCGACGTTGCTCAAGGGCCTCTTGCAGGTCGTGAAGGTCGCGATCATCTCCGGGGGCGATTTGCCGCAGTTCCAAACGCAAGTGATCGATCGTCTGCCGGCGGGCAGCGCGCTGCAAAACTTGTCGATCTTACCGACGAGTGGGACGAAATTTTTCACCTATGACGGCCAGTGGCGCAAGTTGTATTCCGAAGATTTGAGCGATGCGGAAAAGAACACGATTGAGGATGCGCTCGAGAAGGCCGTAGCGCAGACCGGATTTCAACCGGCGCAAACCTGGGGCGAGCGCATTGAGGATCGTGGAACGCAGGTCACGTACTCAGCGCTCGGGCAGCAAGCACCACTCGAAGCAAAGGAAACGTGGGATCCCGGCTTTGCCAAGCGCAAAGCGATTCAGGCGATCCTCGCGAAAACGTTGCCGAATTTCTCAGTTCGACTCGGTGGCACGACGTCGATAGACGTGACGCGCCCGGGCATCGACAAGGCCTACGGGATTCATAAGCTGCGCGACGAGCTACACATCCCGATCGAGCGGATGCTGTACGTCGGCGATGCGATCTTTCCGGGCGGCAACGATTATGCGGCCTTGCAAGCCGGCGTCGATACCGTTGCCGTACGCGACCCCGAGGATACGAAGCGCGTCATCGAAACGATCATTGCGATGGTGAAGCCCTGACGTCGGTCCCTCGACTACGGCGCTTCGCTACGCTCGGGATGACAAGGCCCTTCGACAGGCTCAGGGTGACACCGCGTTGTAAGGCAACCGCATGAATTACGCCCGCATTTTTTCTGGCGCGCTTTGCGCTGTCTTGGTAACCGCAGCGGCTCCGACGCCGACGGTAAGCTCCGACACGGCTCTCGTTGGCTGGGCCGCCGGTCCCGCCGTTGGCACCGAGCTCTCGTACGAACGCAAACTGATGGCGGTGCCAAGTGAAGCAAACGCGATGGATATCGAGCGACACATTTCGTCGGTGCCGCACCGCGCCGGTTCTTCGGCTGACTATGCGACCGCGGTGTACGTGCA
>JBAUEZ010000070.1:0-4024 GCA_049678885.1 Candidatus Aquilonibacter sp. | reverse complement strand
CGTCAAAGCGGTGAAGATCGATCCGGAAGCCGTCGATCCCGATGACGTCGAAACGCTGGAAGATCTCGTGACCGTCGCCGTCAACGACGCGCTGACGAAGTCGAATGAGACCGCGCAAAAACGTATGGGCGGTCTTACCGGCGGCATGCGCATCCCGGGATTGATGTGACCGCAAATGTTGCGATGCTCCCTTCGGTCGCCTCGCTTCCTTTTGTCATCCCGAGCGTAGCGCAGCGCCACTTTGTCATCCCGAGCGTAGGCGCGCAGCGCCGTAGTCGAGGGACCGCATAGTGCCAACCAAGAGCGGCGCCATCACGGGGCCGGTGCAAGCCCTCATCAACGAGTTTTCGAAACTCCCAACGGTCGGCCAGAAAACGGCTGCGCGGTTGGTGTTTTATTTATTAAATCGCCCGCGCCACGAAGCGCAAGCACTCGCCGAAGCGATTCTCTCGGTCAAAGACAAAGTGCGCTTCTGTTCGGTTTGTTTTTCACTAACCGAAGACGATCCGTGCGACATCTGCACCGATGAAGAGCGCGATCGGACGATCATCTGCGTCGTCGCAGAGGCAAAAGACATCTACGCAATCGAACGCACCGGCGCATTCAAAGGCCGCTATCACGTGCTCGGTGGATTAATCTCCCCGATGGATGGCATCGGCACCGCGCAACTCCGAGTGAAAGAACTCGTCGAGCGAATCGGGCTGGAAAACCCAACCGAGATCATTCTCGCCACAAACCCAAATGCGGAAGGCGAAGCTACCGCACTCTACCTTTCGCGCCTATTACTTCCGCTGGGCACGGCCGTGAGTCGTTTGGCCTACGGCCTGCCGATTGGAGCCGACTTAGACTATGCAGATGAAGTTACGCTAGCAAGGGCGGTTGAGGGTCGAACCGCGTTGTGAACAGTCCATACCGCCTTCTCTCCTAAGAGTCCTCGCGAACTCGGTGGCCCACGCCTCCAGGTTCCGGTGCGTTTGGCACTCCCAAATAACCACGACTTTGTACCCCAGGGCCTCTAGCTGCTGCTGCCTCTCCGCGTCGCGGGCTCTGTTGCCCTGAAGTTTCTGGCTCCAGTATCCTGTGTTACTTTTTGGCAGATTCGCCCGATGACAGAGCTCATGCTGATGCCAGAAGCACCCGTGGACAAAAAGAGCAACCTTCTGCCGCGGAAAAACGACGTCAGGCTTTCCCGGAAGCCACTTCACGCAGCAGCGGTACCTGAGACCGCGATTGTGTAAAGCCCGCCTCACCCGTAGTTCCGGCGCTGAGTCGCGTGATCGTATAAGGCGCATGTTTTCGGAACGGGAGATTGGCATGAACTTTGACTACCGTAGCTCAAGGGCGAGCCGACATTGGCTGGCGAAACCGCTGCTCGTGGCTGCTAAGCGGCCGGCTTCCAAGAGGGCCGGAAAAAAGAGACGGGGCAAACGCGCTGCTCGGTCAAGAAAGACAATCGTCAGGGTTTCGCGCGCCCTCCCGAGTGAATTTCGTTGCGACGCCTGCGACTTCGTTTATAATACCACTTCTTTTGGTGGTGTAATCCCTGAGGACCAGCCCGAGGACTGGGCGTGCCCAGAGTGCGGCGCATCTGCCGACCACTTTCAGGTTCTCGTTCCGTCGGACCGTCTAGACGACGCAGAGGACGATGACGTCGAAGGCGACGACGTCACACTCGAGGTAGCGTCCGGGCGACGAATGGCGTCAATCAAAGCAAGAACGATAGAAGTCTCGAGCTTGCGTAAACGAAGGGACCGTGGCGACCTAGACCTTCAACCCAAGTTTCAACGATACGACGTTTGGACTGACAAGATCCGGAGCGCTCTCATAGAGAGTATCTTGCTAGACCTGCCGATACCCACGATCTATCTTGCCGAGAACGCTGACGGTAAGTTCGTAGTGGTCGATGGCCAACAACGGCTCACAGCGATTTTTCGCTTCATTGAAAACGCTTACCCTTTGAAAGGGCTGACTGCGTTGCGGGGATTGAACGGAATGTTCTTCCGCGACCTACCCGAGGTCTACAAGGCCCGAATCGAGGATCGTTCGCTCGATGTTACGGAGATTTTTAAGGAAACACATCACGCGGTTCGTTTTCAACTCTTTGAGCGATTGAACCGCGGAAGCGTTAAGCTTAACGATCAGGAGTTGCGGAACTGCATCTATCGTGGCCCTTACAACGACTTCGTAACTAGGCTGGCCTCTGATCCGATACTTCGCAAAGCGCTGCGCCTCAAAAGTGGCTCGCGCCACGCGAGAATGGTCGATTGTGAGTTGGCATTACGATTTCTCGCATTTTTTGAGCAGACGTACGAAAAACATCCCGACAAAAGAACTGGCGAGTTCCTAAATCGACAGATGGATCTGGCGCAGAAAGGCGCCTTTACGCCCGCTCAAATCGAGAAACAGGAACGCGCTTTCGAGTCCGCGCTACAAAGCGCTCAAACCGTATACGGCGATGAGCATTTATTTAAAAGATATCGTGCCGGAGATGCTTCTGACCCAAATGGGGGATGGGAGCCACGCCTAAATCGAGCGTTGATGGATGTCGTATTAAATGTGTTTGCGCGCATACCCAAGCGCGATCTGGTCAAGCACGCAGACGAGATTCGCATGTCTACGGTCGAACTCATGTCTACCGAGAAGTTCTCTGATTTGCTGAAGCACACAATCTCGAGCGCCGATCGTATACGTCAAAGATTCCAGATGTTCGAGAACATGGTTCGCGAGATCATTGGCGATAACGCTGGCAAGGCGCGACGCAGTTACAGCAGCGCTACCCGTGACGCACTCTTCAGGTCAAGTAATCGGTGCGGAATCTGCAATAACAAGATTATGACTGTTGACGACGCCCACGTCGATCACAAGACGGCTTTTGCCCTCGGCGGAAAGACAGAGCTCGCTAATGCCCGGATTACCCACCAGTTCTGCAACCAATCTCGGGGTGCAGGTAAGTCGCGTACTCGAAAGCGACGCCGGTGAGAGCTGATCGCTATTCTGATCCAGCGGCGCCGGGTGCGGGCACGACTGTGGCCTGTCTCTTTTCGGCTATCGGCGGCTTCGCGCATGCTTTCCGGAGTCTCGGCGCGGAGGTCCTCTGGGCCAACGAAAATGATTCCTTCGCCACGAAGACATTTGCGAAGAACCTTCCCGACATCAAATTAATTGAACGAGATGTGAGGATGCTTAGTGTCTTCAGAGACAGGCTTCAGCCAGTCGATATTCTAACGGCAGGATTTCCGTGCCAACCGTTTTCGATCGCCGGCGAAAAGCGAGGTTTGGGAGACGAGCGTGGCGTTCTTTTCCTCGAGATCATTAGACTTATAGGCGAATTCGGAAAGAATCGCCCGCGAGTGTTATTCCTCGAAAATGTCAAGCACTTACGAGCGCATGACAAAGGCCGCACATTCCAACGTATCCAGAGCGAGATTCAGCGCGCCGGCTATTGGTTTGGGCCGACCAACACGCTTTGCATGAACACACTCGATTATTCCACAATTCCGCAGAATCGCGAACGCCTATTTATGGTTGCTCTCGACGCAGAGGCATTTCCGACTGGCGGCTTCTCCTTTCCGACGCCCAACAAGCCGCGGCGTCTGGATAGCGTTTGGGAGTACCTCGATCTGAGCCAAAAGGCTCATGATCGCTACTACATTGCGCCAGGTAGCCGGTATTACAAACATTATGCCGACGCGGTGGAAGAGGGTGGTGTTGCAGCGGTGTACCAATTAAGGAGAAACTACGTCCGCAAAAATATGACTGGTACTTGCTTTACGTTGATGGCCAACATGGGTGACGGCGGGCACAATCAACCAGTTATCCAAGACCGCTGGGGAATACGTAAATTGACGCCGCGTGAGTGCGCTCGTCTACAGGGGTATGGAGACTGGCTCGAGTTCCCTGAGGAGCTTTCGGACACTCAGCGGTATAAGCAAATCGGAAACTCGGTAACGCTTCCAGTTGTCAGCTTGATTGACCGTGGCGTCGTAAAGCTTTTTGCGGCTCGCAAGCAGGAGCGGGCTTCCTG
>JBAUEZ010000069.1:0-21267 GCA_049678885.1 Candidatus Aquilonibacter sp. | reverse complement strand
GGTCAGGGATTGGGCTTGCGATTGTGCGCACGATCGTCGAGCGCGCTGCGGGCAGCGTGTGCGTCGGCGACGCGCCGCTCGGCGGGGCGCGATTTGTGATTCGTTTTCCCGGCGCAAAAGCGGAATTTTTGCCGAGTCTGTCGTAGAAGTTGGTCCGTGGCGCGATCACGGACTGCTTTTGCTCACGAGAGCGAATCGGCTCTCGCCAGACTCTTCGACTTCTATCGAATTGTCTGGGAATACGAACCTCGTTCATTCCCCATCGTTTGGGACGGCGACGGCAAACCTGTCGCCTTTTTTACGCCCGATTTCTATCTACCGGACTACGATTTGTATATTGAGATGACCGTAGCCAAACCGGCGATGAACACGCGCAAGAATCGCAAGGTGCGCTTGATGGCGCAGCATCATCCTCGCGTGCGCGTTAAGCTCTTTACACGGCGTGACGTGGAACGGCTCTTCGCGCGCTTGCGTACCGCCGCATGATCGGCGAGGTCCTCTTCGATGCGCCCGAGATCGCCGAGCGCGTCCGCATCCTCGGTGCGCAGATCTCGCGTGACTACGAGGGCCGCGTCCCGGTCTTGATCGGCATACTCAACGCCGCCGCGACCTTTCTTTCCGACCTGACCCGCGCCGTGACGATCCCCTGCGAGTTCGACGCGATAGCGGTGACCAAGTTCTCGAGCCGTGAGGGCATCCGGTTCTTAAAGGACACCTCAGCTTCGATTGAGGGTCGGCACGTTATTCTAGTCGACGACACCATCGACACGGGAATGACCTTGCAGTATGTGTTCAAGTCACTGGCCGCCCGGTCGCCCGCTTCGTTGGCTGTCTGTACCCTGCTGGATCGGCCGGCGCGGAGAATTGCCGATATTGAAGTCAGGTACCGTGGATTCGAGATCCCCGATGTCTATGTCGTGGGCTACGGGCTCGATTACCGCGGACGCTACCGGGAATTGCAAGGACTCTATGCTCATGGGTCGTGGCCGTGATTGAACGCTCGTTGCGTGCGTGTGCGCTGATCTGCGCGCTTGCGTGCACCATGCTGCCGCTGCGAGCGAATTCGCTCGAGCTGCAGTCGATCGCGCGCGCTGCGGCTGACTACAACAGCCCGAATGCCCATCTGGCTGAGATGTTCCGCTCGGCGTTGCTCGACACTGGAAAGCTCGCGGAGTATGCGTCCGACGGCACCGCGTACATCAAGACCGGCGACATTCCGGCCGAGTGGCTGCGCGATGCAAGCGCGCAGGCGCGCCCCTATCTCTTCTTCGCGAAAGACGATCCCGATACGCGCCAACTGCTGCGCGCGATCATAGCGCGCATGGTGAAGTACATCCAGGTCGATCCGTATGCGAACGCGTTCACGCTCGATTACCGCGTGTGGGAGCAGAAGTTCGAACTCGACTCGCTCGCGTATCCGATTGCCTTGTCGTGGAGCTACTGGAAAACGACCGGCGACAACTCGATCTTCACGACCGACTACCAGAAGGCGCTCGACGCGGCGCTTGCGACGATGCAACGCGAGCAAGATCATCCCCGCGACTCGCGCTACGCGCACAAGGAATTGGCGAACGACGGAAAAGGCCGTCCGGTCGGGTACACCGGCATGATCTGGACCGGCTTCCGTCCCTCGGACGATGCATGCTACTACAATTTCTTGATTCCATCGGAGATGTTTGCGGTCGTTGCACTCGGGGATATGGCCGAAATCGAGCGCAGCGTCTATCACAACGTCGTCAAGGCCAATGAGGCGCAGTCGCTACGCGACGAAGTGCAGCGCGGCATTCAAACGTACGGTTTGGTCTTAGTGCCGAAGTACGGGTACATCTACGCTTACGAAGTCGACGGCCTTGGTCACGCCATCCTTACCGACGATGCGAACATCCCGAGCCTGCTCTCCGCGCCGTACATCGGCTACACCACGCCGAGCGACCGTTACTACGAAAACACCCGCCACTTTTTGCTGTCGGCCGATAATCCGTCGTTCTATCAAGGACAGGTCGCGCGCGGCATCGGCAGTTTCCACACGCCCGATCATTGGATCTGGCCGCTTGCGTTGATCATGGAAGGCCTCACCGCCACCACCGACAACGAGAAGCAAGACGTGCTCACGCAGCTGCTCGCGAGCGACCCCGGCGATCACTTGTTGCACGAATCGTTCGATCCCGATGATCCCAAGCGTTTTACGCGCGAGGACTTCGGCTGGCCCAACGCGCTGTTCTCGGAATTCGTAATGACGCAATTCCAAGGTGCGCAAGAAATCCCAATGGGTGACACCAGCGACCTCGAGTTCCGCTCAGAATAAACCCCATCCAATTTTAAATCAATCCGATTCGACGTTTCTGCATTCGCGGAGCGTGTATTGCATTGCAGTTGCGAGGAGTGGCTCCCCTAGGAGTGAA
Organism: Candidatus Aquilonibacter sp.; assembly: GCA_049678885.1. Classification (GTDB taxonomy): domain Bacteria; phylum Vulcanimicrobiota; class Vulcanimicrobiia; order Vulcanimicrobiales; family Vulcanimicrobiaceae; genus Aquilonibacter. Next base: position 18,865 of record JBAUEZ010000069.1, on the reverse strand, counting down.
TCACAAAGCCAAAGAGCATGAGCAGCAAAGCAGATATTATCGTAGGCATCCAATGGGGCGACGAAGGGAAAGGTCGTGTCGTTGACCTGTACGCGCGGGACTACGACGTCGTTGCGCGGTTTGGCGGCGGTGACAACGCCGGCCATCAGATCAAAGTCGGCGACATCGACATTGCGCTGCGCAGCGTGCCGTCCGGCGTGCTCAACCCGAACGTCGAGCTCTTTATCGGCGGTGGTACCGTCATCAACCCGATCGGTCTGCTCGACGAACTCGACCGCCTCGCGAAGATCGGTGTGGATATCGCGCGCGTGCGCATCTCCGATCGCGCACATCTGGTACTTCCGTACCACGCTGCACAGGACCGCGCGAACGAGCGCGCGCGCGGCGCGGCGGCGATCGGCACGACGGGACGCGGCATCGGTCCCGCGTATGTGGATAAAGTCGCGCGCGCCGGCATCACGTTCGCGGAGTTTGCGCGCCACGAGTCCCTTGCTGAGAAGATTCGCCAAAATCTGCTGCATCGTGCGGCGCTGCTCGAAGGAGAAAACGTCGAGAGCGAAGCCGACATCGTCGGCGCAACGCTCGACGCGGCGCAGCGCCTTAGTCCATATGTCGTGGACGGGGTGGCCTATATACACGAGCAATTCAAACGTGATAAGCGTGTGTTAATTGAAGGCGCGCAAGGTTCGTTGTTAGATGTTGGATACGGGACATATCCGTATGTGACCAGTTCGCACACCATTGCCGGCGGCGCATGTATCGGACTTGGAATCGGCCCGACCGCGATCGGCCGGGTCATCGGCGTGGTCAAGGCATACTGCACGCGCGTCGGCGCGGGTCCGTTTCCATCAGAACTGCACGATGAACGGGGGGAGCGCTTGCGTCAGGCGGGAGGCGAATTCGGAACGGTTACCGGCCGGCCGCGGCGCTGCGGTTGGTTTGACGCGGTGGCTGGCCGCTATGCGGTCGCGCTCAATGGCCTCAGCGCGCTTGCAATTACCAAGCTCGACGTCCTGACCGGGATCGAGCGCATCGGGATGGTCACCGGCTATCGCTTGCGCGGGCAAGCGGCTGGGTTCTCAGCCGCCGGGTCGCCCGAGCTCGAGCTCGAGGTCGAGGAGTTCGAGGGCTGGAGCGAACCGATCGGCGACGTGCGCACGATGGCGGCGTTGCCGCAAGCAGCCCAGCGCTATATCGCCGGTATAGAAGAGAAGCTAGCAACGCCGGTCGAACTTGTGTCGGTCGGGCGCGAGCGGAACGAACTGGTGCGAGCCCGTTAAATGGGATACCACCGTGACCGATACACGTGATAGTGGCCTGACCTTGTGTCAGGCTTCTCCCTCATCGGGCAAGGAGGTCCGGTGCTGCATGCCACGGTTGGCTCGGAGAATTAGGTACATATAGGCGTGGAGCGTCTTAGCTCGCTTTGGTCAGAGTATGCCGGCCGTTTAGCGGCATTTTGGCAGAACCAAAATCGCCAGACACGCACGATCGTAGTCTCGGGACTCGCGGTCGTCCTCGTAGGGTTGCTCTCTCTAGGGTGGCTCTATTTTGGTCGTGGGGAAAACTATTCAGTGCTCTTCAGCGGCCTTTCGCCTGAAGATGCGGCTGCCGTTACACAACATTTAAAAGATGATAAGGTTCCATATCACCTCTCGACGGACGGGAAGACGGTCTATGTTCCGGATGCGAACCTCTCAGACGAGCGGGTGGCGATTGCCGGCTCGGGACTGATGAAAGGCGGGTCGACGGGCTACGAGCTCTTCGACCGGACGAACTTCGGCATGACCGAGTTCCAAGAGAAGATTGACAAGACGCGCGCAGTTCAGGGAGAGCTCGAGCGGACGATCGACGGCTTGGATCCGGTCGAATCGTCGCGCGTGAACATCGCGACGCCCGACCAGTCACTCTACACGTCGACTCAGGAACCAACCACTGCCTCGATCGCGATCAAAACGAAACCCGGGCAGCAGCTCGATGCCGGCGAGGTCAAGGGCATCACGATGCTCGTTGCCAACGCGGTCGACGGACTCAAACCCGAAAACGTCACGATCGTCAATCAAGACGGGCAGATTCTCTTGCCTGGTCCGGGTGGAGCGACAGGCGACAATGCAACCGATGCTTCAGCCGATGCACTGAAGCTCACGTCAGAGCAGTTGCTTGCCAAAGAGCGCTACGAATCGGCGTTGCAACAAAGCATTCAATCGATGCTCGATACGACGCTCGGGAAGAACCGCGCGGTCGCGCGCGTTTCGACCAAGATGGACTTCGACGCCAATTCGACCGACAGCAAAGTCTACGCGCCGCAGGGTACGGTACTCTCGAACCAGTCCGAGCGCGAGTCATACGTCGGCACGCAACCGGCGCGCAATCCGGCGCAAGGCGTGCCGGGAACGACCAGCAACATCGGGACGTATCAGGCGCAGAACCAACAGGCCAACGGCCGCTATAACCGTTCGAAGACGACGACGAACTACGACATCACCGAACAGAACATCAAGCACATCGACGCGCCGGGCAAAGTAATGCAGACCAGCGTAGCCGTGCTGGTCGATTCGAACGCGCAAGCGGCAAATACACCCGGCGTCGTGGCGATCGCGAATGCGCAGCAGTATCAGTTGACACCCGCCAACGTTCAGCAGATTCGCAACGTCGTTATCGCGGCGGGCGATCTGAACATCGCGCAGGGCGATCAGGTTTCGGTTGAAGCGATTCCGTTCAACCCCTCGGTCGAGAACGCCAACGCACCGTCGGCCGTCACGACGACCGTACTCGGTATTCCGGTTTGGGCATTGGCCGCAGTTGTCGGTGTCGCACTCTTGGCCGGTATTGGTCTATTCGTCGCACGCTCGCGGCGCGGACGGTTCGCACCGTCGGCCGAACTGCCGTCGTTCGATACCTCGCTCGCCGAAGAGCTGCCGCCCTTCGAAGAGCACCCGATCCTCGAAGGCGCGCCGGGCATCGCTGCGCCGATTCGTTCTGCGGCCGATCTGACGCGCGAGCAGATGATCGAGTACGTGACGACCGTTGCACAAGAGAACCCCGACAGCATTGCCAAACTCGTCAAACTCTGGCTAGCGGAGTAGGAAAGGCGAACGTTGGAATCACCGATCGTTAACCTCGCTGGTCTCGGCGGACTACCGGAGCCGTCGCCGATTACCGGCCTTCCCGAGCACCCGCAGATCGAGATCTCCGGGCCGGAGAAGGCCGCAATCTTGTTGATCACGTTGGGGCTCGAACTCTCGGCGACGATCTTCAAGTTCTTGCGCCAAGATGAGGTCGAGCGGATCGTACTCGAGATCGCCAAGATCACGACCGTTCCGATCGAAAAGCGCGACGCCGTCATTCAAGAGGCGTATCAGCGCGCGATCGCGCTCAAATATATCAACGAAGGCGGCATCGAGTACGCCAAGGAGATTCTCGAGCGCAGCTTTGGAGCCGGTCAAGCCGACGACATGACGTCGCGGCTCTTTGCCGCGCTCAAGCACGGCAATCCCCTCGAGCTGATCAAGAAGACCGAACCCGCGCAGTTGCTGCAGTTCATTCAAGACGAACATCCGCAGACGATCGCGCTGATTCTGGTGTACATGCAGCCGGAACAGGCCGGCGCAGTGCTCTCGGCACTGCCACCCGATCTCCAAGCTGAAGTCGCGATGCGCATTGCGATTCTTCAGAAGACCGCGCCGGAAGTTCTCGAGCAACTCGACGAACTGCTCGGACGCCGCCTACTGGTCAGCGGCGCGGATTTCGCGAAGGCCGGCGGCGTACAGTCGCTCGCCAACGTGATGAACTTCGTCGACCGCGAGACGGAGAAGAACATTCTCGACGGGTTGGCCAAGCGCGATCCCGAGCTTGCGCAAGAAGTCAAGAACCTGCTCTTCGTCTTTGAAGACATCATCAACCTCGATGACCGTTCGATTCAGCGCGTGCTCAAAGAGGTCGACGGCAAGGACCTCGCGCTCGCGCTCAAGGTCGCCAACGACGATTTGCTGACGCGTGTTTATAAGAACATGTCGTCGCGCGCATCCGCAATGCTCAAGGAAGAGATCGAGTTGCTAGGACCGACGCGCATGCGCGACGTCGGAAAGGCACAGCAGCAGATCGTCGACGTTATTCGTACGCTTGAGGAGAATGGACAGATCGTCATCGCGCGCGGCGCGAAGGACGAACGTCTAGTCTAGCGCCGTGGGCAAAATCGTTAAATCGGCGCGTTTCGTCGACGCCAAATACGTCGTCGAAGTACCGCGTGCCGAGCAGTCCCTCGATATCGAAGCGCCTCGCGAGCTCGATGAGCGGCCAACGGTGCGTGTTGCCGCGCCGTCGACGAACGGCCACACCGACCATATCACCTTACCTCCGCTGCAGGAGTCGGTAAATTGGCAACAACTGCGAACCGACGCGGAAGCGATTGTCGACCGCGCAGCCGGCGATGCCGAGAGCCTGATCCGTCAAGCGGAAACCAGAGCGCTCGAGCTGATTGAAGCGGCGCAGGCGCGGAGCACAAAGCTTGAATCGGATGCACGTGAGACCGGACGCGAACAGGGCTACGCCGCCGGCAAGAGCGCAGCCGAAGACGAGCTCGCTCCGGCGATCACGACGATTCGCGAGCTGATCGAAAGCGTGCGCGCGCAACGCAACGCGGTGATCGCGGCCGCAGAGCCGGAACTTGCGCGGCTAGCGATGGCGATCGCGGAGCGCGTGATCCACCATGAACTGCAAACCAATCAGAACGTGATTGTCGAAAACGTGCGGCAGGCGCTCACACGCCTGGTAAGCCGCGAGGTCGTCACGTTGCGCGTTAACCCGGTCGATCTCGATACGCTTCGCCACCATCGCGACGATATCGTGGCAGCCGGCGATGTCGAGCACTTGCGCATCGTCGAAGATCAACGCGTCGATCGCGGCGGCGTCGTCGTCGAGACCGACGCGGGCACGATCGATTCGAAGGTCTCGACGCAGCTTCGCGAAGCGCGACGTGCGATCTTGGGTGACGACATCTCGTTGGGCGAGCCGGAGATGATCTCGTCTCCCGCCCAAGCTAGTTAGCGAGCAGCGTCGATGGAAGCCCCCGTGTTTTCCGCCGAGCCGTATCTCGAAGCGCTGCGCGGCGCTGATTTGGTACGGCAGTACGGCAAAGTGCGCCAAGTGATCGGTGTCGTGATCGAAAGTCTCGGCCCCAACATGGCCGTCGGTGAGACGTGTTCGATCTCGTACAAGCGCAATGCCGAACCCGTCCTGGCTGAGGTAGTTGGCTTCCGCGACAACAAAGTGTTGATCATGCCGCTCGGCGAGCTGATGGGCATCGGCGCGGGCAGCGACGTTGTCGCGCACGGCGCGCCGCTCGAGATCGGGGTGACGGATCATCTCCTGGGGCGCGTGCTTGGCGGACTCGGTCGTCCGATCGACAACAAAGGCACGATCGTCGCGGACAATCGCGCGGTCGTCACGGCGGCACCGCCGCCGCCGCTCTCACGCAAGCGCGTTACCGATCCTCTAGCGCTTGGTATTCGCGCGATCGACGGCATGCTAACGTGCGGCAAGGGACAGCGCGTCGGCATCTTCGCCGGTTCGGGTGTCGGCAAGTCGACGATCCTCGGGATGATTGCGCGGAATACGGCCGCGGATGTCAACGTCATCGCGCTCGTCGGCGAACGCGGCAAAGAGGTTCGCGACTTCATCGAGCGCGATCTTGGCGAAGAAGGGCTGCGTCGCAGCGTGGTCGTCGTCTCGACCAGCGATCAGCCGGCGCTTGTGCGCATCAAAGCTGCATTCGTTGCGATGACGATCGCCGAATACTTCCGCGATCAGGGGCTCGACGTGATGTTCATGATGGACTCGGTCACGCGCTTCGCGATGGCGCAGCGTGAGGTCGGTCTTGCAATTGGTGAGCCGACGACGACGCGCGGCTACACACCATCCGTTTTCGCACTGTTGCCGAAGCTGCTCGAACGAGCTGGCACGTCGCAGCGCGGTACGATCACCGGACTCTTTGCGGTCTTGGTTGATGGGGACGACATGAATGAACCGGTCGCAGACGCCGTGCGCTCGATTCTCGACGGCCACATCGTCCTGTCGCGTCAGCTTGCGTCCGCCAACCATTATCCGGCGATCGACATATTGCAAAGCGTAAGCCGCGTCATGCCCGACGTCGCCGATGCGAATCAATATTCGGCAGCGTCGGCGGTTCGCGATTTGCTCGCGACGTACAAAGACGCCGAAGATCTCATCAATATCGGGGCGTACGTGCCGGGAAGTAATCCCCGCGTCGACCTCGCGCTCTCGAAGATCGAGGGGATCCGGCACTTCTTGCGTCAGGGCATCTATGAGGCCAGCTCCTACGAACAGACGCTTGCGAAGCTGATGAGTGTAACGTGAAGAAATTTAGCTTTCCGCTGCAGCCGGTGCTCGATCACCGCAAGCGTATCGAGGACGAGAAGCAACTCGTGGTCGCGCAGCGCAAGCGCGCACTCGACGAGGCCGAGCATGAGCTTGCGCGACTCAACGAAGAGTTTCGGCTTCATGCGGCGATGCTGCGTGACAACCATAAGAAGCTCGAAACGCGCGAACTCCAATGCATCTACGCGCACCTGCAATTTCTCGATCGCTGTATCATCGCGCAGATTCGGATCGTCGCCGAGCGCCGCGTCGCGTTGGACCGCGCGCGCACCGAATTGCTCGCAGCGAGCAAAGAGAAGAAGATCGTCGAGAAGTTGAAGGAACGCCGTCGCGAGACTTACGTGACGGAAGCGCAGCGCGTCGAGCAAAAGGAACTCGATGATGGTAATGCCCGCCGATTCGGACGGGCGCAAGTAGGAGGTACACCGTGATCGTCACCCGCCGGCGGCGCAAGCCGTTTCCGTGGAAGCGATTGATTCTGCCGGTCATCGCGATTGGGCTCATCGTCTTTGCATTCGTGTGGGGACCCTCGCGCAATGTCCTCACGGGCGGTCCGTTGCAGCCGCTGCTGCAGAACATCGGCAGCCGCTTCAACACGATCGCAGCGCCGTTCCACTTCGCGGCGCAGAATCAAGTCATTACCGATCGCAATAGGCAGATCGTGCAACTGCAAGGGCAGATCACCGACTTTCAGAGCCAGCTCGCTGCGAAAGACAAGCAAATCAGCTCGCTCAACGGGCAAATCAGCCAATTGCAGACGCAGGAGGCGAATTCGCGCGCCGCTGCGGCGCCCGCGACGAGCGCTGCGCCCGCAGCGGGCGGCACGAATCCGATCGCAGCCAGCAGTGGTGGCGATCTCGCTTCAGGGGCAACCCAAGACATGCGCCGTACCGCGCAACTATGGGCGAACATGGACGCGTCGAATGCGGCGAAGGTGATTCAACGGTTGCCCGTTCCCTACGTTGCGCGCGTGCTCGCGTTGATGTCGCCCGACGATGCCGGTGCGATTCTCGACGCAGTGCCGGCCGCATTCGCCGCGCAACTGACGCAGGAGAATCCCACGCTCAAGCGGTAAACGCCGCGTCTTGATCGTCCGCACACGCACGCTTCCCGCCGACGTCCTCTCGCCGATCGGCGCGTATCTCGCGCTCGCGACCCCGGGCGCATCGTGCCTGCTCGAAAGCGTCGAGCATGGCGGCAAAATCTCGCGTTACTCATTTATCGGACTCGATTATCTTGCGGCGGAATCGTTCGATGCAACGCCGGAGCTGCTCGATAACGTGCGCGCGCTGGTCGAGGCGCGCCGGCCCGTGGAAGATGCGCAGGGTTGGGGCGGCGCCCTCGTCGCCTTTGCGTACGACGCGGCGCGACCGTTTGCGCGTCTATCGCCGCGTGCGCAAGATCCACCGGCTATGCCCGCGGCGTACGTGGCAATCCCAGCGACCTGGCTGATCTTCGATCACTTAACGCATTCGCTGATCCTTTGGGGTTGCGGTGAGCATGCAGCCGAAGCCGACGCACGGCTCGACGGCTACGTCACCCGTCTCGAGTCGCAAGCGCCGCAGTTTGCGCGCCCGGTGCGCGCTGTCGGTACGCCACGCGCGTCGATGGATCGCGCGACGTACCTCGAGAAGGCCGCGCGCGTCAAGGCGCACATTTACGACGGCGACGTCTATCAGTTACAACTTGGCATCCGGTTCGATGCACCGCTCGAGGGCAATCCCTTCGATTTATATCGGGCTTTGCGCCGGCGCAATCCGTCACCCTACATGTTCTATGTCGACGGTCCGTTCGGCACGATCCTTGGCGCTTCGCCCGAGTTCTTGGTGCGGCTCGAAGGTCGCAAGGCACGCATCCGTCCGCTTGCCGGCACCCGTCCGCGCGGCGCCGACGAGGAAGAGGACGCGCAAATTGCGCGCGAGCTGCTCGGCAACGAGAAGGAGCGCGCGGAACACGTGATGCTCGTCGACCTCGGCCGTAACGATCTCGGCATGGTGTGTCAGTACGGCTCGGTTGCTGTCGATGAACTCTTACAGATCGAACGCTATAGCCACGTGATGCACATCGTCTCAGATCTGGTCGGGACGCTCCGTCCGGAGTGCGATGGCCTCGACCTGTTCCGCGCCGGATTCCCCGCCGGCACGGTGACGGGCACGCCGAAAGTGCGCGCGATGCAATTGATCGACGAGCTCGAACCGGTCACACGCGGCTTTTATGCGGGCAGTGTCGGCCGCTGGTCGTTCGGCGGCGATTTCGACTCGTGCATCACGCTGCGCAGCATGCACGTGCAGAACGGCAGAGTCTATTGGCAGGCCTCGGCCGGTATCGTTGCCGACAGCGATCCGGAGTTCGAGTACGACGAGGTCTTGCACAAAACGCGCATCGCGCGCGAAATGCTAGGAGTGAATCCATGAGCGCGAGCGTCCTCTTCATCGATAACTACGACAGCTTTACCTACAACGTGGTGCATTTGCTGGCCGCGCAAGGCGCGCCGCCGTCGGTGATCCTCAACGATGACCCACGGCTGGAGCCGTCGCTGCTCGAGGACTATCGGATGCTGGTCATCGGTCCAGGCCCCGGCAATCCGTCGGAACAGCCGCGGATGATGCAGGCGGTACGTGCCGCGATCGAGCGCAAGATGCCCGTCTTCGGCGTGTGCCTCGGACTGCAGGCGATCGGCGAGGCCCTCGGCGCGACCGTCACCCACGCTCCGTCGCAGATGCATGGCAAGACCAGCCGCATCGAACACGATGGGACCGGCGTCTTCGCCGGCCTCCCCTCGCCGCTGACCGCCACCCGTTACCATTCGCTCTGCCTCGATCCCGCGAGCCTCCCGGGCTCGCTGCATATCAGCGCCCAGAGCGCGGACGGGGTCGTGCAGGGCATCGCTCACCGCCATCTCCCCGTGCACGGCGTCCAGTTCCACCCCGAATCGGTGCTGAGCGAGCACGGCGGCCGGATGCTGCGCTCCATGCTGACCCTCGCTGGGCTGCCCTGAGCTAAATACCCTCTGTGGAGGGGCCGAATAAGAACATGAGGGCATCCAGGCCGTGCTCTCCCGTTTTGGTATTCCAAGGCCAATATGAAGAAAGGAGGTGATTGAAGTAACCATGCTTTCCATCGCATCGGTGCTCCCGGCCAGTATTGAACGTCTGGCCACCGGCAGCACGGCGCACGCGAGCGGCAAAGGCAAAGGCGCACATTGGGCGTCGTTGTTCGGATCCACGCTCGCAAATGCAAAGGGCACGTCTTCGTCTTCGCCGTCATCGACGGCGACGAACGCAGATCTGCTCGCGCAACTCACGTCGTTGTTGCAAAACGGAACGCCGATGACAACCATCGTCGATCAACTCGCTCAGAGTGTCGGCACTTCGGCAGCAAATATGCTCAAAGCCCAATACTCCCAGAGCGATCTCGATCGACTACGTACCTCCATCACGCAAACGATCGCGAACGCACTCTCGCCACCGAGTAATGGACCGCCGGGAACCGCCGCAGAAGAAGCGGCAGCCCTCGCAACTCGATTACAAGGATTAGTCGAGACGATCGCGAGGGATGCGGAAAACGGAAACGGGCAGCAGAACGAAATCGCGGGAAACATCTTGGACGCCAACTCGGCGAAAGAACTCCCGGCCCAGCAACAAACCAACGGTACAGCGAGCACGCTCGATGTCTCGTCGATTGTTGGTTCGCTTCTGGCTTCGGTGGTTGCGGCGCTCAAGGCGCCCGCACCCAACGCAGCTCCCGCCGTACGCCCAACCCCGTCGCCTGTACAGGCGGCGTCGACCCCGATACAACTCGCTACACAGCAGACCACAACTCCCGTCGCGACGGACGCGCAAAATAACGCACCGTCAACGCTCACGAGCGGTCTGTTGAGTCAGGCAACTGCAAACGCGGTTGGCTCGCAGCAAACCATCACGATGTCGAATGCTCCCGACCTGCTCGCGCGAATGCTCGTGCGCGCCGTGGGCGTCGACGCCTCGGTGAACGCTGGCGCAGCCGCAGCAGGCGCCGACAACGCGGCCGGCGCTACGGCGCTCGTCCCGTCCGGCGCATCGGCACTCACGCCCACTATGCTCGCTGCAAAACTTGCTGCGATGCTGACGGACGTCGATGCCGGTGCCGTTACTGCGGGTTCATCGTCGACCAATACGTCGACAAGCAACAGCTCGGGACACACGTTCGGTCAAGACCTCGCGGACCAAACGCCTTCGGGCGCAAACCCGGCGAGTCTGATCGCTGCGCCAAGTTCGAATCTTAATTCGCAAGTGCAAGACGCCTTGCAATCGAGTTCGAGCAACGGCAACACGGTCGATCCGAACCAAATCATCGAGCAAATGGTCAGCGGTATGACGATGCGCACGCTCGCGCAAGGGACCTCGGAGATTCGGCTGCAGCTGCAACCGGAAAACCTCGGTCAAGTGACGATGCGTCTCACCGTATCGGGAAATCAAGTCAGTGCGAACTTCATCGCGCAGAGCGCCGATGTTCGCAGTGCGCTCGTTGCCAACCATCAAGACCTCGCGCGTTCGCTCTCAGAGGCCGGATTGACCCTCTCGGGTTTCTCGGTCAACGTCTCAGGCGGCGATGCCGGCCAGGATCAAAGCAAAGATCGCACCACCGGTTTCGGACGCCGCTTTGTCGTTCACGAGTTGAACGCCACCGCGACGGCCGATACCACCGAAGCTTCAACTCTCGGGCCGTCTCTTTTGAGCGGGTCGGGACTCGAGCTTTTTAACTCCCTCGCTTAGGAGGAACTATGGGACTCGTAACAGGCGTCGGGACTGCACCAGCAACCGGCACCTCGAACCCGGTGACCACGGACAACGACCTGGGTCCGAACGCATTTTTGCAATTGCTCACCACGGAATTGCAGAATCAAAATCCGGATCAACCCCAGGACGCAACCGAATCCGTCACTCAGTTGGCTCAGATGTCTGAACTGCAATATCAGCAGCAGCTGACCAGTTCGTTTCAGGCATTTCAGAGCAACTTCGGCGTACTGCAGGCGGCCTCGCTCATCGGCAAGGCGGCAACGGTCAGTATCGGCACGAGCTCGAGCTCGTCGAATTCATCGACGGTCACGGGCATCATCCAGTCGATCGACGTGCAGAACGGCACGCCGTACTTCACCATGACCAATTCGTCCGGACAGACGATTACCGATAACAGCGGCAATCCGCTGCTCTTCTCGACCAACCAAATCATCGGCATCGGAAGCGCATCGTCGGTAACCGGGACGGGCAGTTCGGGGCAATAACGTGGATCCGAACGACATAAGCCGCGTCCAACAACCGGGGATCATCCCGGGCCCAACGGCGCGTCCGGTCGGTAAACCCGTTGAAATCCCGCCGACTTCGTCGCCGAGTTTCCGTGCGGTACTCGACAACGTCGCGGCGCAGCAGCAAGCTCCGGCGGCACCGTCGGGCGAGTCGCTGAAATTCTCAGCTCATGCCATGCAGCGCCTGCAATCGCGCAACATCAGCCTGACGTCGGAAGATGTCACCAAGATGAACGCGATGGCCGACAAAGCCGCGGCGAAGGGAGCGAAAAACTCGCTCTTTATCGTGCGCGACACTGCGATGATCGTGAGCATCAAGAACCGGACCGTCATCACCGCGGTCGATTCCGATTCGATGAAAGAGAACGTCTTCACCAACATCGATTCGGCCGCAATCATTTAATAACACTTCACCGGGGCGGACCGCTTGCGGAGCTCCGGCCGCGATGTGGATCAACCGAAACATCGCGGATCCGTAATTGAGGTCAGAATGGCTTTCGATTCACTCTATACGGGGATCTCCGGCCTGGACGCATACCAGAGCTGGATCGACATGATCTCCAACAACATCGCCAATACGGCGACGACCGGCTTCAAGTCTCAGCGCATGACCTTCGCCGATCAGTTCTACCAACAGATCGGTTCGCCGTCAGGTCCCACGCAGACCAGCGGTGGCGTCAATCCCAACGACATGGGTCTCGGCGTCAAGGTCAACACCGTCGACACGATGTTCGCGCAAGGCGGTTTGGAAACAACCGGCGTCAACACCGATCTCGCCCTCAACGGCGACGGGTTCTTCATTCTCAACAACATCAACGGTACGGGCACGCCGACGTACACACGCGACGGCGATTTCTCGACCGACTCGAACGGCGTGCTCTACGATCCAGCCTCCGGCATGGGCGTGATGGGGTACATGGCCAATGGTCAGGGCGTCGTGAACGCCGGCGGCACGCCGGGTGCGATCACGATTCCGGTTGGTTTGGCAGAACAAGCGACAGCGACCGGTTCGGGCGTCAAGACCGGTCCCGCGATCAACGACCAAGTCTTTGACGTTGCGCTCGGCGGCAACCTCGATCAAACCAACTGGTCGCAGGCGTTCCAACAGGCGGTCGGCGCATCGGCAAATCCGGGCGCGCCGGTAACCGTCTCGACGACGTTCTACGACTCGCTCGGCGGCGCGCACGAGGCGACGCTGACCTACACGCCGATTGTACCGAGTGCGGTACCCGCGACCGTGACCGGCGGAAATGCCGATGTGACCGGCCTTTCCGTTGCACCCGCGACCAGTAACGGCGATACGATCACGATCACGGCGCTCGGCGGTAACCAGACATATTCGATCTTCGACCAGGCGACCGGTGCGCTGAGCACCGTTGCGGCCGGTACGACGCAAACGGTCAACGGCGTGACGTTTACGCTGGCCTCTCCTGCGACGGTGGGTGCCGATACTCTCACCGTAACGCCGGCTGCAAACGGCTTGCCGACCACGGTCGAAAACTCGAGCGGCACTGCGGTGACGCCGGCCACGGAATGGCAGGTGAGCGCGAGCTTCACCGACGGCACGCAGTTCCAAACAATCGCAACCGGAGGCACTTACAACGGTGCGGCGGTTACCGGCCTCACCACCGGACAAGCCTCATCCGGCGTACTCGGGTACGCATACTTCGATCAGAACGGCCAATTCATCAACACCTCGTCGATCGAGGCAGTCACCCCCGGTCAGGCGATCGGCGGTCCGGGATCGGCGGGCTTCTTCCACGATGCGGGCGCGACCGCATCGGTTGACCAGGGCAATCAACTCAATGTCGTGCAGTGGGGTCCGAGCGTCGGCAATGCCGCACAAGCTCCCACGCAGGTTGCAACGCCCGGCGCGATCGCGCTCGGCTTCTACGATGACACGAGTCTGAACTCAGCGTCGGGCGCGACGGTCGTCAGCCAGAACGGCTACGCGGCCGGCACGCTCTCGAACTTCACGGTTGGCCAGGACGGAACGATCACCGGATCGTTCACCAACGGTCAACAGAAGACGCTGGCGCAGCTCGCGATTGCGACCTTCCAGAACGAGGACGGTCTGGAGCGCATGGGTTCGAACCAATTCGCAGAGACTGCTGCGTCAGGTCTAGCACAGGTAGGTACAGCCAACACCGGGCGCTACGGCGCGATCGTTGCCGGATCGCTCGAAGAGTCCAACGTCAACCTCGCCAACGAGTTCACCAACCTGATCGTCGCGCAGCGCGCGTTCCAGGCGAACTCACGCGGCATCGAGACCGCGGACGCGAATCTGCAAACGGTCATCGCACTCCAGGCCACACAGAACTAATCTCGTGGCCTAAGGACCAGGGGCGGCGGGGCCTAGCACACTCGCCGCCCCCAAATCCTTCAGGAGATCGGCATGATTGCACTTACACGACTCAACGGCCATCCGGTGATGATCAACAGCGACCTGATCGAGCAGATCGAGGAAACGCCGGATACGGTCGTCACCCTGACCTCGGGGAACCGGCTCGTGGTACGCGACCGGATGGTCGACATACAGCAGAAGATCGTCGACTTCAAGAGGCGAATCTACGGACCGGCCTAGTGGAGCCAGCGGGCGGTCTCTTACATGAGCTTGATATTGGGATTAGCCCGGCCGATACCCGGTAAAGGCGCTGGGTTACCCCTGCGGAGAGCAGTACGTTGGATATAGCAACTATTTTAGGGCTCCTGTTAGGCTTTGGAGCCATTTTCATCGCCGGCTGGGTCGGCCACACCGATCCATCGGTGATCTTCGGGCGGTGGGAAGCGATCTTGCTGATCGTTGGCGGCACGCTCGGCGCGACGCTCACGTCCTTTCCGATGCGCACCTTCCTGCGTGGGTTCTTCGGCGGGTGGCGCACGGCGTTCGTGCAAGTCGACTACCACGAGCGCGACGTCATTTCGACCCTCGTTTCATTTGCTGAGAAAGCCCGGCGCGAAGGCTTGCTCGCACTCGAAAACGAGGCCGCTGCGCTCGACGACGAGTTCATGCGCAAGGGTATCCAACTGGTGATCGACGGACGCGACACCGAGATCATCCGCAAAGTTTTGGAGACCGAAGTCAGCAGCACGCAAGAGCATGGTGCAAAGGCCGAACAAGTCTTCATGAATTTAGGCGGCTATTCGCCGACGCTCGGCATCATCGGTACCGTGCTCGGCTTGATCGGCATGCTCAAAGGCCTCTCGGAGATGAGCAACAGCACGAATGTCGCGGGCACGATTGGCGTCGCGACGGCGCAAGCGTTCGTGGCGACGTTCTTCGGCATCATGTTCGCCAATTTGCTGTGGCTGCCGATAGCGACCAAGATCAAAGAGCGCAACGGGCAACTGCTGCTGATGCGCGAAATCATGATCGAGGGCATTCTCGCGATCCAAGCCGGCGATAATCCGCGCCTGCTGGAGGAGAAGCTGCTGGCCTTCATCGATCCGAGAGAGCGCGAGTCTGGCATTGAAGAAGGCGGAGCAATTGCAGGCGAGACCGGGTACTCGGCATCTTCCGCATAACGAAAGCGCAAGCATAACCACCAATGGCACAACCGATCAAGAGCGCGGCCCGCGCGGCCGAATCGAATCGGCCACGCAAGAAGTCCGAGGAGAAGCTCGAGACTGCGGGCATGATGCGCTGGCTGCTGACCTACGCCGACATGATCACCCTCATGTTGGCGCTGTTCATCATCCTCTTTGCCATGTCGACGATCAGTCGGGTCAAGGTCCAGCAATTCGCCAAGTCGGTTTCAGCCGGATTCAATAACGTGTGGACGGTCAATCAACCGCCCAACGGCGGAGCGAACGGCGAGCAGTCGTTCGAGGCGAGTTCCAGCATCCCGGCGATTCAGAGAGAACTCGAGAAGTACGTCAAAGAAAACCACCTCGAGCAACAGGTGCAGGTGCACGCCGAGGCGCGCGGCTTAGTCGTGACGCTGCTCTCCGACAAGTCATTCTACGATAGTGGTAGCGCGCAGATTCGTCCGGACACACTCAAGATTCTCGATGGGATCGCGCCCCTGCTCAAGCGCAACAACAATGCCATTGCGATCGAAGGCTATACCGACAACGTGCCGATCTCGACCTATCAATACGCCACGAACTGGGAGCTCTCGGCAGCTCGCGCGGTCGGCGTCGCGCGTCACCTCGTCGAGGACGACGGCGTTGCGCCTACCCGGATCAGCGCGACGGGATACGGCCAGTTCCGTCCACGCAACGCGAATATCTCCGACGCGGAGAAGCAGCAGAACCGTCGCGTCGATATCGTGCTCTTAACCGGCAACGCAGCTCCCGGTAGCAGTCAGAAAGGTCAGTAAGCGAGCATTTATGTCGAGTCTTTCACAAGAAGAGATTGATGCACTTATCAATCAACTCTCTGGCGAAGGCGCTCCGGCGAAGGAAGCGATCGACGGCCGCAGGGTAAAGTCGTTCGATTTCCGCTTCAACAAGCGGCTCGATAAGTTCACGAATAACCAGCTGCAGACGCTTCGAACGCTTCACGAGAACTTCACCCGCCTGCTCAACAACTCTCTCTCCGTCTATTTGCGCACGCGCGTCGAGGCGACGATCGTCTCGATCGAGCAGATTAGCTACGGCGACTTCATCGCCTCGATCGGCATCCCGTCGATCCTCGGCATCTTCTCGATGGATCCACTGCCGGGTAGCGGCATCGTGCAAGTCGATCTCAATCTCGTCTTCTCGATCATCGACCGCTTGCTCGGCGGCCCAGGCTGGTTCCCGAACAAGCTGCGCGACCTGACCGACATCGAGCGCACGCTCATGCAGCGCTTCATGGCGCGTATGCTCAACAGCTACCGCGAGTCGTGGAACTACCTGCTCACGCTTTCGCTGAAGATCGAGGCGCTCGATTCCAACCCGCAATTCATTCCGCGCATCATTCCGCTCGATCAGATCGTCGCCTACATTTCCATGGAGCTGAAGATCGGCGATATGTCGGGCGTGATGAACTTCTGTCTGCCGTATTTGGTCCTGCAGTCGATTGGCCAGCAGTTGACCGAGTTTCAATGGTCGCCGACGGTGATCGCCGGTCGCGGCATGACCGAGGAAGACATCGCGCAACTGACCAGAAACGTCGAGCGCGCGCCGGTCGAGGTGGAGGTGGAACTGGGTCAAACCACGGTGTCGCTGCGCGACTTGGTGGCACTGCAGGAAGGGGACATCGTCGTCTTCGATAAGTTGACCAACGAGCCGCTGTCGGCGCGGGTCAATGAAAAAGAAAAATTCCGGGTTTTCCCCGGAATCAACAAAGACCAGCTCACGGTGCAGGTCTCACACGTTTTAGCGAGCGAGGACGAATAGCGTATGCCCGATACACAACAGCTTGCTGATGCAATGTTGGCTGCAGCCGGCACGGTGTTAGGCAGGCTGGTGGAACAGTCCGCAAGCGTGGGAGCCGCAACGCGCGACGACCACGATGGATCGATTCGCACCGATGGTGCCGAGTTAGTCTCGCTTGCGACGATTCCGGCGCTTGGCGCGCAGCTCGTTGTCCGCTTCCCCACCGCCGACATGCAACAGATCGTGGGCGTGATGCTGGGCGGCGGCGACGACGTCACGGAGATGGGCCCGATGCAGCTTTCGATCGCTTCGGAGACCGTCTCGCAAATTGCGACCGCCATGGTCGAAGAACTCGCCAAGCAAATCGGCACGTCGGCAGAAGGCGCCCATGCGTCGATGTGTACCGATGCAACGCTGCTTCCGCCGCCGCCGTTTGTTTCGTACAACGGCAAACTCGACGTTGGCTCGGATATGCATCCCCGCATCAGCATCGACTTTGCGGCGATAACGCTTTCGAAACTTGGGCTGGGCGCGACTGCGTCCGCCGAAGCGGCCAAGGCGCGCGAGGCCGAGCCCGCCGCCGCTCCATCAAGGAAAATCGCGCCGCCGGCTAACGCGCAGAACGTTGCCTACACGTCGATGCCGCCGACACCCGTGCGGACGGCGCAGCCCGGACAAGCCAACCTGGATCTCGTGCATGACGTACCGCTCCAGATCAGCGCGGTGCTCGGCAAGACGGTGATGCCGTTACGCGAGGTTGTTTCGCTACAATCCGGCAGCGTCTTCGAATTGGATAAGCTGGCTGCCGAGCCGATCGATCTCTATGTGAACAACATCTTGATCGCGCGAGGCGAGGTGGTCGTTGTGGACGATAAGTACGCAGTGAAAATCAGCGAACTCAATCCGCAAACGAGTTCGTAGCCCTCGCTCATGGCCTCGGGCTTTTGGTTCAGTTACGTTCTGGCACTATTGGTCGTCGCGCTATTGCTCGGCGGCCTTTATCTAGTAGTGCGTGGACTCGCGCGGGGGCGCATCTTGGCCTCCGCCAACCGGCGTCTGGTAACCGTGCTCGAGTCGACGCCGCTCTCACAGCACGCCGCACTTCACGTGATCAAGGTCGGCTCGCGCTATTACTTGATTGGCGGCGGCCAGGGACACGTGACCTCGATCGTCGAGTTGCCGGCGGATGAAGTTGAAGGCTGGCTCGAAGCTCAGCGAACGCTGCTGCGCTCGACGCAAAAGTCGTTTGCCGATGTGGTGAAATCGCTGCGTGGCAAACCGTAGCCGGCGCGAGGCGCTCGCGCGCGCTTGGGCGCGCCACGCCCCATTGCTCATCTCAGCGGCCCTTGCATTCGTGTTGCTTTGGGTGCTTCCGGCGTTCGCCCTAGCGCAGACTGCGCCCAGCGTCCCGACCGCGCCGACCCTGCCGGTGCCGAACATCAATCTAAGTTTGGGCCAGACCAACAATCCGCAGCAGGTCGTCGGCGCTCTGCAGGTGCTTTTGCTGCTCACCGTACTGACGCTGGCACCGACGCTCCTCGTGATGACGACCTCGTTCACCCGCATCATCGTCGTGCTCTCGTTCGTTCGTACCGCAATGGGCACGCAGCAGACCCCGCCCAACCAAGTGCTGGTCGGACTCGCGCTGCTCCTGACGTTCTTCGTCATGAACCCGGTGATCCATCAGATCAACGACAACGCGGTGCAGCCGTATCTGCAGAAGAAGATCAGTCAGCCGGTTGCGCTCGACCGCGCGGCGCAGCCGTTGCGGACGTTCATGTTCAAGCAGACGCGCGAAAAAGACATCCAGCTGTTCTACTCGATCTCGAAAGAGCCACGGCCCAATGCACAAAAGGACGTCCCAACCTATCTGCTCGTACC
>JBAUEZ010000068.1:0-1844 GCA_049678885.1 Candidatus Aquilonibacter sp. | reverse complement strand
TGGGTTCGCGGTGCGCCAGAGCGGGCGCGCCGACCGCTTCCTGCGCGGTGGCGATCAGGAGTCGTTCCAAGCCGACGGCTATCCGGCGATTCGCTTCGTCGAAGCCAATGAAAACTTCACGCACCAGCACCAAAACGTGCGCGTGGAAAACGGCGTGCAATACGGCGATTTGTTGCCATACATGGATTGGGATTATTTGGCGAAGGCGACGCAAGCCAACATCGCTGCGCTCGCGTCGCTTGCGCTCGGACCCCAATCGCCGCCGAATGCGCAGATGGTGCTACGCCATCTCGGATATGATTCGACGCTACGCTGGAAGCCGGCGATCGGCGCGACGTCCTACGAGATTGTGTGGCGTTCGACGAGCGCCGCCAATTGGGAGTACGCGCTCAACGTCGGCAATGTCACCGAGGCGACGGTTCCCGTAAGCAAAGACGACTATATCCTCGGGGTGCGCGCGATCGACGCACACGGGCATCGGAGCGTTGCAAGCTATCCGACACCCGTACGCGAAACGGCGGCCCCGTCGCCGACGCCCTAGGAAGCTTAGGTATCCGGAGAGAGATCTGAGCCGAGCAGAAGCGTCGAACTCGTTCCCGGACGCAGTCCGGTCGCGAACATCTGCGCGAGCGCTTGGGCTGCGGGCGAACTGCCGACGACGATACTCGTCGCTTTAGTGGGTGAATCGATCGAGGTGCGCACGTTCCAGCCGCCGCCGCGAAGTGCGCCGACGATCGTCTTGTCCAGCTCGGTATCTCCGGTCGCATTGGCGACGAGAATCTCGTCTTGCGGCGGCTCGTTCTTGGTGAAGAGCATTTTCCCGATCAGCTTCGCCCATCGCGCGTCGACGAAGACGACCGACGCGTCGCCGACCCAGCCCGGTTTGCTTGGAAGCGTGAAGGCGCGAATGTTGTCATCGGGCACGTCGCGGTAGACCTCCAGCAACGCAACGAGCTGCTGGTTGCTCAACGTCGTCTGCATGTCTTTGCGCGCAAACGTGAGGATGCGCGGGAGCTTCGCCCAATTCTGGGGCTGGCTGAGCTGGGCCATCATGACCTTGAGCACTTGCTGCTGACGCTTCATGCGTCCGTAATCGGAAGCGGGGTCGTGGCGAAAGCGTAGATAGCCGGCGACTTGGCTGCCGGTGAGGTATTGCTCGCCTTTTTTCAGGTGAATGTGGAGTTCGCCGTTGTCATCGTCGTAGTCCATCGACTCGTTGACGTTGACGTTGATGCCCCCCATCGCATCGACGATCTGGGCTGCGCCTTCGGGTTGCAGCGCGATAATCGCGTCGATCGGCACGCCGCCGAGCAACGCGCTGACGGCTCGCGCGCTCGATTTCGCGCCGCCGTAGGCGTAGGCGGCATTGATCTTGTCGTTCCCGTGACCGCGAATCATCGTCCAGGAGTCGCGTGGGATCGAGACCAGAGTGGCCGTGCGGCGATCGACGTCGAGATGCGCGAGGATGATCGTGTCGGTCGTGTTCTCGTCGTCTTGGTAGCCGAGCACGAGCAAGTTCAACTTGCTTGCGTGAAACGCGCGGTGCGAGGTTTGCACCGCGACGACGTGCCGCGCGCGCTCGCCGAGCCTACCGAAAGTGAAAAATCCGACGACGATGGCCGCGATGCCGGCGGCTGCTAGAAGCGCTACACGCTTCGAGCGGATTCTTGAAAACATGAAAACTCCTCACGTGGCAGTGTTCGTTGCTGCGCCCCAAGGGCGCAAATTCAGACGAGCGCGAACGGAGGAGCGCGATTCCCGATCCGGCAGCGAACCGGCGCTTCGTGCGCAAGGCACACGCCTCCGCGCTGCCGCAGCGCCAGCGGCGCGGCAGCGTGCAGTGC
>JBAUEZ010000067.1:0-5743 GCA_049678885.1 Candidatus Aquilonibacter sp. | reverse complement strand
AGCTAATCGCGCCTGTGGTGCCCGTGACGGGATCATAGATCCTGGCGTCACAGGCCGCTGAACCATGGCTAAGATTCCGTTTCCCAAAAAGGTCGTTTCACGCGAGGTCGCACAGGAAGAGCTCGCGATTCTGGAACGTACCTATCCGCACGCGGTGACCGCGCTGCACTACGCCAACCACTTCGAGTTGCTCGTGTCGGTCATTATCTCAGCGCAGACCACTGATGCGCGCGTGAATCTCACCACGCCTGAATTGTTCGCGAAATATCCCAATGCGCATGCGCTGGCTGAGGCAAAGGTGTCGGACGTCGAGCGCATCATTCGGTCAACCGGGTTCTTTCGCATGAAATCCAAGAACATCATTAACGCCGCAAAAGATTTGGTCGAAAAGTTTGGTGGCGAAGTCCCGAACGATCGCGACGCGCTGCAGTCGCTCGCCGGCGTCGGACGCAAGACAGCATCGGTTGTAATGTCGGTGGCCTTCGGCGATGCGGCGCTCGCGGTCGACACGCATGTTTTTCGTGTATCGCATCGTCTGGGACTCACGACGGCCACCACACCGCTCGGTGTAGAAGAAGACGTCACCGCGCTCGTGCCGCGCGACAAGTGGCGCTTTGCCTCGCATTGGTTGATCTTACATGGGCGCGCCATCTGCAAGGCGCCGACGCCGCTGTGCGCGCAGTGCCCGGTGAACAAGATCTGCCCGACGCCGCCGATTATTGCGAAGCTGCGGACTATAACTGCAGCGGGCCGGATCCGTCGAGATGGGAGGGCCGCGGCAACTCGGCGTCCTGCGCGATCAACTTCAGCAAAGAAGAAGCGGTAAGCGCCTCGCCGTAGCCGGCTTCGGTCGAGATCTTCGAGATATTGATCAGCGCCGGCGTTGCCGCGCTCGGATCGAATTGGTACTCGCCGTCGAGACCCCCGCCCGCGATGCGCACGAGTTGATGCACGTCGTCGAGGTCGAGGCTGACGCGCTTGTCGCCGAAACGCACGCGCACCCGCAGCGGTTTCTCAATGCGCACGATTTTCACGGCGCCCTTGCCGAGGATCGAATCCAGTCGTTTTGCTCCGTCGAGCAGCCGGCGATGGAACAGCGCGAGCGAGGCTTCCGCATCTTCGCCGGCCGCGTGTGAGCCGTCGTCGCCGGCGTCGATAGCGCGTCCGATATCGCGCCGCGCACGAAGACGCGTCGCGGCCTCGACGATCGGATTTTGGGCGGTGAACTCGGGTTTCATGGGATCGGCCATCAGATCTAGACTACCAAAACCGGACGGCGCAGTCGTACGACTGCGCCGTTATGGAATGAATAAGAACGAGGGTTACGGTTTCTTGGTCGCCTTCGGCGCCGGCTTGGAGGCCGGTTTGGCTGTGGGCTTCGTCGACTTCATCGAGGTGCTGGCCGGTTTGGCCGTCGGTTTGGTCGACTTCATTGAGGTCGAGCTCTTCGCGCCTGCCTTCGGCGATGCCGACGGCTTAGCGGAAGTCGCAGCCAGCGCTGGGACGGTCATCAGGAACGCCGCCGCGAGAAACGATGCGATGGTCTTCTTCATAGAGTGGTACCTCCTTCCATAGCAAGATACGGGAACGTTGCGGCGTGAGAACGCCGCCGCGTGGCTCCGTTACGCTCGAATGAACGTAACAACGCTACGGGAAGTTCGCAGCCGAAAGAGGCTCCCCTGTCTACTTCCCCTTACCAACCATTGCGCGCGAGATGACCAGGCGCTGGATCTGCTGCGTGCCCTCGTAAATCTGCGTGATTTTGGCGTCGCGCATCATGCGTTCGACCGGGTACTCGGTGGAGTAGCCGAAGCCGCCGAGGACCTGCACCGCGTCGGTCGTTACCGACATCGCCACGTCGCCGCACTTCAGCTTGGCCATCGACGCCCACAGCGAGACATCGGGCGCGCCCTGATCGCACTTGCGCGCCGCTTCATACAGAAGAAGGCGCGCCGATTCGACCTCGGTCTTCATGTCCGCGAGCATGAAGCCGATGCCCTGATGCTGCCCGATCGGTTTGCCGAAGGCGATCCGTTCTTTTGCATAATTTGTCGCATAGTCGAGCGCACCGGCCGCAATACCGAGCGCCTGCGCGGCGATGCCGGGACGCGATTTGTCGAGCACCTTCATCGCGATCTTGAAGCCCTCGCCCTCTTCGCCTAAACGATTGGCGGCGGGGATGACGCAATCGTCGAAGGCGAGCTCCACGGTGGGTGAACCGCGGATTCCCATCTTTTTCTCTTTCTTACCGACGATGAAGCCCTTCATGCCCTTCTCGACGACGAACGCCGAGACGCCGCGCGAACCCGCTTGCGGATCCGTGACCGCGAAGACGCAGACCACGTCGGCGACACTGCCGTTGGTGATCCAAATCTTCTGGCCGTTGAGCACATAGGTGTCGCCCTTGCGTTCGGCGCGCGTGCGCATCGAACCGAGTGCATCCGAACCACTCGACGCTTCGGTGAGCGCGTACGCGGCGATCTTTTTCCCCGATGCGATGTCGGGAAGGAAGCGTTTCTTTTGCTCCTCGCTACCGCCGATGAGAATCGGCAGCATGCCGAGTTCTTGTACGGCGACAATCAGTGAACTCGAAGCGCACGCCTTCGCGATCTCCTCGACGACCTTGACGTAGGTCACGAAGGAGCCGCCGAGCCCGCCGTATTCGGTCGGAATCGGAATGCCGAGCAGGTCGTTCTGCGCGAAAAGCTCTTTGATATCGGTTGGAAACTCGGCGCTCTCATCGATCTCCGCGGCGCGCGGTGCGACTTTTTCCGCAACCAGTTCGCGCACCATGTTGATGATCATGGCCTCTTCGTCGGCGTCGATGGCGTGAGGAGGTGCAATACTCATACTTCAGGTTTCCACGGGGGAGGGAGCCGTTCCGTCCATCGGCGCAATAGCCACGTATGGAGAAAGTGTTCAAGACGTGCGCGGAGGCGGTAGCGGATATCCGCAGCGGCGCGACGCTTGCAGTGGGCGGCTTCGGCCTTAACGGTATTCCACACAACCTCATCGAGGCGCTCCTGGACCAGGGAGCAACCGACCTCGTTACCGTCTCGAACAACTGCGGCGTCGACGGCTGGGGCTTGGGTGTGCTGCTCGACCACAAGCGCATACGGCGCACGACGGGTTCGTACGTGGGCGAGAATAAGGAGTTCGAACGCCAGTATCTGAGCGGAGAACTCGAGGTTGAGTTGGTGCCGCAGGGCACGCTCGCCGAGCGTCTGCGTGCCGGCGGCTGTGGTATTCCCGCGTTTTTTACACCGGCCGGTGTCGGCACACTCGTCGCCGACGGCGGATTACCGTGGAAGTACAATGGTGACGGAAGCGTTGCAATTCCATCGCCACCGAAGGAGACTCGCTCGTTCGACGGCCGCGATTACGTGATGGAACACGGCATCATCGCTGACTTCGCACTCGTGCGCGCGTCCGTTACCGACACCGCCGGGAACGTGATCTTTCACAAAGCGACGCGGCAGTTCAATCCGCTCTGCGCGATGGCCGGAAAAATTACGATCGTCGAAACCGAAGAGCTGGTCGATGCGGGGCAGATCGATCCCGAGCAAGTGCACTTGCCGGGTATCTTCGTGCAACGCATCGTGAAGGTTGGTCCGCAAGGCAAACGCATCGAACGCATTACGACGCGTCCCCAAGTGTCATCCTGAGCCTGTCGAAGGATTCATAAGATGCCTCTAACGAGAACTCAACTAGCCGCACGCGTTGCACTCGAACTCCAAGACGGACAGTATGTAAACCTCGGCATTGGATTGCCGACGTTGATTCCGAACTATGTGCCGCGCGGCGTCACCGTAACGCTGCAGAGTGAGAACGGCATCCTGGGCATGGGCCCGTATCCGTACGAAGGTGAAGAAGATCCCGATTTGATCAACGCCGGTAAAGAGACCGTGACGGTGTTGCCGGGCGCGTCGTTCTTCGATTCCGCCTTGTCATTTGGCATGATCCGCGGCGGACACATCGATCTCGCGGTGCTCGGCGCGATGCAAGTCTCCGAACACGGCGACCTCGCTAACTGGATGATTCCCGGCAAAATGGTCAAGGGCATGGGCGGCGCGATGGATTTGGTGCACGGCGCCAAGCGCGTGATCGTCATGATGGAGCACGTCGCGAAGGGGAACGTCCACAAAATTCTCGAGCGCTGCGAGCTGCCGCTCACCGGGAAAGGCGTCGTCAACAAGATCATCACCGACTATGCGATCATCGATATCGAGCCGCAGGGTTTGGTGCTGCGCGAAGTTGCGCCTGGAATGACGGTCGACGACGTACAAGCAGCTACTGGTGCAAAATTGCACGTACCGCACCCGCCGAGCGAGATGACGACGCCGGTGGGGGTCGCGTAGCCGATCGCGTTAGGCGATTCCCGTCCTGATAGCGTAGACGGCCGCCTGCGTTCTTGCCGTGATGTGAAGCTTGTCGAAGATGCGGCTAATATGGTTCTTCACGGTTTTTTCGGACAGCAAGAGGCGCGAGCCGATATCGCGATTGGAAAGCCCCTGGGCGATCAGTCGCACAATTTCCGTTTCGCGTCCCGAGAGTTCGTCGAGCGAGGCCTCGTGATTGAGCGCCCGGCGCCGAAGGATCGTGCCCGCGACTCGAGGATCGACATACGGCGTCCCGGCAGCGATCGCTTTGAGGGCTGAGGCCAGCTCCGAGAGCGACGTGTCTTTTACGACGTAGCCGCTGGCGCGTGCGGCTAAACAGCGCTGCATGACATCGGCGTGTGCGAAAGACGAAAGCACGCACAGCTTTGCATTAGGGAATCGTTGTGCACACAGAAAGACGGCCTGATCGACGTTGGCGCAGTAGTCGTCGATATCGAGGAGCACGAGATCGACATTTTCCATGCAGTGGATCGGAAGTTCATCAATTGACTTGATGACCGACGTGACCTGGAAATCCGGATCGCCCGAGAGAACGTGGCAAAGCGCGTCAGCGAATAGCGACTGCGTTTCGATTACTACGGCGCGAATCTGGTGTGCGGAGATGATAGGTGTCATGAGTGCCATGAGATCCTCAAAGTGCCATCCGGCGAGTGGGTCCAAAATAGCGACGAGACCTGGCGTCTAGCACCAGTTTCGACGTGCCTCTTGGGTATGATGAGTATACGGACCCCGCCGACAACTGTCTCCCCTAGTTACGGGGGATATTTTTCTATCAGCCAGGCCAAAGGTCTATGGGGTTCGGACCTTCGGACTACGCGGCCGGTATGGCGTCGGAGTTTTGTGCTCCCGCAACGTAGTCGGCCATGCGCATCACGTTAAATTGCTGGACTAACGAACCTAAGATGTCGTTCAAGGTGTCACGCTTGCGGTTGCCGTCGAGCTGCATTCCCGGGAAGAAGCGCAGCTCGGGCGCATCGTTCCCGGCAATGAAGTCCAACGGGTGCAGGAGAATCGACGGCTCGGTCCGTGTGAGGCGGCACATGGCCAAGGAGAAGCGGACATACTGCCGCGCCAGGCGAGGCGAGATCGCGCTCAGGTAGAGAACGTAACTGGCGTGGATTGGGATCCGGACGATCGGCATGGTGGTAACGGGGACAACGGTGAGTGCGCCGGACGGAGTTTTCGCCGCGAAGCGGCGGTTTGGGCCGAGCCCGTCGGAGAAGTTACCGAAGAGCTCTCCCCGTTCGGCGCTAGCCGAAGCGTCGAGGTTCGTACTTCGCAGATAGTAGGCGCGCGCGAGAGGACCGATCCACGTCGAGAGCGGTGACGCGTCGTAAAGATAC
>JBAUEZ010000066.1:0-7286 GCA_049678885.1 Candidatus Aquilonibacter sp. | reverse complement strand
CAACGATGACGATCCAAACGATCCCGCCGATGTTGTGCATCGATTATCTCGGCGGTTGCGGCGGCTGCGTTGCGTCGGGTCCCGCACCGCCTTCGACGCTGGTGCCGATGGAATCGCGCATGCCGGTATCGGCCTGCAGATTCTTGAGGCGATAATAATCCATCACGCCGAGATTCCCGTCCCGGAAGGCTTCGGCGATAGCCAACGGGATCGCGGCTTCCGCTTCTACGACTTTCACGCGCATCGCTTGCGTCTCGGCCTTCTGTTCCTGTTCGGCCGCTTGCGCAGCGTACTGACGCTCCGCGGCCTTCGCCTGGGCAATCTTGCGATCGGCATCGGCTTGCGAGGTCTGCAATTCGGCGCCGATGTTCTTGCCCACGTCGACGTCGGCAATGTCGATCGAGACGATCTCGAACGCCGTTCCCGCGTCTAAGCCTTTTGCTAGCACGGTCTTCGAAATGCGATCGGGATACTCGAGCACTTCTTTGTGATCGATTGCCGCACCAACGGCCGCAACGACGCCTTCGCCCACGCGCGCGATGACCGTCTGTTCGCCGGCGCCGCCCACGTAGCGATCGAGGTTGCTGCGCACGGTGACGCGCGCCTTGACATTGAGCTGAATGCCGTTCTGCGCAACGCCTTGGAACGTCGGCGTCTCGATGACCTTGGGAGTGACCGAGGTTTGCAGCGCCTCGACGACGTTGCGTCCGGCAAGGTCGATCGCTGCGGCACGCTGCCAGTCGAGCGGAATCTGCGCGCGCTGCGCGGCGATCATCGCGAACGTCACGTTCTCGACGTTACCACCGGCGAGAAAGTGCGACTGCATCTGATCCACGGTGAGATTCAAGCCGGCCTTCCGTGCGCGCACGTAGTTCGCGACAATGACGCTTGGCGGAATACCGATCAGCCGCATACGCACGAGCGTAATGATACCGAGCGGCACGCCGGCCGCAATGGTGCGAATCCAGGTAGCGATCGGAAAGTAATATAGGAACACGAAGAAGAGAATGATCGCGATAATGACGACGATCACTACGCCGATCGTTGCGAGTTCCACGCTATTTAAACTCCTTTGGCCATTAGCCCTGAGCTTGTCGAAGGGTCCTTATTTGTAGCTGGGAAGTGTAACCGGCTCGACAAAGATGCGCGCACCTTCGACGCGCAGGACGCGGACAGGCGTTCCCGCCGCAATGAATTCTCCCTCGGTCAGCACGTCGACGCGCTTTCCGTCGATCTGTGCGACGCCTGCCGGGCGAAGATATGAGGCGGCGACGCCCGTCATGCCGCGCAGCGACGAGAAGTCACTGCTCGAAACATAGTCGGGGCCCTGCGCATCTACCAAGGCCAGACGGCGCATCCACGCATTCTGCGGATAGTAGCGCGCAAAGATCGCAAAGACGATCACGGTCAGGACAATTGACGAAGCAATCGACTGGATCGCAATAAATGTGAACGGGATCCCGAAGGCGAGAAAAACCGATGCGAGCAGCGCAATGCCGCCCAAGATGCCGGGGAATCCGTGCCCCGGTACGACATGCAACTCCCAGAGGATGCCGAGCAACCCGATGATCGCGAGCGCGACCACGAGACCGTTCGAGAATCCGGCATAGATGTGCGTGCCGAAGAACAGCGCAAGCGCAAGGACGCCGATCGTACCGGCGATTCCATGAAGTGTCTGCATTTCAATAATTAACCCGAGCCCGGCGATGCTGAGTAGGATCGAACTGATCCACGGGTTGTTGATGAAGCGCGCAAGCTCTTCGCCCCACGAGTACGCGGGCGCCACGCGCGGTGCATCGGCCAGATGCACGCTCGTAAGCGCCGCCGTGAGCGACGGCTCGATCGCGTCGGCCATGCCCGTCTTCACCGCGTCTTGCGCCGACAGCGTCAAGAACGTGCCCGGCGTCTTATATTCGGGCACATCGATAGCCTTATCCACGAACGCTTCGGCGAGTTTTACGGGCCGATGATTGCGCTGCGCAGTCGAGACGAAGAGCGCTTTGACCGCGGAGCGCGTCTCGGGATCATCGGGATGCGGTTCGGCCGACCCGATCGCGGAGCCGGGGGCCATGAAGATGCGCGACGTAGAGAGCGTGATGAGCGAGGCAGCCGAGAATGCGCGCCCGTCGACGAACGCATACACCGGTTCGTGCGCGCTGAAAATCGCACTGCGAATATCTTGTGCGGCTTCGACCAAACCGCCGTCGCTGTTCACGTCGAGGATCACCGCGGCTGCGTGATCGTCGTCGGCCTGCGCGACAGCACGCTGCACTAAGTGCGCCATGCCATCGTCGACCATTCCCGTGATGGGGACGACCACGACCGAACCCGAAGCCGTCGCCGCGCGCGCCAAGCCGGCGAACCCGAGAAGTGCGAGGGCTAGCGCTACCGTCATCCTAACCATGTAGGATGCTACTTTCGCAACAGGGCGAGGTTTCTTTTAAGCGAGTTCTTCGGTGACGATTTGGCGGATTAGGTTGCCGTCGGCGAGCCCTTTGAGCTGCGGCATCACGGCCTTCATCGCGGCGCCCTGATTGCGGGCGCCCTCGGGCAACGCGGCAACCGCCGCTTTGACGATCGCGCGAATTTCCTCGGCGGACTTCTGCGCCGGCAGGTAGGCGGTAAGGATCTCGCGCTCCGCGCGCTCCTTATCGGCGAGATCCTGGCGTCCGGCCTTCTCGAACTCGGTTAGCGAGTCGCCGCGCTGCTTGACCAGCTTTTGGACAACGGCAAGCTCGTCGGCGTCGGAAAGGTCCACGCCGGCTTCGCTCCGCTTATAGGTGAAGCCCGAGAGGGCCGACCGCAGGGTGTCGAGGCGCAATTGGTCACGCGCCTTCATCGCCTCCTTGAGATCGGAGGCGATGCGGTCTTTTAGCGTTCCCACGGACTAGGCGCGGCGCTTGCGTGCGGCGGCCGATTTCTTCTTGCGGCGAACGCTCGGCTTTTCGTAGTGCTCGTGCTTGCGCGCCTCGGCGAGTATACCCGCCTTCTGGGTGGCCTTCTTGAAACGGCGCAGCGCGCTCTCGATCGATTCACCCGGAGATACGCGAACTTCCATTATTGATTGACCCCCCTTTCGTGGCGCGCCGAAGCAGGCACGCAAAAATCTGACCTCGGTCCCCGAGGCCCAGCCGGTACTGTAGCACTATCCGGGCGGCCAGGTCAATTGCCTTCCCGCCAAGACATGCACGTGTAAATGGTCGACGGTCTGGCCGCCGTCCGGACCGGTATTGAGCACGAGGCGGTACCCGTCGCCCCCGCGTTCGCGTCCGAGCTTCGTCGCAACTTCGATCAGCCTCGCGAGCAACGCGCCATCGGCGTCAGAAAGTTCCCCGATGTTCGCGTGATGCTCGGTCGGCATCACGAGCAGATGCACCGGCGCCTGCGGGTTGATGTCTTCGATCGCCAGCACGTCCTCGTCGCGATAGACCGCTTTCGCCGGGATCTCGCCGCTCGCGATCTTACAGAACAAACAGTCCATCAGCGAATCACGAACGTCCACGACTTGGTCGTGGTGTTGCCGGCGAGATCGGCGACGCGCACGGTCACGCGCACTTCACCGCGATGATATGTGTAGGACGGCACATATTGAATGAAGGTCGGCGTGCGCAACGACTCCGACGTGACGTCGCGTCCGTCGACCCACAGCACGATGCTCGACGGATTGACCGGCACCGCGTCCGCGACAAAGGTTGCGTAGATCGCGGGCGAGCGCGTGTTGACCGCTGCGCCTTCGCTCGGCGCGAAATCCGCGATCCCGGGCGGCGAGCTGGATGCGGAGAGCGTCTGCGTCGCCTGCACGTCCGGTGCGTTGGTTTGACCGACGCGCAGATGTCCGGTGATCGGCACGTCGCTGAAGTTCGCGCCGTTCGGAATCTCATACGTGCCGACGTAGGCGCCGGCCGCGCGCTCCGTCATCGACTGGTTTGTCACATATGAGCCGATGTCGAAGGTTGCTGCACCGCCTGCCGTGCCTTGCAACCCGATGGTGATGCTGTCACCGGCACGCTGCGGGCGATCGGTGTTGAGCGTCACGCTCGTGATCTGGGGTTGACCGGGGAGGGGCGAAGCCGCCGCGACTTGCCGGCTCGCGAGCACCGTGCGAATCTCATTCGTCTCGACGTTGTAACGGACGGTGACGAGATCGCCGACGTGCAGATCCGAGATCGATGCGGGTTGCCCGTTGAGCACGATCTGCGTCGTGCGGTCGGGGACGATCACATGGCCGTCGGCGATCACAAATTCGGTTGCCGCCGTCGCCGCGATGTGCCCGAAGTACGAACCGAATTCATCCTCAACCCGCTGCACGTGGCCGGCGCGATCCATGTAGATGCGCGCGAAGTCGCCGGCGCGCACGTCAGCGAGCTCACCCGGCACTGTGACGTTCGCCGCGACGTCGTGCATCTCGACGATCGCATTCGTCCCAATCGGCACGGTGTGGATCGTTGCATTGTATTCGAGCGTGACGGTAGGCGGATCGGAGTTGAGGTCGATGGCGCTGACCGTCCCGAAGCGTTCGGCCGAGGTGTGGGTGAGAATCAGCCCACTCGCCGTACGCCCGACCAACTGCGCAACAATCGTCACGGTCTGCGTCTTGCGATCGAACGTCGCTTGCGCGCCAAGGACGTCGGTGAAAAAGCGCAGCGGCACATAGAGCACGTATTTGACTTCGATCGCACCGCCGCCGCCGATGGGCAAGCTGATCGGCCGGGCACCTACTTGCGTCTCGACGTTGTTGCCAACGACGTTGAACGGCAGTCCCAAGGCTTCGATCGTACGGCGCACGGGCACGTAGAGTTGGCCGTGTACCATCCTTGGCGGCGGCTGCAACGGAAGCTTCACGCCGTTGATGACGATCGCGATCGTTGCTACCAGAACGTGAATCATCGTTGCTCCTCCACGATTTCACGGTACACGGCGGCCGTCTCGCGCGCGGTGCGATCCCAACTCAGCGCGCGAGCTGCCTTGCGTCCACGTTCAACGAGATCGGTACGGAAAGCCTGGTCGTCAAGCACGCGTTCGATCTGCGCCCGCGCGGTCGCGACGTCGCGCGGTTCGAACGTCAACGCGGCGCTTGCGACCGGGTCAGGGATCGAGGTTGTGGTTGCAATTACCGGACACCCTTGCGCCATCGCCTCGACAAACGGCAAGCCAAAGCCCTCGAGCAACGAGGGATGCACCAGCGCGACCGCACCGGCATAGTACGATGCAAGCGCGTCGTCGTCGACGTTGCCGAGCGCAATCGCCTGCCGCCGGTCGCTCGAGTTCCGTTGCAGCTCACCGCCGAGGTCATCCGGGCCGGTGAGGTACAGATCCACCTCGTAGCGCGGGGGCAGCGTCGACCATGCCTGCAACAGCGTCGGCACATCTTTGTGCGCGCGGTGGTTGCCGACATAGAGCAGATACGGACGCGGACCACGGTGGGGCTGCGCCTGGACAAAGAAGCGCTCGCGCGGTGCGAGCGGGATCACGCGAATCTTCGCCGGGTCGGCATCGAGCAAATCGACCAGGTCTGCAACCGTGCGGCTGTCCGAGGTGATGATCCGCGCGGCCCGTCGCGCCGCCGGCTTCACGACGAATTCGTAGTAGGGACCGATCGTCGGCTTGTGCAGCTCGCGATAGCGCAGATGAATCAAATCGTGAATCGTAAACGTGAAACGGCCGCCGGGTAAGAGCGGAATGTATTGCGACATGTAATGCGCGACGGCGATTCGATCCCGCCACATCCGGAACGGCAAGGTGAGCTGTTCGAGCGCAGCCACGTTCTCGCCGTCGGCGTAGACACGGTAGTCGAGATCCGGGGCGACGCGCGGCAAACGCGTCACAACCTCTTCCATGTAGGTGCCCATCCCAACCGAGATGTGCCGCCCACGGCGCGCGTCGATCCCGATCCGCGTCATGAGCGCTTGCGATCGCTCCACGTCTGGCGGAGCGCCTTGGCGGCAACCGTCGCAGGATACAGCGCCGAGTACCACGCGACATACCAGCCGCGCGGACCGTCGAGCAGCGCGCCGTGCCGCACGAGGTTGTTTGCGAATCGCGGCGGCACGAGCGCCGTTTCGCCGAGCCAGCGCAGCGGATTCGCGCGCTCCGCAAGCGCTTCGATCGCCGTGTAGCGCGCAAACTTCTCGCGATAACTCCGCGCATCTGGATACGAGTAATGCGAGAGCGTACCGCGCAACTCGCGCACGATACCATCGCAGACGAGGCGCTCGTGCAAGACGGCGTCGTTGACGCGCGCGGCGCTGGTGCGCACCAGGCGCAAGAGGGGCTCGTCGCTCCACATCCGCATCGGTTTGCCGCGAAAGTACGTGGTGCGACGCATCAGGTAGCCATCGGCATCGTCCGGTGCCGCGAGGATCGCGTCGCGCAGACGATCGTCGAGCTCTTCGTCGGCATCGAGCATCAGCACCCACGGCGTCGCAATCTGGGCGAGGCCGTAGCGGCGCGCTTCGACGAAGTCCGTCCAGCGCCGTTCGATGACGCGCGCACCTGCGGCGATCGCGTACGCGACCGTGTGATCGGTCGAGAGCGCGTCGAGCACCAAGATCGAAACGCCGTGCGGCAGGCTGCTGATCGCACGTGGGAGATCGCGCTCTTCGTCGCGCGTCAGGATGAAGGCGGTAATGTCGCTAGGATTCAACGCGTTCGGCGACCGAGCGCGCCTCGATCGCGAAACCGCCATGTTTGAGCGCAGCGCCGATGAAGTCGCGATAGAGTGGTGACGGGTTGTTCGGCCGCGACTTGAACTCGGGGTGCGCCTGCGTGCCCACGAACCACGGGTGCATATCCGCCGGCAACTCGATGATCTCCACCAACGTCGTTTTGCCGACGTTGTGGTGGCCCGAGAAACGCATGCCGTGCTCTTCGAAAACGGGGCGATAGCGGTTGTTGAACTCGTAGCGGTGGCGATGGCGTTCGCTGATCTCGGGCACGCCGTACGCGCGCAATGCCAACGTGTTGGGATCGAGGTTACAGCTATATGAGCCCAAACGCATCGTGCCGCCGTAGATCTCGAGATCGCGCTGATCGGGCATAAAGTCGATCACCGGATCGGGGGTCGTCTCGTCGACTTCGATCGACATCGCTCGCGGAATGCCGCACACGTCCTGGGCGAATTCCACGCAGGCGAGCTGCATCCCGAAGCAGATGCCGAGGAACGGAATCTTGTGCTCGCGCGCGTAGCGAATCGCTTGCATTTTGCCGCTGACGCCGCGCGCACCGAACCCGGGTGCGACCAGAATACCGTGCGCGCCTTCGAGCACGCCGACACCTTGCGCTTCGAC
>JBAUEZ010000065.1:0-11293 GCA_049678885.1 Candidatus Aquilonibacter sp. | reverse complement strand
GGGCATGATCGCGTAGCCGAGGCGCCAGCCGGTCATCGCGTACGCTTTCGAGAAGCCGTCGACGATAATCGTGCGTTCTTGCATTCCGGGCAACGAGGCGATCGAGACAAATTCACTATCGAGATAGAAGTTGCGGCTATAGATTTCGTCGGCGATGACTAGGAAATTGTGGTTCTGCGCAAGTTCGGCGATGCGTTCGAGATCGGACTTCAGCAACACGCCGCCGGTCGGATTGTGCGGCGAGTTGATCATCACCGCTTTCGTTTTGTCCGACACGCGCGCGGCAAGTTCATCGAGATCCATGCGCCAGCCGCGCTCTTCGTGCAGCGGAATGCGTATAGCATTGGCTTGCAGATAGCTCGACGCCGAGGCGTATGCCGGATAGGCGGGATCGAAGTAGACGAACTCGTCGCCGGGATCGAGGATCGCCGAGAGGATATTCCAGATGATCGGCTTTGCGCCCGGAGAGATCGTGACGTTTGCGGCCGCATACGGCGTCGGCATCTTACGGAAGCGCGACGCGTAGTCGGCGACGACCTCACGCAGCTCCTGCATACCTTGCGACGGCGTGTAATGCGTGTCGTGTCCTAACAGTGAATCGACCGCTGCGCGCTTGATGTTTTGCGGCGTATCGAAATCCGGCTCGCCGATCTCCATGTGGACGACGCGGCGACCTGTGGCTTCGATCTCGCGTGCGCGTTGCAAAATTTGGAACGCGTTCTCCGAGCCGAGGCGCGCGAGGGCGCGCGTAACAAACGATTTCTGTGTCGCAAGCATTTGGAATTTTCCCCTCAAGGTAGCGTCCGGCGCGCGGCGAACGTTCACCGCGTCATGCGCACCCTGTCTGAAGTTTTTGCGCCGGGAGCACCAACGTTACCAGAGGGGCTCCGGACGCTCGTCGTTTCGCCCGACCGCGAGTTGGAACCTGGGATGACGGTGCGCGCCACGTTCACGTTCCGCAATCAAGGTGGCGCAGCGGCGACCGGCGCGCGCGTGCGCTTCAATCTTCCCGATGGCTTGGTCTATTTGGTCGGCACCGGGCAGCTCGATGGCACAAGCCTCGACGACGAGCAAGGCAACTCTCCGCTGCTCTCACGCAGTGGGGCGCACATTGGTGACATCGACGCGGGCGAGGAGCGACGCATCGAGATCTCCTACAGCGTCGCGGGCGCAATCGAGAACGGGACGATGATCGAATTGCAGGCCGCGGTCGCTTCCTTTGAAGTGCCGCCGGTCGGCTCGAATATCGTCCGCCTGATCGCTCGCAGTCGCCCGCAACTCCAGAATGCGCTGACCGGTGTTGCGATCGAGGCCCGGTCGGAGCCGGTTCCAGGGGCAGAGGCGCAGATTACGGTGCGCCTGCACAATGCCGGCGAATCAAGCGCCCACGATGTGGTCGTGGTCGCGCCGATTCCCGAGCACACGCGCTACGTCCCCAACTCCGCGCGGGTCAACGGACGCGAGATCGAACGCGACCTGGGTCAACCCTTCGATCGCGTCCACGCGCCGATCGTCACGCCGGCGCTCGCAGCAAGCGCGAGTTCGACGCTGGTCTACCGGGTGGAGATCGCCTCGCCCTTGCACGACGGGACGGCGATCGTTGCGCACGCCAACGTCGCATCGCAAGAGACACCTGCATTTGCGCTCGAGCCGGCCTCGCTCGTCGTGCGCTCGACACCCGATTTCGATGATGACCGCACGACGTTCTCGGTCGAGCCTGCGTACGACGTGCGACCGGGGCAGCGTATCACGATGGCACTCTCGGCCTTCAACGCAGGCTCGGCGGCAGCCGAGAACGTCACCGCCGCGCTCGAACTGCCCGACACGCTCGTGCCGGTACGCGGTGCGACGCTGATCGACGGCCGGCCGATCAAAGAAGCGAAGAAAAAGGAAGCGCCGACATTCGATCTCGGGCGGGTCGATGCCGAGGAGCGCGTCGACCTCGTCTGCGAAGCGATCGTGGTCTCGCCGTTGCCCGACAGCTCGACGATCGAGGTTGCGGCGACGCTCGCGTGGGAGCCGGCGCGCAGCGACGATTCGCAGCGCCGCTTCGAACGCACGGTCGCGATTCATTCGGAACCCGCATTGCCGGGGCGGCGCAACGCGATCGCGCGCGTGCACGGCGAGGTCGTCAAACCCGGCGAAGAGGTCGAGGCGACGATCATGGTCGCCAACGAAGGCAGTACGAGCGCCACCGACGCGGTCTTACATTTGCGCATCGACCCCGCACTCGACGAAGTGCGCCTCACCGAGAAATCGTCGCGCGTCTCGCTCGACGGCGACACTGCCGAGATCGGCACGATCGACCCCTACGCGTTCCGCAAGTTCGTTTTGCGCGCGCGGGTGCGCACGCCATATGCCGATCGTAGCGAACTGCGCATCGGCGCGAGCGTGCACACGCGCGAACTGGGCGAAACGCCGCTCGGCGAAGCGACCTGGCGCGTCGATTCGCATCCGGCGTTCTCGCCGCAAAGTTCGAGCCTGCGTCTCGAAAGCGAAGAGGTGTTACGCCCCAATCAACTCGCCGACGTCGCCGTGCGTGTCACCAACGTCGGGAGCGACGTCGCGCACAACGTACGCGTGCGCTTGTATATTTCACCCGAAGCGCGACTCGAGACGGTCGACGGTGCGACGCGCGAGAAGACGAAGCTCGTCTTTGGCGAGATCGGTCCGGGTGCGACGGGCGAAGCGCGCTTGGGATTGCGCTTGTTGCGCAGTCTGGCGCGCGAATATCCGGTCACCGTCGACGGTGTGCTGACCGCTGATGCGATGTTGCCGGTACCGCTCGAGCGTCTGACGATTGCGACGACCGC
The DNA here is from genome assembly GCA_049678885.1 of Candidatus Aquilonibacter sp. Classification (GTDB taxonomy): domain Bacteria; phylum Vulcanimicrobiota; class Vulcanimicrobiia; order Vulcanimicrobiales; family Vulcanimicrobiaceae; genus Aquilonibacter. Next base: position 8,480 of record JBAUEZ010000065.1, on the reverse strand, counting down.
CGAGCCGGACTTTTCGGTTGGCACGCTGCGCAGCGAATCGATCGATGTCGTCGACGTCGGCGAGACGATCGAGTGGACGCTGCACGTGCGTAACGGTGGCGACGGACCCGCGCGCCGCGTGCAGATCTTCTGCGTGCAGCCCGAGTCACTGATCTACGTACCGAACTCGACGACGGTCAACGACGTACCGATTCGCGATGTCGGTGCACTCTCGGCGCTTGCGAGCGAACGCGGCATCGTGCTCAACGACGTCGATCCCGGCGTCGAAGCGACGATTCGCTTCCGCGATGTCGTGCACAATGGCTTGCCCGCGGGCGAAGCGATTACGCGTGTGGCAACCGTGCTCTACGACGGCGATCGGCGCGACGAGATGCCCTCGAACGAACTGAAGGTGCGCGCAACGCCGGTCTTTGCCAACGCGATTCCTGGGTTGCCTTTCGGCCTCGACGGTATGGTCGGCCCATCGTTCGGCGGGCAACGGATGCTCACCGAAGACCGCTTCATGGAATTGCCGCCGGCAACACCGGTAGCGGGGAACGGCGAGACGACGGGGCGGGGCATCGTAGCCGCGGAGTACCCCGCGCTTACGGCCGCGAGCAACGGCGATACCGTTGACGGCGCGTTAGTGGGCGAGCGCGTCGGCGTAGCAGTGACGTTCACCGCCGAGCGGCACGCGCGGGTGCTGCGCTTCTTAGATGAAGCGCGGTTCGACGGCTTGATCACGCATCTGTTTGCGATGCGCGCCTTCTTCCCGGAAGCGATCGGCGATACGCACGTCGGCGCAGTGGCGTCGATGCGCGAAATGCTGCGCGATGAGACCGATCGCCTGTTCATCAAGCTGCGCCTCTCGAGTTACGTGATCGCGCCGCGTGACATCGAGACGCCGTCCATGCGCGCAACGCTCGAACGACTGTTGCACGACGTGCACGGCGCACGCGGAACACCGACGGAGACACCCGGTGCGACCGTCGTGTTGCGCGGCAGCTACGATCCGCAGGTCATTTCCGAACTCGGGGACCGGTTGGGCGACATGGAACTGGCCGGCGCGTTGCCGTGGGCGATTCTCGCGCGCTTCTTGCCCGATGGCAGCGCGCAGTTTGCCCACTACCGCGGCATGTTGGTTGCGCGGCTCGACAGCTTCGCCGATGCAGATAGCGCCGAGTTCCTCGATGCATTGCAACGTCGCCGCGACGTGGCGCTCGATGCCGCGCTCGATGTCGTACGCACGTCGTTGCACGCGAACGTCGTGTAACCCAGCGTGTCGTTGATCGCCGCCGCGGCACTGCTCGTTTTGGTCGCGGGCATGTTGATCGGCCTCTATGCCTGGCGCGCTCCGCGGCGTGTCGCCGCGGCGAGGACTGCGCGCGAGGGCGTACCGTTGCAAGCGACGACCGCGTGGACGAATGAAGCCGGCGCAGAGTTTGCGGGCCTCTCGGAGGCGGCGCGGTGCGATTTGGTCTTTGCGGTCGCTGCGCTCGACGACGAGCGTTCGCAAAAGTTGCTCGAATATGCGCTCAACGATCCGGCCGAGGCGGTTTCGCTCGCGGCCGCGCACGCGCTCGCAGGGCATGGGCGGCAGGGACTGGTCGACGCGTACCTCGCGAGTCATCCGGGCGCACGAGCTGACCGGATCGCGCAGGCGTTGGCTCTCTTGGACTAGTAAGGGAAGCTCGTGGCTTCGACGTCGTTGACCGGGATCTTCGCGCCGGGATCGCCTCCCTTGGTCGAGAGTCTGCGGACGCTCGTCCTCGATCCCAGCCGCGCGGTTGCTCCAGGCGAAACGATTCGCGTCCACTTTTCTTTTTCAAATCTCGGCGGTGCGCCGGCGACCGGCGTGCGCGTGCGCTTCGCGCATCCGCAGGGTGTCGATCATCTTGCGGGCGGTGATACCGTCGACGATGCGGCGCTCTCCGAGGGATCGCTCATCGATCCGAGCGGCGCCGCAATCGGCGAGCTCGAGCCGAATGGTTTGCGCCGCGTCGCGTGCGTCTTCCGTGTCAACAGTACGATTGAAGACGGCAGCGAGCTCGTCTTCCAAGCCGCACTCATCACCGACCAAACGCCGCTCGTGGGTTCCAATATCGAGCGGCTTTTTGTGCGCAGCCGCCCGGAATTGCAAAATAGCGCAACGTTTGTCACGATTGCCGCACCGAGCGCGCCGCGCCCGGGCGATGCGATCACCGTGCGTGCGGTCGTGCGCAACACCGGCAGCTCGAGTGCGCACGATGTCGTCGTCGTCTTGCCGGCTCCCGACCACACGACCTACGTTGCACGCAGCGCGCGCATCGATGGCCGCGTGGTTGCCGGTCCCGAAGGCGAAGCTTTCGATTACGATAGCTCGACGGTCGTCAGCGAACGGCTGCAGCCGGCGCAATCGGTGGTGATCGAATATCAAGCCACGATCGATTCGCCGCTCGGCGACGGTACACGTATCAAAGCCTCCGGCACCGTCGGCTCGCGCGAAACGTCCGAATTTTCAATTAATTCCGCTGAGATCGTCGTAGCATCGCCGGTCGATTTCGATGGCGAAGAGACGGGGCTCACCGTCATCAGCGACGACGTCGTGACGCCGGGTATGCGCGTACCGATGATCTTGCGCGCGATGAACACTGGTACCGGCATCGCCGAGCGCGTGCAGATCGCGTTCACGCTGCCGCAGGGCTTGGTCTACGCGCCGGGCACCGCGCACGTCGACGGACAACCGGTCAGTGACGATGCGATTGCGAACCTGACCTTCTCGCTCGGGTCGCTTGCGGCCGGGCGCATGGTCGAAGCCGGCATCTCGGCAACGGTTGCGGTCCCGACCACGGCCGACACCGCGCTACCGATCGATGCAGCACTGCGCTGGAAGGGCGCGGAGCGCACCTTCGCGCGTCGTCTCCAAGTCCGTGTCGCGCCGCGGTTCAGCCGCGCACGCAACTACGTCGAAGCCGATCGCGGCGTCGCGCAAGCGCGTGAAGAGCTTGCGTTCACCGTGCACGTCTTCAACGACGGCACCGCGCCCGAATCCGACGTGCGCTTACGGTTGATTCCGGGATTGTATCTGGAAAATGTACGGATCGGCGAGACCGCCGACGACACGATTCCCTACGACGTCCCGGTTGCACTTGGATTCGTGCATCCGCACCAGGAGCGCGTCTTTACAATCGTGACCACGATTGCGTCGCGCGTGCCCGATCGTTCGTCGGTCACGCTGGGCGCGGTACTGGAACATGGCGGCGGCGCGATCGACCTCGGCACCGCGACGACCGTTGTGCGTTCGCGTCCAACGGTGGAGAGCGTCGCGTGGGAATTGGTTTCGCACGAGTCGCTGCGCCCGGGGCGCACCGTCGATGCGCTCGTGCGCGTGGTCAATTCCGGTTCCGATGTGCTGCGCGATGCGCGCGTCTCGCTCACGCTCCCACCTGAACTTGCGATCGAGCGCGCGGTCGACGCGCGGCGCGATCGCGAGGGCCTTGCGTTCGCGGATATTCCGGCCGAGACGACGCACGAGTCGCGGATTACGCTGCGCCTCCTGCGCGCGGTCAGCGGCAATCGCACGCTGACGCTCGAAGGATGGCTGCACGGCAAAGGCATCAGTCCGGTGCAGTTCACGCCGCTCGATATCACAACGTTCGCGCAGGCGCAATTTTCGCAGACGGCACAGATCCTTGCGATTCCCTCCGAGAACGTCAACGCCGGCGAACGCCTCTACTATGAGATTCGCTTACGCAACGATGGCGATGGTCCGGCCGATCGTTTGACCGTGCGCGTCGTCGCGACCAACCTTGCCGTCTACGTTCCGTCGTCGACGACGATCAACGGTATGACGGTTCCCGACGATGCGGGTGCATCGCAGTTGTGGTCGGCGCGCGGACTCGTACTCGCCGACGTCAATCCCAACGTCGACTTGCGCCTCCGTTGGGAGATGATGGTGATGGCGCCGCTCGCTGCGGGGACGTCGCTGGATACGCGCGCGATTCTGGAATGGGGCGAGGGTACGACGTTTGCGGTCGCTGCGCCGACGGTGCGCGTGCAGGCGCAGCCGAGTTTGAGCGAGTCGACCGCCGGAACACCGATCTCGATTGCACGCGTGTTCCCGGTTGAGGAGCGCGCGATTGAGGCGCCACCGTTACCGCAAGCCGAGCCCGTTGTCGAGTTTCCAACGGTCGTTCCCAAGGAAGAAGCACCGCCGCGCGCGATCACGGAGCTGGTCGAAACGATCACCGCTGCGCAAGGACCCGCGCCGCAGCCCGCGCACGAGGAGCTCGCAGCGCCGGTGCTCTTCGTCGATTTCACACCCGAGCGGCTCGCCAATACGCTGCGCATGCTCGAACGCAGCAACAGCGCCGGTGGCCTCGTGCAACATCTCTTCGCGCTGCGGCTGCTCTTCCCGGAACACGCGCAGAATGCGCCGGCCAGCGTCGACGAAACGTTCGCGAGCTCGAGTCGCGCGTTGCGCGCGCCGCTCGAAAAGCTCTTCGTGCGTTTGAAGATGCCGCGGCTTACGATCACCGGCAAGGATCTCGAAGATCGCGAGAGCCGCGACGCACTGCGCGACGACGTCGAGAGTTTGAACTTTGCGCCGACTGCATCGCCCCAGGCGCCGAGCCAGGGCATGGTGCGCGTCGTGGGTCAGGTCGAGATCGACGTGGTGCGCGCGCTGCTACCCGATCTTGAATCTGCACCGCTTGGCGCGGTCACGCCGTGGCTGATCAACGCGCAGATGCTCGGCACGACGATCTATCACGGAAGCGAACGCTCCGATGCGCTCGAGAGCTATCGCGGCCAGGTGTTGCACGTGCTCTCGGTGCTCAACGAATTACCGCTTGAAGAATTTCACCGCGTCCTCACCTCGAGCGTAAATCGCACGCTCGACGAGGCGCTCGCGCAAGCGATCGAGTCGTTGCGCGGCGCCGCGCAGATTGCACTCGAATAGAGCAGGCCTGATTCTCCTCGTCGCGATCTTTGTTCTCGGCGCGATACTGTTCGCGCTTGGGACGTTGCTGGTGCGCCGCGAGCGGTTCGCGCGGGAAGACAGCACCCCGATTCTCAGCCAAGAGGACCGTCTCGATATGATCGAGCGGCTCGTCATCGTCGGACAGCCATGGTGCGTTGACGAATTGCGTAAGATCATCAGCACCGATCCAAATCCGCTGGTACGCGATGCGGCCGACGCAGCGCTGCTGGTTATCGGCTCGCGCGGCAGCGCGCGCTACTGAATGATGGCCGCGCTCTTGTGAAAATACTTCACGAGAATTTCGCGTGCGATCGGCGCTGCAACGGTTGCGCCGTAACCACCGCTGCGATCGACGAACACGGCCATCGCGAGTTTCGGATGATCCGAGGGCGCCCAGGCGATGAACCAAGTCGTGTTTGCGCCGGAGCCGTTGCCCGTTTCTGCGGTTCCGGTCTTGCCGGAAAACGGTAGGCCCGCGATCTTCAAGCCGTAGGCCGTACCGCCGGGATCCGTCACTTTGCCCATACCTTCGCGCACGAGCTCGAGCGCTTCTTGCGTTGCGGGAACGTGGCGAATCACTTCCGGCGCAAACGTTTTGACGATCGTCCCGTTCGGCGTGCGAATTTGCCGCACGACCTGCGGACGGTAGAGCGTGCCGCCGTTGATCACGGCGGATGCAATGTCGGCCATCTGGAGCGGCGTCGCTTGCATCGCGCCTTGGCCGATGCCGAGCATGCACGTCTCACTCGGCTCCATCGGCACGCCGTAGACTTTCATCTCCCACGCATTGGTCGGCCAGTTGCCCGCGTTTTCACCGGGAAGATCGATGCCGGTCTTGCTGCCGACGCCGAAGAGGTGCGCCCATTTTGAGAGTCGATCGTAGCCGAGCCGCCACGACATCTGATAGAAGAAACCGTCCGACGACGCCGCGAGGGCCGGCACAAACGTCGTTCTTCCCAGTCCGCCCGCAGCAATATCACGTGCGATGTAGCCGCCACAATTCCAGTAGCCGGTGTCATAGACGATTTCATTTGGTTTGACCAAGCCTTCGGTCAACACGCCGCTGCCGGTCACCATTTTGAACGTCGAGCCCGTTGGTGTCGCGGCGCCGATCGCGTTGTTGAAGAGCGGATCGGACGGATCGAGCAGATAGCGTGCGACGCGCGCGTCATCGGCGGCAAAGTCGTTTGGATCGTACGACGGATTGTTGGCCATCGCGAGCACCCCGCCGGTCCACGGATCGAGAATGACGACGGCGCCGGCGAGTTTGTGCCCATGCGACCACTTGGCGATGCCGTCATTGAGCGCTTGCTGGGCGATCTGCTCGAGACGTCCGTCGACGTTCGTGATCAGCGTATCTCCGGGAACCGCCGCCTTCGACGGGAGCTTGATGCTCGGCACGACGCGTTCTTGCGCGTCGACCACCACGCGTTGTCCGCCGGCGACACCGCGCAGGTAGCGATCGTAGACGTATTCGAGGCCGTCTTTGCCGACGACATCATTTGGTGTGTAGCCTTCGTGTTTGCGTTTGTCGTATTCGCTCTGACTGATCTGCCCGACGTAGCCGAAGAGCGCGGCTCCGGTCGTTCGGAGCGGATAGTCACGAATCGCTTGCACTTCGAGATCGACGCCAGGCAGATCGTCGAGAAACTCCGAGAGCCGCGCGACTTTGGCGACCGGCAGATCGCTGGCGAGCACCACCGGCCCGTAGGGCTCGTAGGTCTGCACCTGCGCGAAATTCTCGTAGTTTACACCGCGGTGATGCAGCAGCCGGTAACGCAACTTGACCGGGTCAACGCCGATTGTACGGGCGAGCGTCGCGAGCTCGCTATCGATGTCGGTCACCTCCGACGGGATCAAGCCGACGACGAACGACGGGCGGCTGCGCACGAGCACGTGCCCGCTGTCGTCGTAAATCATCCCGCGTGGGGCCGCGACTTCAATGAGGCGCACCTGATTTTCGAGCGCGGCGGCCCGGTAGCGCTCGCCCTGCACGAGCTGCACCTGCACCAGCTGCACGAGCAGTGCAATGATTGCGATCGCGATCGCCACGATGAAGCCGGCGATGCGCCACGGCGAGCGTTCCCACGAGATGCGCGGTGCGCGCCGTCGATCGATAATCACACGTAGCGCGAATCGAAGCGACGTGCGACGAGTATCACGAGCATCATCAGGAGTGCATTGAGTAGCGCTTCAAAGAGTGCTTCGTGAAAGTGGATCATACCGAGGCCGCTGGGATACCCTTCGAACCCCATCGTGACCCAGAAGATCAGTTGACGTACCAGCGTCGCTGCGAACGTAAACGTCGCGAGCAACGGAATCGAATCGGCGAAGAACCCACGCGAGATCAGGCTGACTGCAAGCGCCACCGCCGTCGTCGAGATCGTCCACGCGCCGCCGGTGTGATAACTGAGCAGATCTTCGATAATGCCGCCGGCGCAACCGTAGGCTGCTGCGCGCCAGGGTTCGACACGAATCGCGTACCACACGACCGCGACCAGCACGAGGCTGGGCTCGACGTTGCGTATGACGAGAAGATGCATGATGCACGCTTGTGCCAGCAGCGCGAGCGCTAGCCAACCGGCCGACACGTACCACGTGGGCGCAGTAATGCGCGCTATGTGTATCTTAGTGTTCCGCGCCACTATTGTGGGACGACGACAACGCGATCGAGGCTGCCGAGATTGACGGCAGGCCGCAGCACGGCGGTTTGGTACAGCGCGGCATCGCCGCGCTCGACGGAAGTAATCGTGCCGATCGGAATGCCCGAGTGGAACGAGCGGCCTTCGCCGGTAACGATCACATCACCGACTTTGATTGCGGCATCTTGCGGGACGTATTCAACGCGCACGCTTGAGAGGTTGCCGCGCGCGATGCCCCAGTAGCGTCCGCGACGCGTCACCGCTGGAAGGCGGCTCGTGTAATCAGTTATCAAGACGACGTCGCTCGAGAACGGACCCACGGCATCGACGCGGCCGACGACGCCGCCGCTTGCAATGACGCCGTCATCTTTGTGCACGCCTGCATTGGCGCCGCGATCGATCGTGACCGTACGTGAATCGTTCTCGGGCGGGAAGCCGACGACGCGAGCTTCGATGCCGCTCGGAAAGATGTCGACCGCGGGCCGCACGCTGACCTCGGCGGCGTACTGCGTGGAGAGTTCGTGCAAGCGCGCGTTCTCGGCTGCGAGCGCGCGGTTCTCGTCGCGCAGCGTGGCGTTCTCTTTCGCGAGCGACGGAAGGGCAGCGACGTTGGATGCGCCGCCGCGCACGCCATCGATCACAAATGCCGATGCGCTTTGCACGAACGATACGAGCGAGGTTGCAAACGTGGTGAGCGGGCTGCTCGTTCCGGCGCGTTCGGCGTTGATTTGCACGAGCGCAAGCGTCGCCGCCACGATGATGACGGCAATTAGCGCGAATAGTTTGCGCTCGTCGCGGTAAGTAAAGATGGCCGGCTCCCGGAAAAGGCCTATTTGTTGGGAGTTTTCTTCGCCGTCGGTAAGGCAAAACCCAACTGCCGTATGGCACGAGTGAAGAGG
>JBAUEZ010000064.1:0-1637 GCA_049678885.1 Candidatus Aquilonibacter sp. | reverse complement strand
AGTGAACTCCGAGCAGATTCCGAGCGTTGTCGCGCTTGGTGTGCTCGCCGATCCCGATGGCGTGCGCGCGGCGGGCGGTGTGCTCGCGCAGGTGCTCCCCGGCGCGGATGAGCGGGCAATCGCGGCGCTCGAAGAACGCGCGCTCGCGATGCCGCCGATCACCAAATTGATCAGCGAAGGCGCCGATGCGCACGCGATCTTAAACGCGCTGGCCGGACCGATCGAGTTGCGCTCGCACCGTACGCTCGACGTGCGCTTCGCCTGCACGTGCACGCGCGAGAAGGTGGAGGCCGCGTTGCTGAGTATGGGTGCCGACGACCTGCGGACGCTAGCAGCAGAGCGCTCGGAATCGGAAGCGTCGTGCGAATTCTGCAAGAAGCGCTACATCTTTACCGCCGACGAGTTGCGTAAACTCGCCGAGCGTATCGCCTAGACGCCTGCCTCGAACATCCCCACGACGTTCTTCGGTGTGCGGTACGGCTCGATGCGTTGCCAGAAGGCCTCGCGAATCGCCGCACCGTCGTTGTAGTACCACCATCCGCATTCGCAGCGAATCGGACGCGCGCCCGGCTGCGGAAACGGGTAGACGCGCTTGCAGCGCTTGCAGATATATTGCTTCTCGGCCATAACCTTCTTCCTACGGAACGATGCGAGCGAACCGGCGCGAACCCACGGAAAGCACGGCTGGCCCCCTGCCGGGCCACAGCGCACGCGGATCGTCCACGACTATACCATCCACCTTGACCCCGTTCCCCGAGATAAGTCGCTCGGCTGCGCGGCGGCTTTCGGCAAATCCGGCCTTCACCAGTACGTCCACGACGCGCTTCGCATCGCCGAGCGCAACCTCGGGCAGATCGTCTTGCGGAATCTCCTTGCGCTGCACGGTGCGTTCGAAATAGTCGCGCGCGCCCGCCGCAGTCGTATCACCATGGTACCGCGCGACGATTTCCTGAGCCAGCGATTTCTTCGCATCGATTGGGTTAATTGTTCCCGACGCAAGCGCGTCACGCAGTGCGTCCGCCTGCGCCTGCGGTTGGAACGCGGCAAGACGCGCATACGTCGGCATCAACGCATCGGGCATCGACATCAACTTGCCGAACTGCGTCTGCGCGTCTTCGGTAATGCCGACGTAGTTGTTGAGCGACTTGCTCATCTTCTTCTCGCCGTCGAGTCCGACGAGGAGGGGAACGGTTGCTGCGATCTGGGGAAGCTGTCCGTGCTCCCGCTGGAATTGGCGCGCCAGCAAGAAATTGAAGAGCTGATCGGTGCCGCCAAGTTCCACGTCAGCCTTGACCGCGATCGAGTCGTACGCCTGCGCAACGGGATAGAGAAACTCGTGCAGTGAGATCGGCGTTCCGGCATTGTAGCGGTTGTGAAAGTCGTTCCGATCGATCATCTGCGCGACGGTGACTTCCGATGCAAGTTTGATGATGTCCGAAAAGTTCAGCTTCGCGAGCCATTCGGAGTTGTACCGAACCTTCACGCGCTGCAGATCCAGCACTTTGCCGGCCTGCTCGCGATAGGTCTGCATGTTGGCCTCGATCTGCTCACGCGTAAGCGGCGGACGCATCGTGTTGCGTCCGCTCGGATCGCCGATGCTCGCGGTGAAGTCGCCGATGATGAGCGTTACCTCGTGG
>JBAUEZ010000063.1:0-10185 GCA_049678885.1 Candidatus Aquilonibacter sp. | reverse complement strand
GCGCGATGTTGAGTTGCATGACGTTGACGCGCGGTTCGCCGAGGATGCCAAAAGTGCGCGGCGTGATGGTGCGCGCAATCAGCGCATTGATGCGTTCGACCGGCATGTTGCGCGCCTTGGCGACGCGCGGCGCCTGATAGTACGCGCATTCCGGTGAAATGTCCGGGTCGATACCGCTCGCGCTCGAAGTCACGAGGTCCATCGGTACGGGGATCGTCGCGTCGGGATTCGCTTTTTTGAGCGCCGCAATGGTCGCTTTGGTCGAATCGATCAATTTCTTCGACGTCGGTCCGAAGTTCGTACCACCGGTGCTGGTGGGATCGTAGCCTTTTCCGGCAGCCGACGGACGCCCTTGAAAATATTGCGGCTTGGTCCACAGCTGTCCGATGATCGCCGAGCCAACCGGCTTCCCGTTCACGTAGACCATCGAGCCGTTGGCTTGCCACGGGAAGAGCACTTGCGCGATGCCCGTCATGATCAACGGATATATTAGGCCGAACGCAATCACGGTGACGACCGTGAAGAGCACCGAGGTGCCGAGATGCTTGAGCGTATTGTCAGAGATTTCTTGTACTTTTGCCATGATGGTTCTTACCTTACGTCAAGTGAAGCGCGGCCAAGATCATGTCGATGAGCTTGATGCCGATAAATGGTACGATGATGCCGCCGACGCCGTAGACCAGCACGTTGGTCCGAAGGACCACGTTCGCGCCGAGCGGCTTATACGCCACGCCACGCAGCGCAAGCGGAATCAGTGCGACGATGATCAGGGCATTGAAGATCACCGCCGAAAGGATCGCGCTTTGCGGCGTCGAGAGGCGCATGACGTTCAGCTCGTTCATCACCGGGTAGGCGGTCGCGAACATTGCCGGAAGAATCGCGAAATATTTCGCGACGTCGTTGGCGATCGAGAACGTCGTGAGCGCGCCACGCGTCATCAGCAGTTGCTTGCCGATTTCCACGACCTCGATGAGCTTCGTCGGGTCGGAGTCGAGGTCGACCATGTTCGCCGCTTCCTTAGCCGCCTGCGTTCCCGAATTCATCGCCACGCCGACGTCGGCTTGCGCGAGTGCGGGCGCGTCGTTTGTGCCGTCGCCGGTCATCGCCACCAAACGCCCCGAGGTCTGCTCGCGCTTGATCAGGTCCATCTTGGTCTCGGGCGTTGCTTCGGCGAGGAAATCATCGACGCCGGCTTCACCCGCGATCGCAGCGGCGGTAAGCGGATTGTCACCCGTGATCATCACGGTACGGATGCCCATCGCACGCAGCCGATCGAAGCGCGTCTTCATATTCGGCTTGAGAATGTCTTTGAGATAGATGACGCCGAGCACCTGAGCGTTGCGCGCGATCAGCAGCGGAGTGCCGCCTGCACGCGCGATGCGCTCGACCTGCGCCGCAAGACCCTCGACGGGTTTGCCGCCCTGGTCACGCACCCAGGCCGTTACGGCATCGGGCGCGCCCTTGCGCAGTTTCGTGCCGTCGGGCAAGTCGACGCCGCTCATGCGCGTATAGGCACTAAAGGGCACGAACACTACACCGGCTGGTTCGGGATCGTTGATGCCTTGCGACTGCGCGAGCGTGACGATCGAACGCCCTTCCGGCGTTTCGTCGGGCAGCGAGGTCAGATAGGCCACGCGCACGGCATCCGCCATGCTCACGCCTTCAGCGGGAATCACTTCCGTTGCCTGACGATTCCCGAGTGTAATTGTGCCCGTCTTGTCGAGCAGCAGCGTGTCGACGTCACCCGCCGCCTCAACCGCGCGGCCACTCATCGCAAGCACGTTACGCTGCATCACGCGATCCATGCCCGCGATGCCGATTGCCGAGAGCAATCCACCGATGGTCGTCGGGATAAGGCAGACGAGCAGGGCGATCAGCACCGTGACCGATTGATGCTGGCCCGCATAGATCGAGTAAGGTGAAAGCGTGGCAACCGCGATCAAGAAGATGATCGTGAGTCCGGCGAGCAAAATCGAGAGCGCGATTTCGTTAGGCGTCTTTTGCCGCGATGCACCTTCGACGAGACCGATCATGCGATCGAGAAACGTTTCGCCTGGGTTTGCCGTAATGCGAATGTCGATCTGATCCGAAATCACGCGCGTGCCGCCGGTCACCGCGCTGCGATCGCCGCCTCCCTCGCGCACCACCGGCGCCGATTCACCCGTGATCGCTGACTCGTCGACCATGGCCGCACCATGGATCACATCGCCGTCACCGGGGACGAGATCGCCGGCGGCGACGCGGACGACGTCGCCTTTGCGCAGATTGCTTGACGGCACGGTTTCCGTTTCACCTGCGACGACGAGCTTCGCCAATGTTTCCGTTCGCGTCTTGCGCAAGGCGTCGGCTTGCGCCTTGCCGCGGCCCTCTGCGACCGCCTCGGCGAAGTTCGCAAAGAGCACGGTGAACCACAGCCAAATCGAGATCGCGAAGTCGAAACCGGCTGGTCCGTGCGTGCCTAGATCGCGAACGAAGAAGATCAACGTCACGAGCGCGCCGACTTCGCACACGAACATCACCGGGTTACGCGCCATCCATCGTGGGTCGAGCTTCTTGAACGAATCGACGAGCGCGCGACCAAGAATCTCGCTGTCGAAGAGCGAGCGCGCTTTGGGGCGGCGCTCGAGCCGTCTTTGCGTAAGCATGCCTAAAACGTCTTTCCTTGGAGCATGTACAGTTGTTCGACGATCGGTCCAAGTGCATCGGCGGGGAAGAACGTCAACGCACCGACGATCACGATGGTTCCGATCAACAGCGCGATGAAGATCGGCGAATGCGTCTCGAAGGTACCGGGCCCCGCGGCAACCGCCTTCTTTCCCGCAAGCGTTCCTGCGAGCGCGAGCGCCGGGATGAACATGCCGATGCGGCCGAAGAGCATCGCGACGCTACCAAGCAGGTTATAGAACACGTTGGGGCCGATGCCGGCAAAGGCCGAGCCGTTGTTGCCGACCATCGAGGTGAATGCGTAGAGTATCTCGGAGAACCCGTGCGGACCCGCATTGTTCAACGTCGCAAGACCGATCGGCGTCACCGCCGCGATAGCGGCCGGCACGAGCACGAAGACCGGCGGGATCAGGAAGAACAGAATTGCCAGCTGCACTTCTTTCCGTTCGATCTTCTTCCCAAGGTACTCGGGAGTGCGGCCGACCATGAGGCCGGCGATAAAGACCGTGAGCACGATCATCATCAGCATGCCGTACATGCCGCTGCCGACTCCGCCGAAGATAATCTCACCGAGTTGGATATCGACGAGCGGAACCAAACCGCCGAGCGCCGTGAAGGAGTCGTGCATCGAGTTCACGGCACCGCACGACGTCACCGTCGTCATCGTGGCGAACAATGCGGATGCGGCAATCCCGAATCGGGTCTCCTTGCCTTCCATGTTGCCACCGGCTACGCCGAGGCTGTGCACGATCGGGTTTCCCGCCGCCTCGCTCGCGTAGCAGACGGTAAACATCGCAAGGAAGATGATCGACATCGTCGCGAGGATCGCCCAGCCTTGCCGGGTGTCCCGAACCATCCGCCCAAACGTATACGTCAGCGCCGCGCCGATCAGGAAGATCGCAAAGAGCTCGAAGAGGTTGCTAAGCGGTGTGGGGTTCTCGTTCGGCGAGGCAGAGTTCGCGTTCACAAAGCCGCCGCCGTTGGTTCCCATCTCCTTGATCCACTCTTGCGACGCCATCGGACCTTGCGTAATCGTCTGCCTGAAGCCCTCGATCGACACGACATTCGTGTAGGGGTGAAAGTTCTGCGGAACGCCCTGCCACACAAGCACGATCGAACCGACGAAGCAGATTGGCAGAAATACGTAAAGCAAGCACCGGGTGAGGTCGACCCAAAAGCTCCCGAGTGTCGAGACTGTCGTGCGCGCGATGCCACGGAATAGCGCGATCGCCAAGCAAATGCCCAGCGCCGCCGAGACCCAGTTGTGCCACGCGAGGCCGCTCATCTGCGAGAGATAACTCATCGTGCTCTCGCCGGAGTAGAACTGCCAGTTCGTGTTCGTCAGGAAACTTACGGCGGTGTTCCAGGCGAGATCGGGCGCAAGATTGCTGAAACCTTGCGGATTGAGCGGCAGCCACGCTTGCGTGCGCAGCAGGACGTAGAGAAAGATCAATCCGACAACGTGGAATCCTAACACTGCGAAGAGGTACGTGTACCACTTCATCTCTTGTGCCGGATCGACGCGGCAGATCTTGTAGATCAGATTCTCGACTGGCCCAAGCACCGGCGAAAGCAGCGTGCGGTCGCCCTGGAATACGCGCGCCATGTATGAACCGAGCGGCTTGACGCATAGGATGACCAGCCCGAAGATAACGAGCGCTTCAATCCAACCAATGACCGTCATTTACAGTACCTCCAGCCACTCGACGTAGCGATCGAACAGCACGAAGAGCACGATGCCGAGTATGATGATTCCTATCTCAAGCAACATGATAGACCCCTAAAACTTTTCCGGGCGCAGCATCGCGTAGGTGAGATATATCAGCCCCGCGATGGTCAAGATAATGCCCACGATATCGTCGAATTGCATCAGAACTGCACTCCCATCTCGAGGAGATAACGCGATTGATTGGTCAGTGTACCTGTCGGTCCGAAGCCTGCGGTTGCGTTACTGACGGTAACCAGCGAATACTCGGCTCGCACGAAGAACGGTCCCGGGTGATAGGCCGGTGTGATCGTCCACGTCGAGGCGCGACTTCCCGGCCCGTAGCCGACGAGATCGGCGTTGAGTGACGTGTCGCTCGTCGCGCTGTGATTGGCAAACGATTCGAAGCGTCCGCTTAGGGAATACACGCTATTCCATGCATATTGCGCGAGGACCACGCCGCCGAGCGCGCTTTCCGAGTTCGTATATCCGAGCGACGCCGATGCCGGCGACTCGATGTAGAGCACATACGGCTCGAGCGAAAGCTTCCCGAACGTCTGCGTGAGCATAAGATCATATTCGCGCTTGTTCGCGACGGCGACCGTAACGTTCGCCGGCGTATTGGACCCCGGAACGATGAACGCAAACGACAAATTCGTGTTCGAGGTCGGAGCCCAGCCGGCGAGGCCTTCGACGGCACGCCCGCTGTTGCCGGAATAGTAGCCGTCATCGTACTCGAGGTCGCCCGAGATCTTGCCGTTGGTGTATGCAACGCGCACGCCGCGGCTAAAGGTCGGCTCGGCCGCCCATACAAGGCCGCGCTGGATATCGTAGTTCTGGAACGTGAAGCCGTCCTCTTGACCCAGCAGTGTCGCAAGCTGACCGGCGCTCACCGTTAGGTTCCCGTTCGGGACATACGCGAGATCGTACGCCGGGACAAAGCCGTAGAGATTTGAGTTCGCATTCTGCTGCGTCGTTGGATTGATCGCTTGACCGACAACAGGAAACGCATACGCGCCGACGGTCACGCTGCCTTGCAGCTGACCCGTGTTTTTCGAAAACGTCAGCAACGCGTTGCTGAGATCGGTGCGAGTCGCAAGGTCGGCGCCCATCGGCGTGTCCAATGCGCCGGCCGGATTCATGTTGTTGGTGTGTTCGGAATATTCCGAAATTGCGCCGTGCAGCGAATATGGTGGCGTTGGCGTCGGGCTGGCGGTCGGCGTCGGCGTGGGGCTTGCCGAGGGCGTGACGGCAACGAGCGCCGCCAAAGCGAGAGCGTGGAACATCGCTGGTAGCGTAACGCAGGTAGCGACGCACGCCCAGCCTCCGAACGGATAGTCCGAATGGATATCTCCGGCTGCTATTTCCGAGCACGGACGGTTCGCGCAACTACCGCCGGTACGGTAAAGGTCGAGGAGATGATCGTGGCAAGCGCGACCGCAAAGGTCGCCGCAATGATCGCGTCGCGTTGCGGAACGTTTGCGGGCAATGCGATCGCAAGCGCCAGCGAGAGCGCGCCACGTATGCCCGCGATGCGAATGACGTCAAGCCATTCGCGCGGGTAGCCCCCGGGAAGCAGGAGCGCCGAAACCGCGACGCGCGCCAGGGCGACACCGACGAGCGTCGCAATCACAAATCCCGGGTCTCGCACGACGATCACGACGTCGAGTGCTGCCCCGACCAGGAAAAACACCAGCGCGTTCGCGACGAGTGCGCCGACGTCCCAGAAGCGATTCACGTCTTCCGCGACGCGCAGACTGATCCAGCGCCGCTCGAACCACCGCAAAGCGATTCCACCCGCGATCGTCGCGAAGATGCCGGAACAGTGGAGGTAGTCTGCCACAAAATACGTTGCGTATGCGCATACAATCGTCGCAACGATTTGCAACCGCACACTGCCCCTATTCCGTAGCAGCGCTGCGACAAAGAAGGCCAGAGCAACACCGATCGCGATGCCGCCCGCTGCCCCCGCGATCGCGATAAGCGAGATGCGCACAACATCGGAGGCCTCGACCGACGCGCTCAGGACGACCAAAAGCACCGCGCGATAGAGCGCGACTGCCACTGCATCGTTGAAGAGCGACTCGCTCTCGACGATTGTGCTCAGCAAAGCGGGAACACGCAAACGCCGGAACACCGCAATGACCGCGATCGGATCGGTCGCCGAGAGAATCGCGCCGGTCAGCAACCCGATGCGCAGCGGTACTTGCACGACCGCCAGCGCGCCGGCGATGAGCAGCGCCGTGAGGACGACTCCCGGCACGGCAAGCGTCACGATCGCGCGCCAACTACGCACCATCGCGCGGTAGCGCAAATTCCACGACGCCTCGAAGAGCAACGCGGGTAATAAGACGTAGAGCGTTGCGTGCCCGAACGCGTACGTAAGGGCCCCCGGCTGGATGAGATCGTAGGCGACGCCGGCGAGAACCAGCGCCACAATTTGCCACAGCTTCACGACTTAGGAACCTCTGAAGGAGTCGCTGCCCCCATCGCAGCGCTAATTTTCGGCGCAGATTTAGACGCGGCCGAGGAAGCATAGCAAGGCGCTCTGTGACCGAGGCCGCAACGAAAATCTGCGCCGAAAATTGCGCGGCCCATTGGGTTTATTGACAAGGGTGCCATCTGCGTCGTCAAGCGCTCAGTCACAGACCCTTTCAGTATGCTCCTTCGCTCTCTTCTCGCATCTGGCAGCCTTGTCGAATAAACGATGGGGACATGGACCCCTTCAGAGGTTCCTTAAAACTAGGCAGTGGCGCCGATTTCCTCCGGGGCCTCTTCGTGCAGCGTAAAGACCTTCTCGATCGTGTCATATTCGAAGAGTTCAGCGTAGCGCCCCCAGTCGACGGCGGTTGCGAGCTGCCGCTGCACTTCTTCTTCAGGGAAATACTCGTCCCAGAGATCTAGAAAGAAGTCGGCCGGCATCGTTCGATTCTTGCGCATGCTCAGCGTCTTGACGATCGAATTGAAGATCGGCAGGCGCGAAAGGAGTTGCTCGCGAAAGACTTCTTTGCTACGCAGGATCGTCGTGGTCGCAAAGTCACGTCCCATTTCGGTCAGTGCGACGTCGCCATCGGCCACCGTGACGAAATCCAACAATGTCGCCGCCTCGAGCACGGAGAGCAGATCGTCAACGGTTACGGCGAGACCCTCGGCGAGCTCGGCAATGTCTTGACCCGTTCCCGCCTCCTCGGCGAGAAGTTCGAGTAGACCGCTGACGCTACCGACGCGCACGTGTGGAAGCGCTTTCGAGAATGGCGAACTCGGTTTGGTCTGCGCGCCCGGCGACGCGATCGCAGCGGTCCGTCCAACATCGGCTTCGGGATTGGTCATCACCTGATAGAGGTGGTCGACAAGCTCTTTGAAGTGCTCGTCATTGCGATCGTGTGGGCGCGGGAGATCGATCTTCACTTCGCCGCGGATATGTCCGGGGTTGGAGCCGAGCACGATGACGCGGTCGGCGAGTATCACGGCCTCTTCGATGTTGTGCGTTACGAGCAGGATGCTCTGCGATGGAAACGTACCCGCATTCCACAGGTCGTCGATCTCGCCGCGCAGGTTCTCGGCGGTCAGCACGTCGAGCGCGCTGAACGGCTCATCCATGAACAGCACCTTGGGTTCCACAGCGAGCGCGCGCGCGTAGCCGACGCGCTGCTTCATCCCGCCAGACAGCTCTTTCGGGTACGCGCCTTCGAACCCATCAAGCCCGACGAGATCAATCACGCGTAGCGAGCGCCGCACGCGGCTGGCGCGGTTGACGCTGCGCGCCTCGAGTCCGAGTTCGACGTTCTCCAACACCGTCAGCCATGGCAAGAGCGCAAAGCTTTGAAACACCATCGAAACGTCCGGATTGGCGCCGTGCAGGATCGTGCCGTTGCTCGTGATCGTGCCTTCGCTCGGCGGAATCAAACCGGCCATCATGCGCAAGAGCGTGCTCTTGCCGCTGCCGCTGCGTCCCAGCAGCGCAAGCACCTCACCGCGCGAAATCTCGAGCGTGATGCCTTCGACCGCATTGAACTCACCTTTGCCGCCGGGTAGCGGAAAGCGTTTCGTCACGTTGGTGCAAGTAATTAGTGTGTTGCTCATAGTGCAAACCGTACTTTCGCATAGTCGTAGAGCCGCCGCCATAACAGTCGATTGACGACGACCACGAAGATACTCATCACCACGATACCGAGCGCCTCGCGCCCACCATCACCCTTCGCCGTCGCCTCAGTGATATAGGCACCAAGGCCCGCTGCGGTGAGCGTCGTGTTACCCCAGGTGACGACTTCGGAGACGATCGACGCGTTCCACGCCCCGCCGCTTGCCGTAATCGCACCGGTCACCCATGACGAGAAAATACCAGGAATGATAAAGCGCTTCCAGCGCAACCAGCCGGTTACTTCGAGGTCGGAAGTCATCTCGCGCAGTTCGGTCGGCACGCTCTGCGCACCCGCGATCGTGTTGAAGAGCACGTACCACTGCGCACCGAGCGCCATCAACACGATGCAGCCCCAGTTGATCGGGACGTGAAACGTGATGAACGCCAGCGTCGCAAACGGAAACACGATGTTCGCCGGAAAAGATGCAAGAAATTGCACGACCGGCTGCAATGCACGTGCCAGGCGCGGATTAAAGCCGATCGCCACGCCGAGCGGCACCCACACCAGTGTCGAGAACGCGATCAAGATGAGCACCCGAAGCATCGTAAAGAAGCCCAGCACAAAGACGTGCGGAATGTCGCCAACGACCTTCATGCTGATCAGGAAATAGGCGATGTAGGCAACGATACCGAGGATAGCCAGCGGCACGGCGATGTTGTAAATGCGATAGCCGACTGTATCCTGGGATCCTCTGCGATGCGTCGTCGGTGCAGCGGTGATCCGCGAGAACAGACGGTTGAATAGCTCGCCGATGGGGGCCCAGGCGCGCACGAGCAGCGCGGGAAGATGCGCCGCGCGAATGATGTCGTAGACCCACGAACTCGGGGGAACCGCCGCTGCACTCTGCTCGTAACGAAAGCGGTCGGACCACGCCACCACCGGCCGCCAGAAGAGTTGATCGACAACGACGATCACGATTGCAATCGTAATCGAAGCCCAGATCAACGCCGGAATGTTCTTTGCAAGCACGGCTGTTGCCACATATGAACCGACGCCCGGCAACGTGTAGTTCTGATTGCCGACGGTGATCGCTTCGCTTGCGGCGAGGAAGAACCAGCTGCCGCCAAAGCTCATCATGCCATTCCATACCAGGCCCACCATGCCCGACGGAATCTCGATCTTGGTGAAACGCTCCCACGACGAAAGGCCATACAGCGATGCGGCTTCATCGAGCTCCTTGGGAATCGAGCGTAGTGATTGGTAGAACGAGAACGTCATGTTCCACGCCTGCGCGGTGAAGATCGCAAAGATCGAGGCAAACTCCAGGCCAAGAAGGCTGCCCGGGAAAAGCGCGATGAACCCGGTCGCGGTGATCGTGAGGAAGCCTAACACCGGCACCGATTGCAAGATGTCGAGCAGCGGGATTAGCACCCGCTCAGCGCGCCGGCTGTGTGCGGCGGCGTAGCCATAGGCAAACGTGAACAGTACCGAGCAAAACAGCGCAACGAACATGCGCAGTACCGATCTCGCCGCGTAGTACGGTAGATCGCGCGGATCCAAGCTTATCTGCGGTACGAGGTGTTTCTGCGGCACGAACGCAACGGCCGTGCCCGAGCCGATGCGGGCCAGCGCAAAGATGAGCGCGAGCGCCCCCAGAATCACGACGATGTCGGCCGGCCGGATGGGTAAACGGCGCAGCGCATCGAGCGACGGATAGGTCGTGCGGATCAAACC
>JBAUEZ010000062.1:0-38082 GCA_049678885.1 Candidatus Aquilonibacter sp. | reverse complement strand
GGTTTTGGCGGCGGCGCGGCGGCGGGCGCCGGTGCCGTCTCGATCGTGTCCGGCGGTGTGATCATTTTCGGCCCTGCATCAACCGGCGGCATCTCATAGCCCGCGTCCGCACTGACCTCCGGACCTTTCCCACGACGGCGACCTGTTTGCGCCGCTGCGGGTGCGTTTTGCGGTGGCGGCAACGATGGACGTTGCGGCAAGCGCGGCGTGAAACTTGGTACGAGCAAGTCGCCGACGGCAGCGCCGACGAGCACGTAACGCGGCGGCGGTAGCAATTGCGCATCGGAACGCTGCGCGATCTGGCGCAATTCGTTCATGTATTCGCGCGGCGCCTCTTCGACCTCGATCGTATCGAGCAACAGGTTCACCGTGTCGACGAGGTAATGCCGCGGCGGCACCTTTGCGAATGCAAAGACGTGTTGCGAGACGTCGGCTTTTACGCCCTGTAAGAGTTTCTTCCAATACTCCAGCGGCTGATAGTACTCGAACTGTCCAAGTTCGCGTTTAGCTTGCGAGTAGAGCAGCGCGATGCGCTTGCCAAGCGGATCCCCCGGTGGTGCCGGTTCAACTACCGCCACGCGATTGGCAACGCGCGCAAGTTCGGAGAGCACTTGCGTGTGGAAGAATGGATCGATTTCGTGCAAATAGTGATAGGCTATCGCGAGATCGAAGCTGTTGTCTTTTGCCGGAATCACCGACGTGCTGCCGCGCAGCAGCTTGGCATCCAGCTTGTTGAACTGGTTGATCGGCTCTTGCCGATGCTCGATCACCGTAACGTTGGCGCCGCTGTCGATGGCGTGCTGGACGTACGTTCCGTCAGGGCCGTAGCCGCACATCAGGACCTTGGCCTTGGGAAGCACGACAATCGATTCCCAGACGAGCGTATCGAGATAGTGCGCTTCGGTTGCGAATTCGTCTGCCGTATAGACCGGTTGCTCGTTCACGCGCCTTGTACGCTCCCTAAGGTTTCGAGAAATGCGGGGAAACTGACGTCGATGCTGGCATCGCTGTCGATCTGTAAGGGACCGGCACCTGCAGCGAGGGTGGCCGCCGCCATGGCGATGCGATGGTCGTCGTGCGTATCGATCACCGCGCCGTTGCCGCGCGGTCGCGCGCCGGCGATGCTCAGCCCGTTAGGTGAGGTTTCGACAGCGATGGCCACGGCATTTAGGAGCCGTTCGATGGCCGCGACGCGATCCGACTCTTTCGTGCGCAATTCGCGCACGCCGGTGATCTTCGTGGTGCCTTCCGCAAAGGCGGCTGCGACCGCCAGCACCGGAATCTCGTCGATTGCGCGAAGCGCGACGTCCGGTCCGATCGTGATCCCACGCAACTGGGCATGTTTCACGTGCAGATCGGCAACCGGTTCGCCGGCGATCTCGCGCGGATTGCGCAGTTCAATATGTGCGCCCATCTGCAACAATGCGTCGAGCAATCCGGTGCGCGTCGGATTGACGCCGACACCTTCGATGGTAAGGTCGCTGCCCGGCGCAACCGTAGCCGCGACGATGAAGAACGCTGCGGCCGAAAAATCTCCGCACACGGTAACGGGATTCGCATTGGTGAGACCGCTGCGCAGCACGATCGTGCTGCCGTCCCACGTGATGTCTGCGCCGAGATACTTTAGCATGCGCTCGGTGTGATCGCGCGAGCCGCGATCGGCGGAGATGTCGATCGGCGTGTTGGCGAAGAGGCCGGCGAGGAGCAAGGCTGATTTCACTTGCGCCGAGGGCGTGAGCAAGATGAAACGGTGCGTCTCGATCTCCGGCGTGCCGTCGATACGCAGCGGCAGTTTGCCGTCCGTCGTCGTAATGTTGGCGCCGAACGCGCGCAGTTGCGCGGCAACCGGTTCCATCGGGCGCCGGCGCAATGAGTCGTCGCCGTCGAAGTCAGCCCGAATGTCGGCGCCGGCACAGACGCCCAGCAGCATGCGCGCGGTCGAGCCCGAGTTCATGCAATCGAGCGCGGCCATCGGTTCGCGCAATCGCGTTGCGTGGATCGTTACCATGTCGCCGGTGCCTTCGACGCGCGCGCCGAGCGCGATCAGTGCTTCCATCGTTGCGCGCACGTCGCGACCGGGATTGAGGTTGGCAATCGCGAGCGGCCGGGGCGCAGCTGCGCCCAGCATCAGGGCGCGGTGCGAAATGGATTTGTCGCCGGGGACGCGGATCGTGCCGCGGAGGGCTCCGGGCGTAAAGGAACGAGGGTTGAGTCCAAGGGTCGCCATGGTTTGCCTGCATGTTCTGTCGATGCTCAATTTTGGCCTTGGCTGGGCTAAAATCGTGGTGTGAAGCTGCACTTTAGTACCGACGCCGAGCCGGGGATTCGTCGCATCCGGTCGGGCAAGGGCTTTCGCTACGAGACGCCCGCGGGACGTAGCCCGTCAGAGCGTGATGTGGCGCGCATTCGTGCGCTCGCCATTCCGCCCGCGTATCACGATGTGTGGATCTCGGTTGATCCCGAGAGCTACTTGCAAGCAACCGGGCGCGACGCGAAGGGGCGTAAGCAGTATCGCTATCATCCCGCATGGACGAGCGTACGCTCTGAGACGAAGTACCATCGCATGGGCGATTTCGGTCGCGCGCTGCCGCACATGCGCTGGCACGTCAGCACCGACCTCGAACGTAAAGAGCTGACGCACGAGAAAGTTCTCGCAACGATTGTGTATTTGTTGGAGCACGTCCTTATCCGCGTCGGCAACGACGAGTACGCAAAAGAGAACCATTCCTACGGGCTAACCACCCTCGAAGACAAGCACGTCGTCACGCACGGAGACAACGTGCTCTTTCGTTTTCGCGGGAAGAGCGGCGTGCACCACGAGGTCGCGATGCACGATCATCGCGTCGCGAAAGTGATTCGCGCGTGCCAAGACCTCCCCGGGCAGCGGCTTTTCGAGTATCGGGACGATTCGGGCGCGATCAGACACATTGGTTCTGCGGATGTAAACGCGTACATACACTCGATCGCTGGGAACGACTTTACTGCCAAAGATTACCGTACGTGGGGCGGGACGGTATCGTGCTGCGCCTTCTTGCGGAAGATCGATGTGCCTTCAACGGAGCGCGCGGCGGCAAAGTGCGTCACCAAGGCGATTGAAGCCGTCGCTGACCGGCTCGGCAACACCGTTGCCGTGTGTCGCAAGTCGTACATTCATCCCGCGATTCCATCCGCTTTTTTGGATGGTGCGCTCCATCGTACGAAAGGTCCGACCGAGGACGTGGTGCTAAGCGTGATCGCGCGATAGATTGGCGCGCGTTTTTTCTGGGAAGGAGCAATGCATGGCTGGACTTGTAGGTATCATCTGGACCTTGATCGTTATTCTGTTCGTGCTCTGGTTACTCGGGCTCATATTGCATATCGGCGGCGGGTTGATCCATATCATTCTCGTTGTTTGCGTCGTGCTCTTGATCATCAACCTAATCACCGGGCGCGGAGCTAAAGTCTAGCGCCTTTTCCGCAACCGGCTGATCCCGAGGATCGCACGTTGCGCGAGATACTCAGCCTCGTTCGCGTGCCGCTCAGTGAGTTTGAGCAGCGGGCTGTCTTGCGGTGTTGCGGCAAACACGGGACTGCGTCCGACCACAAAACCGAGAAAGCCGCCCGCGCCAAAGGCCATAAAGACGACGCCAAGCGTTACGAGCCCGGAACCGGCCCGGACGCGACCTGCACTTCCCATAGCGCCTACTTACCCGCTTACCCGCTTGACACTCTTAGGCATGCCTAATACCATGCCAAGGTGAACCTAATCGGCTTGCTGTTGGCAATCCCACTCTTCGCGCACCAATACGGAGTGACGTGTCAGAAGTGCCACACGGTCATCCCCCACCTCAACGACTTCGGGGCGCACTTTCTGGCCAGCGGCGACCGCATTCCGGGGATCCAGCCTGGACCGGCCGTCCCGCTTTCGATGAAGGCCAACCTGCTCGATTCGAGCGAGAATCAGGGCGACGGCGTCAACGGGCAGGGCCTGCCCAAGGCGATCGTCGACGAGGTCGAGCTGTTCACGGCCGGCGCGATCGGGACGCGCGCGAGCTTCTTCGTCGAGCAATATGCCGTCGACGGCGGCGAGCACGGGCTCTTGCGCGATGCCTGGGTCAACGATCGGCTCAATCCGTGGAGCGCCAAGATTCCGCTGTACGTTCAGGCGGGGATGTACACGTTGCCGCTCCCGGTCGATCCTGAAACGTTCCGCGAAACCTACCAAGATTACGGTGTCTACGTGCAGCAGGTCGGCAATAACCCGTTCGATTTTTTCACGCCGAAGCTCGGTGTGAACGCGACCGTCGGCAACACCTTGCAAGGCTTGTCAGCGCGCATCTTCACGGGGCCCGGACACGACCGTCAAAGCGGTCTGCTGACCACCGGTGAGGATTGGATGGAAAATATTCAGGATGTGATCGGACCGGTCGCGCTGACGTATTATCATTACGAAGGCGAACGGCCTGATGTTGCAAACCTGCTCGATCGCTTCGTGCGGCAAGGTTACGCGGTCGTGTTCAACTCCGGAAAATGGACCAGCGAAAACCTGATCCAGACCGGCTGGGACTCCAGCTTCAACGGCATTGGCTACCCGTCCAGCGGCGGGTTCACGCAGTTGCGTTATGCATGGGCGCCGCGTTGGTTCGCGCTGGCGCGCTACGAAGGCACGAACGATCCCAATAATGGCTTCGAGCGCGACGGCGTGCTGCTGCTCGGCTACGGCCCGTCGCACAACTCACGCTTCACGCTTGAAGATGTGATCGAGCACGTCCCCTACACGACGAACACAATGAACCTGCAGTTCACCATCGGGTACTAGCGTCATGCTACATCTCGCACTTGCAGCACTGCTCGCCATCGATCCCGCGAAATCGACCGTAACGTTTTCGGTCCAGCATATCTTCGTCGAGCACGTGACCGGCACGGTGCCGATCGTGAGCGGGACGATCGATCTACCGGACGGCTCACTCGTGCCGACGAGCGTCACCGCGGTGCTCGATCCGAAGAAGTTTCACACCGACGAGCCCGACCGCGACGCGGCAATGCAGACGCCGGATTGGTTCGATACGCCGAAATTTCCAACGTGGACGTTCACCAGCACGAAGATCACACCGACCGCCAACGGCTTTACGATGGACGGCGACTTGACGATGCATGGCGTGACGCAGCCGGAGCATCTCGTGGTGGTTGCAAGCGGTGATCCCGTGCACCCCGTCTACCACGCGACGGGCACGATCGATCGCCACGCGTTCGGCATGGCGACCACGCGGCTGGATCCGGTGATTGGCGGCAACGTCGACATCACGCTCGATATTCGGGCGAAGTAACATGAAGACGCGACTCGTTGTTTTAGCATTGCTTGTCGGCTGCGCCGGCGGCGGAAGCGGTACCGGCCCACCGACGTATCCGACGGCAGCGCCGGGAAGCTTTGCCGAACCGCCGGTGGTGCAAAGCGTCAACGGGGTTGCTTCCGTCCAACTTGCGGCGGCAATCAATCCCGCCACAAACGCGCCGGGGTTCGAGTACAACGGTGGCTTTGTCGCGCCGACAATCGAGGTGAATCCGGGCGATACGATCCAGATCACGTACACCAACAATCTGCCGATCTCGACCGTGCCACCGAACACGACGAACCTGCATTTTCACGGGATGACCGTTTCACCCAATGCGCCGGCCGATGAAGTGATCGACACAATCGCGATGCCGGGTCAAACCTTGCACTATAGCGTACCGATTCCGAGCGACGAACCGTCGGGGCTCTATTGGTACCATCCCCATCCGCACGGCGAGAGCAACTGGCAGGTCGAGAGCGGCATGGCCGGCGCGATCATCGTCGACGGCATCGAACAACACGATGCGGCGGTCGGCTTCATGCGCCAGCGCATACTGCTGCTCGAGGATCCGCAAGATACGCCGGACTACAAGACGCTTGGCCGCACGCGGCGGCTCGCCGTGCAGGGTAGCGCGCACACACTAGATGCGGTGGCATACGATCCGTGCCGTGGTGAAGAAGGGCGTCACGTGACGGTCAACGGCTTGATTCAACCGACGATCGGCATCAATGCGGGCGAGCAGCAATTCTTCCGCGTGGTCAACGCATCGGCCGACCGTTACTTCGATCTCAACGTGCCGGGCCAGCAACTCGGACTCGTAGCCCAAGACGGCTATCCGCTCGATACGTTGCCGGGCAATCCGCACGTACTCAACGTTGCGCATGTCGTCATTCCGCCGGCCGGTCGTGCCGAGTTCATTGTGACCGGCAAACAGGGCGGTACGACGTTGCAATCGGCCTGCTTTGATTCGGGTCCCGACGGCGATCCCGATCCCGCGGTGACGCTCGCGCAATTGCAGCCGGATGGCGCCAGCACGAGCGCGATTGCTAAAGCCGAGATGCGGCCGCTCAAGAAGCCCATCCAGATGTCACCTTATATTGGCGAAGCACCGCCTGCGCCGGCGGCACAGCGGCAAATCGTGTTCAGCGAAAACGTTGTCACCAATCACTTCTTCATCAATGGGCTAGCGTATTCGCCGACCGCGGCGCCACAAGTCGTTGCGCAGAGCGGCACCGTCGAGCAGTGGACGGTGAGCAACCAAACCGGCGAGGTGCACGCGTTCCACCTGCATCAAGTGCACTTCTTGGTGCAAGCGATCAATGGCGTGCCGCAGAGTCAGCAGAACTGGGTCGACACGGTCAACGTGCCGTACGAATATCCCGGCAGCGGTACGCAGCAGCCGGGAACCGTGACGCTACTCGTGGATCTGCGCGACCCGGTAGTGAAAGGCACGTTCGTCTATCACTGCCACATCCTCGAGCACGAGGACGGCGGCATGATGGCCAAGATCGTGGTGCAATGATGCTTCGCAAACGCTTCGTCGTTGTAATTGCGCTGCTCGCGCTGAGCGCCGGAGCTGCGATCGCAAGCAGAGTGCAAGTAGTCGAACAATGGGCGCTCTATACGAGCAGTGATCCAAAGCAGCCGGTGCGCCTCTTTCTCGAACCGTTTCCAAGCGATAAGTTCTGTGAAGACGATGCGGTCGCGGTCGTACATGACGGCGGTCATGCCGAGTGCCGGAAACGGCTTAGCTACACGCTCGATCGTGGACCAGCTGATCGGCTCCTTTGGGAGTTCCTAACCGAATGGGGTCACATCTGTGGTCCGCGTCGAGTCGCGGTAAAGTAGCGAGCGGTGGGGGAAGTGGGGTTTGAACCGAACGTGCGCGTTCATGAAGAAGCCCATATTCCTGCCCTTTGCAGTGGTGTTCATCGCCTTGTGCGGCGGAGTCGCTGTTGCCTCCGTCCTTACGCAGGCGGAAGTCGCGCCATATTTGCATCCGCAACGAATGGTGGACGTCGGCGGCCACAGACTGAATCTCTATTGCACGGGCCAAGGATCTCCGACGGTTGTGCTCGACGCCGGAGAAGGCAACGACATGTTCACCTGGCGCAAAGTGCAGCCGATGGTCGCGAAATTTACTCGCGTCTGTTCGTTCGACCGCGCAGGTATGGGTTTCAGCGACGGGGGACCGCTTCCGCGTGACGCAAACGCAATGGTCACCGATCTCCATGCGCTCTTGCAGAACGCAGGCCTTCACGCTCCGTACATCCTCGTCGGACACTCTGTAGCGGGTCTGTATGCGCCGCTGTACGCCGATCGCTACCCACACGATGTCGCCGGCATGGTGCTTGTGGATCCGTCGTTTCCAAATCAGACACAAGCACTCGATGCGGTCTCCCCTACCATGAAACACAACGACGCGGCGGCGCCCGACGCGTACCACGTCTGTTATGAGGCGGCGTTGCACGGCGATTTAACCACCGGCGCCGACAAATACGCGCTCTGCGGATTCCCAGCGCATGCGGATGCGCTCGCGAAAGCGCAGTGCGCACAGAACGGCGTCGCCTTCTGCGAGCGGCTGCACGTGGAGATCGCGCAAATACGCCGCCCCGCCTTCTGGCTGGACCTTGGCTCGGAAGACGCAGCCTCCGGCGCGGTAGACTCTGCCGAGGACATCAAAGAACAGCGTAACTACGGCGCCATGCCGCTCATCGTGTTGACGGCGGCGAACGACGTTGGTCCATCATTGCCATCGGCCGAAATGACGGCGGTCGATCGAGTTTGGACAGCCGGGCACGATCGCGTTGCGCAGCTGTCGTCAGTCGGTGTGAACTTCGTCGTGACGCAGTCCGGACACAGCATTCAAGAGGACCGGCCGGCGGTCGTCGCTTCCGCAATTGCGGAAGTGATGAGCCAGGCGCGCTAATGAGAGCGCGAGCGAAGCTAATCCAGAGCGGCGAACGCCGGCGCGTGGCGCAGCTTGCCGCTTGAAGCCGGGAGTGAATTGGATAGCTTGAGCATCATGAAATGGATTCCGGCATATGGCGACGTGAAAACTGCGGCGGCCTCGCGGTCAAAGCCGAACCGTTCATAATAGTTCGGATCGCCGAGAACGAAGATAGCCGCCCAGCCTTCGCTTCGAGCGCGGTTCACAGCGCTTTTAACTAGGGCCGAACCAATACCGCACCGCTGTCGCGTGGGAATGACCGACACGGGAGCGAGCGCCAATGCTGGAAATGAAGCGTCCATTCTGGATAGCAGAACATGACCGACAATTCTGCCGTCTTCCTCGGCGACCAGCGAGACGACACTGTCGGCGGCTTCGTGCAGTTCGTTTACGAGTTCAGCTTCAGCCGATTGACCAAAAGCAGACGAAACGACCTTGTAGACCGCTTCCCGATCGCGTGGACCTTCATCGCGGATGTCAATCATTCTAGGTTCATGGTGGGGAAAGTGAGATTTGAACAGCCATCCACCAGCCCTTAGTAGGACTAGTAAGGTCGAAACGCTCGGAACTACCGGGCGTTTCTTCTTGCCTTGGCGTGTCCAACACTGCTTGATCCTGGGTGGTTCGGACAGCCTAGGGACGGTGGGCTCCGGAAAAAAGGAGCAGCGTGGAAGAGCTCGACCGCCCCGGAAGTTGGCATCATCGTGACGAACGATTTCCCCATGACAGCGGAAGAACAACTTGCCGTCTGGGCGGCAGCCCCGAACGATGAAGTATTCGTTGCGCTGCAGTCTCCGCAGAACGCTGCAATCTTCGCCGTAGGCGGCGGCATTAACTTAGCGGACAAACCTCACGTAGTTGGTCGAATTAGAGCGGGCGACGCCCTCGCCAGGTTGTTCCCGGAAAAGGGCAGCGCTCCGAACAGCATGGCGCGCGACGTTCTGGCCAGGTTTCTAAAGCGAGCCGATCCGGCAAATAGCATGCGGGTCGGCGAGATTAAGGGCGTCACATGCGTGATCGTTGAGGTACGGCTCCCTGCTGCACCGCACGCGCCGTTCAGACTTCTACTCTCTCCCGTCGAGGCGTTTTCCTAAGATCGCAGCGAAACGCATCACAGCGAAACGTTATGCGACCATCTCGCGGCGCAAAATAAAAAGCCCCATATTCTAG
The DNA here is from genome assembly GCA_049678885.1 of Candidatus Aquilonibacter sp. Lineage (GTDB taxonomy): Bacteria > Vulcanimicrobiota > Vulcanimicrobiia > Vulcanimicrobiales > Vulcanimicrobiaceae > Aquilonibacter. The sequence continues at coordinate 28,650 of JBAUEZ010000062.1, read as the reverse complement.
GGCTTTTCTTTCCAAACTATTCATGGGGAAAGTGGGATTTGAACCCACACGAGTTGCCCCGGCCGCTTTTGAGGCGGCTGCGTCTGCCGTTCCGCCATTCCCCCATGTCCTTCGAGGCTCGCCTTCGGCTCGCACCTCAGGATGACCGGGCGGGATTCGGGACTCTCGGCGCTGATCCTGGGAATGCCCGGATAGGACCAAAGCCCCTTTTGGGGGTACAATTGGGCTCTCAATGCGGCTCCGTATATTGCTTTGCTTGCTAACGACCTGTGCGCTCAGCGCGCCGGCTTGCGCGAGCGCGCTCACGAGCAGCATTCCAGCGGTCGTGCAACAAGCTGCACGAACGGCAGCGCTCGAGAATTCGGGCGTGACCGTGCATGAGCGGCACATTGTCATTTCGGCTGAAGCCGGCCCGGCGCGCTTTACGCAGAGCAGCGACGCGATCATGTTGATGATCGATGGTGAATACACGCACATCCACTATCTGCAAATCGAGGAGAAGGGACACGCGCTGGCGCCAAATGACGTCGCGAAGCGCGAGACCGCGAATAATGAAGATCTCGAGCGCGGCGTGGGGGTCTTCAAGCAGCCCTTCGATCGGAGCTACATCGCCGACTACCAATACTCCATCGTTCCGTGCATTTGCGACGCAGGCGAGATCGACGTCTATTTCACGAGCCTCATGCGCGACGATCAGCACGGTGTAGGCACGATGCGCGTCGACGAAGCAACCGGGCACGTGATGGAACTCACCTACACGCCGTACGTACTGCCCGATCGTGCCAACAGCGCGACGATAACCGAGACGTTCGGTCAGGCGCTTCCCGGACTATGGACGATCGTGCGCATCGATCGGGTGTACGGCGGTCGCGTGCTTTTTGTGTCGGGACACGGCACGGTTACGGAAGTGCTCGATCACTTTCATCATTTCACGAACGCGGGGACGGGCGAGGAGTACTATCGTACGGCCATGTTGCAGTAGCCGCGTTTTGCGGTGTAACGCGCAGCGTACGTAGCGGTTCTCCCGTAACGCGCACCTCGACGTCGAACGCATCGGTCCCCGGTGTAAGCACAATCTGTTTTGTAAAGGTAATCGGATCGGGCCCGAAGTCGGGCGCGGTGTAGCTGCACGTCAGTTGTGCGCGCGTCCCGCTGGCATCGACGTGGCACCGGTACGACCGATTGAACGTACCGGCCGGCTTCGGGTGCGTGTACGCCGCGATATAATCGCGCGATGACGGCGGCGGGGGATTCGGCACGTCGTCGCGCAGGCCGCCGATCGTATTGAAGTAATTCTGGCGCGTTCGCTCGTCCTCGTAGATGAACGAACGCGCACCGGCATTCGCCGAGATCACGATGCGCACGATCCCATTGTCCAGCACATAGGTGGGCATCTCGTCGTGGAAGACGTCAAGTTCGTACGCGATGGCGCTGTTCGCGGGAACCTTGCGCCATGCAATTGGCAGTGGTGTCGCATGCGGCAACGGCTTCACGATCGGAGCCGGCGGTGGCGTGAAGCCGAGCGGAATGTCGACGGCGCTGCCCGGCGCGAGATGCAGTGGCGCAATTGCGTAACGCGTGCTGCCGACCATGACGCTCGTGCGCGCGGTGTCGCGCTCGCCGAGATCCGGATTGAAGATATCGAGGATTGCGCGACGCTGATCCGGCGCAACGAGCAGCGCCGCATCGCGCAATCCGCCCGTACTCGAGTGACCGCTTACCTTCGGCATCTGCTGATAGCGCGGGTCGTAGACGCGGCATGTCAACGCGAGTGCGTGACACTGTTGCAATTGCGCGATCGTTGCGTCGGCGTCGCCACGCCACGCGATCGCACGATCGGCTAACGGCTGCATCGTTGCGAGCAGCGGCCCGTAGCGCTCGACGAGCGCGCCGAAAGCTGCGGTTGGCGCGTACCGCGGCGATGGATTGCCGTCGACGTCGAGTGCGGCGTCCCAGTCGTAGAACCAATTCGCCCACGGCGCTTCGTAGCCGGCCGGGTTGTGCGTATCTTGCACCGGAAAGTTCACGACGCCCCGCACGCCCATCTGCAGCATCTTGTGCAGCGCGATCGTCGTGTTCTCGGGCGCCGCCGCGCGCGGTGTTGTCTCATTGGCGCCTTGCAGCCAGCCGGCTTGAAACTCGCTCGACATTACCGGCACGCCGGTTTGCGTCTGTAACAGTCCAAACGAGAGCGCGAGCTGCGCGATATCGTGATCGCCGATGCGGTACGTGTCGCTTTGATACCAATTGCCCCACGCCCAAACGGGCGCCGAAGCCGTGACCTTCATCTGATAGGTGTTGATGAACAGCGGCACGCGCGTCCCGACCGTCGCTTGCACTTGCGCCTTCAACCAGTTCATATACCGGTGCCAATGCGGCGCAGGATAGGTGTCGTTGTCGAGGTAGGCGCCTTGATCGTCGTCGAGCGCGATCGCGATCACGTCGTGCGACCACGGCGCGATCTCGGTCAGCACGCCGCGCAACCACGCCGACGCGTAGTGCAGGTGGACGGGATTGTGCAGCCACTCATCGGCAGCCGCGTCCGCATGTGCGTTCTGCAGCGTCGCGGTTGCGGGATAGCGGCCTTCGAGAATGTCGTGCAGCGGCATGTTGTACGCTGGGTTCTCGAGTAGCCAATCCGGGTAGCCGCCGTTGCGCCACTCGTTACGAATCACCGGCCCGGGACGCACGATCACTTTGAAGCCGAGTTCGTGAATCAACGCGAAGAGCTTATGCAGGTTGCGCTGTGGGTTGGTGTGGCCGTCGAAGTCGACGGTATGCGCGGCGGGCTCGTGCCAGTTCCAGATGAGATACAGATCGATCGTATTGATGCCCATCGCGCGATAGCGCAAAAGATCGCTGCGCCACTGCGCGACCGGGGTGCGCTCGTAGAAGAAGGCTGCGCCATAGACATAGAACGGCCGGTCATCGACGGTAAAAACGGGTGTTCCGCGGTCGCGTACGATCGCCGAGGTGTTCCACGTATTCCAAAGCAGCGCGATAAGCACAAACACGAGGTGCATGGCGCAGGGTGTTGGGTCTGCGCATGCAATGCCCCTTGCGATGGACTATGGCGAGCTTCTTGGACTGCGCGGGCGTTTGCACATCGATCGGATCACGAGCGCGGCACTCGCCGGCAATGCGCTCGGCGATGCGGCGGAACGTCCGGTTATTGTCTACACGCCGCCGGGTTACGATCCACAGGGCTCGCGCGCCTATCCGGTACTCTATGTGTTGCACGGGTACACGGGCGATGCCGCGGCGCTGATCTCGGCACGGCCGTGGGAACGCAACGTCGTGCAGTGGATCGATGGATTGATCCACGAGGGTCGCATGCCGGCGGCGTTGCTGGTCATCGTCGACGGGTTCACGCGCCTCGGCGGTTCGCAATACGTCGACTCGATCCATAACGGCAACTACGCGACCTACACCGTGCGCGACGTTGTCGCACACGTCGACGCATCGTACCGCACGATTGCGCGCGAAGGCGGACGCGCCGTACTTGGCAAGTCCTCGGGCGGTTTCGGCTCGATGCACCTGGTCATGGAGCATCCGGGCATCTTCGGCGCGTTCGCGTCGCACAGCGGTGATTCGTACTTCCCGTACGCGGTTATTCCGGCGTTTGCATCGGTGCAACGCACGCTTGAAAAGCACGATTTCAGCATCCCCACATTCGTCGAGGTGTTCGAGCGCGAGCACAAGCGGTCGCAGCCGGAGTATGTGACGATGGAGATCCTGGGCTACGCGGCCGCCTATTCGCCGCGGTCGGCGAAAGCATTCGATGTCGATCTGCCATTCGATCTGCACAGCGGCGAGCTGCGCGAAGACGTTTTCGCACGCTGGCGGGCGTTCGATCCGGTCGAACGCGTCGCCGGGCGCACGGCCGAACTGGGCCGACTGCGATTACGTTATTTGGACTGCGGCCGGAAGGACGAATACGGCCTGGACATCGGAGCACGCTTGGTCACCCAGCGTATACGAGAGCTCGGTTTGGAGGTGCGGCACGAGGAGTTCGACGACGACCATCGCAACGTTGGATACCGGTACGAAATCTCGCTCCCGGCCCTGGCCGGCGTGCTCGACAAGGAATAGATGAACCGCTTCGCCCTCGCGCTGCTCGCATGTGCGGCGCTTATTGCATCACCGCGTGTAGTGCTCGCGCAAGAAGCCGCGCCCCAAGCGACGCCCTCGGACTGGATGGCATACGACGATCCGGCGATGCACTTCCATGCGCCCCAAGGATTCCAGCCGATTGGTCAGCGGCAAATTCCCGTGGGCAAACTCGGCGATGATCCGACGGTGGTCGCCGGATGGATTTATCCGCAAAAGGACCATCTGCGCCGGCTCGTGATTCAGCAAGAGTTTTTCCAAGGCGACGTGAGCGCGTTCCAAAGCCAGTACGAGGGCCAGCTACGCGATCAGTATGATACGCCGCTGTTTAAAGACAAAGCGAACATTGCACTGAAGAATGGCATGCCCGCAATCTTCGAAGCGATGACCACCGGTTCGGGGTTCAACGTGCAGAAGTTCTACATACTGATGTGGGCCGACGGACAGCGCGGCGTCGTTATTCTCCTCAATGCGCCGATTAACGATCTCAACGATGCCGAAGCGCGCCGTATGCTTTCAGACGCGAGCGCCGTCCGCTACCCGATTGGTCGCGGCGACCTCTAACGCGATCCGCAAATCGTCCAGGAGATCTTCGAGGTCTTCGATACCGACCGAAAGGCGCAAGAGCCCGTCGGTCACGCCGCGCCGTTCGCGATCCTCTTTAGGAATCGAGCCGTGGGTCATCCGCGCCGGATGACAGATCAATGACTCCACGCCGCCGAGGCTCTCTGCCAAGCTGAAGAAACGCAAGCGGTGCGCAAAATCGAGCGCGCGCGATTGCGGACCTTTGAGCACGAAGCTGACCATGCCGCCGAAGCCGCTCATCTGCCGTTTTGCGAGCGCGTGCTGCGGATGCGAGGGCAACCCCGGATAAAAGACCTGCTCCACCTCGGGATGCGCATCGAGAAATTCGGCCACGGCTTGCGCGTTGTGCTCGTGTTGCCGCATGCGCAGCGCAAGCGTCTTGGCACCGCGCATCGTGAGCCACGCGTCGTGCGGGCTCGGTACGCCGCCGACCGCGTTCTGATGGAACTTGATCACATCGGCGATCGCATCATCATTGGTAATTGCAACGCCGCCGACGACGTCGGAGTGGCCGCTGATATACTTGGTCGTCGAATGGACGACGACGTCGGCGCCAAGCGCGAGCGGCTGCTGGAAGTACGGCGTAGCAAAGGTGTTGTCGACGGCGACGACCTGTCCGGGTTTGCGCAGCGAAACTACCGCAGCAATATCGATGAGTTTGAGCAGCGGATTGGTCGGCGTCTCGATCCAGAAGAGCTTGGTGTTCGGACGAATCGCCGCGCGGACCGCGTCGATGTCGCTCATGTCGACGTAAGTGAACGTGAGACCGTAGCGTTCGAGCACGCGTGTGAAGAGGCGGTAGGTGCCGCCGTACAGATCGTCGGTGACGACCGCGTGATCTCCAGCCGAAAGCAGGTTGAGGACGGCTGCCGTCGCCGCCATGCCGCTTGCGAATGCGTAGCCGTGCGCACCGCCTTCGAGTGAAGCAAGCTGCTTCTCGAGCGCGAGGCGTGTCGGATTGATCGTGCGCGAGTAGTCGAAGCCCTTGTGTTCGCCGACCGCATCTTGCGTGTACGTCGACGTTTGATAGATGGGCACGATGGTGGCGCCCGTCGTCGGATCGGCTTCCTGACCGACGTGGATGGCTCGTGTGCTGAATTTCATGATATAGAAAGGAAGCTGATGATGTCTTGCCGCGCGAGTACGCCGATCGCCTCGCCATCGTCGGTGATGACGACGGCCGGATTGGCCAGCGTGAGCAGCTTGTAGGCGCGATCGATCTCTTCGTACTGTTCGAGCGCGGGGAACGGCCGTCCCATCACATCGCTCACGGGCTTATGGAGGATGTCGGACTGATCGAAGACCGCCTGCATCACGCCGACGTCGTTGACGCTGCCCACGATCTCGTGCCCATTCATAACCGGGAGCTGCGAGATCTCGTATTTGCGTAACAGATCGAGCGCGGTCTTGACCGTGTCGTCCGGCTTCACGGTAATCATCGGCGGCATCGGCGTCTTGCCGCGCAGCACATCGCCGACGGTCGCTTTGCGTTTGCCCTCGGAGAGGAAGCCGTTGGCGATCATCCACTCGTCGTTGAAGATCTTCGACATGTAGCCGCGACCCGAATCCGGGAAGAGCACGACGACGATCGCGTCCTTCGGCAGCGTCTTGGCGAGCTTCACCGCAGCGACGGCTGCCGTACCCGACGATCCGCCGACGAGCAAGCCCTCTTCGCGCGTGATGCGTCGCGCCATCAGGAACGACTCGCGATCCGAGACGCGCACCATCTCATCGATCACTTTCATGTCGACGGTTTCGGGCAGGTAGCTCATGCCGATGCCTTCGACCGCATACGAGCGCGGCGTGTCACCGGAGTAGATCGAGCCCTCGGGATCGGCGCCGACCACATGAATCTTCGGATTTTGATCCTTTAAATAGCGCGCAGTGCCGGAGATCGTGCCGCCCGTGCCGATGCCCGCGACAAAGTGCGTGATCGTGCCGCGCGTGTCACGCCAAACCTCGGGACCCGTTGTATGGTAGTGCGCTTCAGGATTGTGGTGATTGTGAAATTGATTGGGCTGAAACGCGCCGGGAATTTCCGATGCAAGGCGGTTGGCCACGCCATAGTAGGACTCGGCGGAATCGTTCGGCACATTGGTCGGTGTAACGACAACCTCAGCGCCGTAGGCCTTGAGCAGGTCGATCTTCTCCTTCGCCATCTTGTCGGGCATAACGAGTATGCAACGATAACCGCGAATCGCCGCCGCCATCGCAAGACCCGAGCCGGTATTGCCGCTCGTCGGCTCGACGATCGTGCCGCCGGGTTTGAGCAGGCCGGCGTGTTCGGCTTCCTCGAGCATCGCAATCGCCGGACGGTCTTTAACGCTCCCTCCCGGATTCATATATTCGATTTTGGCCAACACCAAACACTCGGCGCCATCGGTGACTTTGTTCAGCTTGACGAGTGGGGTGTTGCCGATTGCGTCGAGCGCGGTGTCGCAGTAAATCGGGCCGGTGGTCCGGTCGGAGGGGGCGGTCGTGGACATGGGCGTGCGCTTCCGCAACCGGGGAGAGCGGGCCTCCCACGCGAAGCCTCCCGCGTATGAGAAGGGTCGTAGGTGCTCTCGCGGTCGTGCTTACCATAATGCTCGCCGCGTGCGACAACGGCGACTTGCCGCCCGCGACGCAATTCACGCCGCTGCACGGTACGGTCATCGACTCCGTTACGAACAAGCCGATTGCCGGCGCTACGGTGATCGTTGATACCGTGTTGACCACGACAACCGACGCAAATGGCACATTCTTGATCGCCAAAGTGCCGAGCGGCATCGTAGATTACGTGGTGAAGGCGAACGGCTATGCCGATGTCAGTGCCAGCGTCAACGTCGAGCCTGGAAAGCAGTACGAACTTAGCGTCGCAATGCAGGCGCCGACGACGGCGCCTTAACGTAGGCGCTCGCCGGCTTCACAAAGGTCGCGCGTTCGGCTACCGCGCGATGGATGACCTCGATCACCGTCGTTCCGAGTTTGTCCGCATCGTGACGCACGGTCTGCGTCTCGCTGATCATTTGCGCTTGCACCGGGCGTAGCCCGAGCGCGGCGATGTGCTCCACGTCCGGCGTTACCGGCTCCTGCCGCTCCTCGGCGTACGTTACCAACAGCTTGTGCGGCGGCTCGTCGTTGACGACGACGTAATCGCACACGCGCGCGCCGGCATTGCGGAAGAGCGCTTCCACGTGATCGGCTGCGCTCATGCGATCGGTCTCGCCCGGCTGCGTCATCACGTTGCAGACGTAGATCTTCACCGCGTTTGCTTTCGCGACTTCGGCCGTAATGCGATCGACGAGAAAGTTTGGCAAGATCGAGGTGAAGAGCGAACCGGGGCCGAGCACGATGGCATCCGCACTGCGAATCGCTTCGATCGCTTCGTCGAGCGGCTCGGCGTGCTCGGGTTCGAAGAACACACGCTTGATCGTGCCGCGTGCTTTGGGGATGTTCGACTCGCCTTCGACGATCGTGCCGTTGTCGAGCTCCGCGCACAGCCGGTTCACGGAGAGGGTTGTCGGAAGCACGCGGCCGACGATGTTGAGCACGCGGCTCGATTCCTTGATCGCGGCATCAAAGCTGCCGGTGATACCGCTCATTGCGGCGAGAAACAGGTTCCCGAACGAGTGGCCGGTCAGGCCGGCGCCTTCTTCGAAGCGATAGCGGAAGAGGTCGGTGACGAGCGCTTCGTCGTCGGCGAGCGCGACCAAACAGTTGCGCACGTCGCCCGGCGGCAAGACGCCGAGTTCTTTTTGCAAGCGTCCGGACGAGCCGCCGTCGTCGCTAACGGTGACGATCGCCGTGAGGTTTGACGTCCGGCGCTTCAGGCCGCGCAAAAGTGTCGAGAGTCCCGTGCCGCCGCCGATGGCAACGATGCTGTAACCGGATTCGAGCCGGCGTCCCAGAAGTGAATCGAGCAAACCGTGTTCGCCTTGACGCGCAGCGCTCACCATCGAACGCGACCATTGCACGATACCGAAGACAATCGCGAAGACGCCGCCGATAATAAATACCCACGTCAAGTATGCGGGCGAGAAGAAGTCATCGACGAAGGCGTCGATCAATTCATTGACGTGGAAACCGCCGCCCTCGGCGACGACCCATCGATACACGCCGTCGAGCAAGAGCACGACGCCGAGCATGATAAGGACAAGCCAGCGCTTGACTCCAAGCCCGGGTAGCAGCCATTTCAGCGGTGCCATGACGCGTCGGCCCATGCTATCGCCCCGAGTCGCGCGGATCCACGGCCAGTGCAAGGCGCTCGTCCTTCGCGAGATGGTCGTAGAGGCGATTTGCAATGTACACGGAGCGGTGACGCCCGCCGGTACAACCGATCCCGATGGTCACGCGGGCCTTACCTTCGGCGACGTACCGTGGGACGAGGAAATCCACCATGTCGCAGAGCTTCGCCACGAAGGGCTCGCATGCCGGGTCCGCCTCGATGAATTTCACCACTGCCTCATCTTCGCCGGTGAGTGGCTGCAATGCATCGATGTAGTTCGGGTTTCGCAGAAACCGCACATCGAAGAGCAGATCCAGATCGAGCGGAAGGCCATATTTGAAGCCGAACGGCACGATGGTCACGGTGAGTCGTGCGCGCTCGTTGGGAGCGAATGCAGCCGACAAACGTTCTTTGAGACTCGCGTGGTTCAGTGCGGTCGTGTCGATCGTCATCGTGGCGCGTTCGCGCACGGGTAAAAGCGCTTCGCGTTCGGCGGTGATCGCTTCACGCAACGAACCACTCGATGCAAAAGGATGTCGCCGGCGTGTCTCGCTGAAGCGGCGCACAAGTGCATCGTCACGGGCTTCGAGAAAGAGTACATCGACGGGGCGGGTGCGAGCGGTCGTCTCTATCGCTACAAGGCTGTCACCGAGCAGGGCATTGCCGTGCTCGCTTAAGCTGATGGCGATGTCGCCCACACGAGCCGCATCGAGCGCGCGTAATGTTGCGTCCAGTGCGGCCGGCGGCAGGTGTTCCACGCAGTGGAAGCCCAAGTCTTCAAATGTCTTGATCGCTTGGCTCTTCCCGGCGCCGGAGAGCCCGGTGACGAAGACGATCCGCGCCGTGCTCATGGCCGGCAGAGGGAGCCTTGCAGCCGCATGAAGTTCTTTTCGCCCGAGAAGGCCAACGCCCTCATCCCGCGGCTAACGCCGCTCGTTGAGGAGTTGTTGAAGAAGCGGCGCGACCTTGCGATCAAGCTCCTTGAAAGCGATCCGGCGTTGCGCGTCCCGCCGCCGTCAATTCGTACGTCGCGTTTGGCCGGACTGCGCTCACCGTTTCCTGTGCCACGCTTCGGCGAACTCAAGAGCGAGATCGTGCGGCTGATCCATCGCATCGAATCCCTCGGCTGCATCGTCAAAGATATCGACCTCGGCCTGATCGACTTTGCGTCGACGCGCAGCGGCGAGCCGATCTATCTGTGTTGGAAAGCCGGAGAAACGCGCGTGTCACATTGGCACGCGCTTGATGAAGGTTTCTCGGAGCGGAAACCGCTTTAGCCAGCCTTTGTGGCTGTGGCTTCGACCGGGATGAAATCCTCGGCGAGCCCTTGTAAACGCACCTCGCCGAATTCCGCCGTGTAGGCGCCGTTCTCAGCACCGGTGACTTCGCCGATCTCCGGCACGCTGGCAAGCTGCGGAATCTTGCTGCGAATCTCGTCGGGGATGCGCACCTTGTCGCCGATCGTCAGCGAGCCTTGATCGAAGAGCGCGTTCAGACCGTCCAGCAGCATGGGCAACGGGATGCCATAGTCCTCGCTGATCTGGCCGATGGTGTGCGTCTCGCTGATTGCGCAGTTCGAACAACCACCTAAATGAAAGCGCGCGAAAACGCGCCGGGCGCCCGCGTGCACGTTGAAGGCCTGGTCGACGGTCATTTCCGGGGTAAAGCGCTGCTGGGTCATAGTCATATCTTTGGCTACAACGCGACCTCACCCCCGCCGGTTGCGCCGGCCGCGCGCTCGAGGGCGCTGATTCGCAGCGAATCCAGCGCGATTCCGGCGTCACGGGCCAGCAGCGCAAGCGCCTCGCGCTCGTCGGGCGCGAAGGCTTCATGGCTACTTTTCTCGCCGCAGAGCAAGAAGCCGGCGAGCCTCCCGCGGACCGTCATTGGGAGCGCCAGATCTCCGGGAAGTTGCGTTTCGATGTCGTGCAGTTCGACCGGCTTATGCCACGTGCGCATGCCGAGGACCGCATAGTCGTTTTCACTGACCGAGGGACCGACCTCGAAGGTCGATTGCAAGGGCACGTACCGGCCGTCGCGGGCGGTGTAGAATGCGCACCCTTGCAAATGCATATTACGCTGCGCGATCTCAACCGTCTTAGCGATGAGATCGCTTTGCGCGGTAATGAGCAATGCTTCGTGCGCGAACCTTCGCACCGCTGCTTCAGCGGCGTGGCGCTCGCGGAAGAAGAGGTCGTCGACCCACCGATCGACGCGATTGTGAATCGGCCGAATCGAGAGCCCAAGCACGAGCGCAGCTCCGAGCTGCAAGATGTCCGACGTGCGGCTGTTCGTTTCCACTACGCGGCCGACGAGCCACTCGAAGATGATGAATGTTACGACGACGATGATCGAGACACCGGCATAGACAACTGCGCGGTTGATGACGAACCCGATGTCGAGCACGCGATGTCGCAAGATGACGTACGCGAGTCCAAACGGAATCACAAACGTGGTGAAAGCGGCGTAGGGGAGCACGCCGGTGTTGCGGCCGTTCAAGATAATGCCCACGAAGTATACGGCGAGACCGGAGAACCCGAAGGCAAACGTGAGCAGGACCCATCGGATGCGCACGCGATCGCTTCCCGTGCTCGAACGATACGAATTCCAAAACACGAGGACGATCGCAATCGCGACCGCCAAAAAACACGCGAGAAACGGAATCGGTAGGAGGGTTCGAACGCTTCGCGTCAGTTCGGGCTCGAGGAAGCCAAAGAGTTGCACGCCTTCGCCAACGACCACGCCAAAGGCCGCGAGTGGCAAAATACAGCGACTGATCGTCGCACGAAAGCCGCGCTCAGGTGCGGTTGGAAATCGGCACGCAAAGGCGAGTGCGGCGAGCGTACCGATGTAGAACGCCGTCTGCGCTAACAAAACGGCGAATAAACGTAGCCACAGCGGATGAAAGAGCCCGAAGTCGGCACCGAGGCCGAAACCGAAACAGGCGAAGAAGAGCGCGAGTGCACGCGCGGCGGAATCGTCGGGACGTCGCCATGCAACCAGAATGGCCATCGCAAGGAACGCAAGCTTTGCCGCGTCGAGGATCACGACCAGCGTAAGCGGCGATGAACCGCTCGCGACAGCGGCGCGCAGCGTAACCGTGCGCGCACCATCTTGCACCATCAAGATGTCGCCCGGCTCGGTGACGAGATTGACGATCATGTTCGCGGGTGTGGTCACGATCGCGATGCGATCGCCCGGGTGAATGCCGGCCACGGCCGTCGGTGAGCCGGGCGCCACCGAAGCGACGATGGTACCGGCGGGATCGTAGTGCGACAACGTCATGCCGAAGTAGCCGGCGTCATTGGGCGTCAGTTGCGCAAATACGCCTTCGACGAGCCCGGCCAAAACCAACACTGCGATGAGCCCTTGAAACGCGAGCCGCATCGTGCAATGTACGAAAGTACTGCGTAGTACGCCTGTAAGCCGGATTCTGTGCGACCCTTCGACAAGCTCAGGGTCCGACGATCATCTCTCTGGGGCGCGCGTCACCGCGCGCCTCGATGCGACATAGCTCGTGCGGACGGGCCGTCCGGGGCCACGAGGACCCATAGTCGAGCGGTCTTGCTTCAGGTGGGGTTTACCCGAGCGCGCGTCACCGCGACGCTCCGTGAGCTCTTACCTCACGATTTCACCATTGCCCCGAAGGGCTGTTTGTTTCTGTGGCACTTTCCTTCGAGTTGCCCCGACAGGACGTTATCCTGCACCTTGCCCGATGAAGCCCGGACTTTCCTCACACTTCGCCGCGTTAGCGGCGACATGCGCGATCGCCCGGCGTACTTCGCCCGCGTAGTATAGCACGCGGGCGAAGGGCCAAGTACCATACGCTACGTTCCGTGCACGGCAAAACCGCCGCTCGGGGTGCTGTACGGCGTATTGACGTTTGCGATGTTCATCGTATCGGTGGCGACCGTTGGATGTTCTTCGCCGACCAATATGAGATCGACGTACGTATTGCCATTGATCGACTTCGTAAGTGCCGCTGTCGGGACACCGGCGACCGAGGTGATACTTGGAAAATAACTGTCTACGGGCCATGCGCGATGTTCTTGACGACATAGGCAGAGACGTCCGAGATTTGCTGCGCTGTGAGTGTGCCTTTGAAAGCCGGCATGCCGCCGCCGCCGTTCGTGACCTGACGTAGCACCGTCTGCAGGTTCTTTGCCGACGGGATCGTTGCGAGATTCGGTCCCCCGTTGCCGCCCAACCCGGTGGCGCCGTGGCACGTCGAACAGTTCGCCGCGAATACGGTTGCGCCGTGCCCGGCGTTTCCGACTAAAGCGCGCGCTGAGGATGCGGCAGGTGCAGCACCCGCATGAATGATGCCTTGCCCCGGTCCGGGCGCAGGCGCCGGGCCAAGCGTCCCGTTTAGTCCGAGCAGCCAGAGATTATCGCCGTGCGCGGTCGCTGCGAGACCGTTGCCGCCCGCATAGAAGACGAGATACTCGTGGCCGTTACGCCGGAAGATCGTCGGTATGTCGTTTGCGCCCGCACCGGTTTGGAAGCTCCACAAAAGGTCGCCGTTGGTCGCGTTGTACGCTTGGAGCTGACCGCCGTTGCGCCCGACGAAGACGAGGTTGCCGGCCGTCGTTGCCGAGCCGGAATAGCACGCTTCCGGCCAGTGCTTCTGCCAAACGATTTTGCCAGTGGTCGCATCGATCGCGGTAAACGTGCCGGGATTGTTACCGAAGCCACCGAGGAGATCGTATTCGGAGCCGACTTCATGAAGCGGCGGATGCTTTACGACCTGCGGTTGAGTTTGAGAAATGTAACCGGCGAGACCCTCCTGCGCGCAGACATAGAACATGTGCGTGTTCGGGTTATAGCTCGAGGGCTGCCAGTTCGTGCCGCCCTGCGCACCGGGCGTTATTACCGTGCGCGTCGTCCAGTACGGCGTAAACATCGTCTTCGACGCGATGATCGGTACGGAATGTCCGGCTTCGAGCGTAGCTTGCTTCGTCACGAGCGCGATTTGCGCTTGAGTCGGCACTTGCGGGACGAACGATGCGTAGCTTGGGATGGGTTGCGTCGGCCACGTCTTCTGGTTTGCGTTCTGCGGCACAGGCCGCTCCGGGATCGGAAAGATCGGTTTGCCGTTCGTGCGGTCGAGTAGATAGAGCCAACCGTCTTTTTCGGCCTCGCCGATGCCATGCACGAGTTTACCGTCGATTGTCGCGTCAAAGAGTACCGTTGGGCTCGTTGCGTCGTAGTCCCACAGTTCGTGATGGATCATCTGGTAGTACCAGCGCAATTTCCCCGTCTTTACGTCGAGGGCGAGCATCGATGCAGTGTAGAGGTTCATACCGGGACGTTTGCTGCCGTCGGCGGTTGGGCCAACGTTGCCGGTGCTGAAGTAGAGAAGTCCCAACTTCGGATCGACCGACGGCGTTTGCCAGACGGTCGCGCCACCAATCTTCCAAGCATTTCCCGTTTGCGGCCAGGTCTCGTGCCCCGGCTCACCGGGCGCCGGAATCGTGTAGAAACGCCACATCCTCTTGCCGGTCGTCGCATCGTACGCGGTGACATGACCGCGGATTTTGTACTCGCCGCCGGACGCGCCGGTTATCACCATGCCATCGACGTAGAGCGGCGCCGATGTGATTGAATAGCCGTCTTGCCAATGTTCGTCGTACGTCGACCAAACGACGCGGCCCGTCGTCTGGTCGAGCGCGACAACTTTGCCGTCGATTTGGCCGATGTAGACCTTCCCTGCGCCAAGGGCCACCCCGCGGCTCTCCCAGCCGCAGCAGATGACGCTGATCGTCTGGTCGAGATGCGCTTGATACTCCCAGAGGATCTTTCCGGTGTCGGCGTTGATCGCGAAAACGTCATCCTCGCCGGTCGGCACGTAAATCACGCCGTCGTACACGATGGGTTGACTCTCGGCCGAGTACTTCGCAGCGAGCGCCGACCCGCGCAAGTGCAGCATCCAGACGCCTTTGAGCTGCGCGACATTCGACGTAGAGATCTCCGTCAACGGCGAGTAACGCTCGTTAGCAAGAGAGCCGCCGTTTGTGATCCAGTTGTCGCCCGGCAGCGCGGACAGATCGTCGGTCGAGAATGCTGGGGCTCGCCCGATCCCCGGCCCTGCAGCGGCGACGCTCTGCAGATGGACGGCAGTAAATAGACACGCGAGAACCAGAGCCGCCGCACCGAGAATGACACCGTTACGCCTTGCAAGCATAGGATCACCTCAAGCAAAACAGACTGTCATTATAGCGAAATCTGCGCTGCGCCGTAACTAGCGCGGGGCGTGCTAAAATCTAAGCATGAACCCAATCGGACTGCTGCTATTGCGCCTTGTTGCGGGCGGGTTTGTGCTAAAGTACGGGTTGCCGAAGCTGTGTGATCGCGACGGAAGCTTTGCCAAGGAGTTCGAAAGCCTCGGGTTTCATCCGGCCGAGGTTTTCGTGAAGCGAGCGGGCACCGTCGAAACACTGTCGAGCACGCTGATCATACTTGGCGCGCTTGGCCCGGCGGGACCGATGCTGCTGCTTGCCGACATGATTGTTGCTGCCACGGCGGTAACGGCTCGTGAAAAACACTTCGACCTCGAGCAGCACGAGAACGAGATGCTCTATGCGTCGATCGCGACATCCCTAGCGCTTAGCGGACCGGGGGAGTTCTCGCTCGATCGCGCGCTCGGCATCAAGTTCTTCGATAGCACGTGGCTGCGCTATCTCTCGCTCGGCGCCGCGTTCGCGGGTGCAGCGTTGATGCTTGCTGCGCGAACGCCCTCGCAAGCGCACACAACACAGGCTGACGAAGCGCAAGCAGCGGCAAGTTAGAAATCTACAAAATAAAATCGCCCGTACTTACGAGCGATTTATGGTGGAGGCAAGGAGACTCGAACTCCTGACCCTCACGCTGCCAGCGTGATGCTCTACCAGCTGAGCTATGCCCCCCAAATCGGCGACGCCCTCACTACGCCAGCGTAGGGGCGTCCCCCTTTTCTATTGACCTTCGTCTTGAACGACGTTGCCGTCCATCTTCACGAGGTTACGCAACTCTTGGCTCGATGTTTGTATCCACGTGCCGTTGAGTTGCTTCCATGTATCCTGCGCCTTCACCGTCACGTCGAGATCGTGGGTGCCCGAGTTCGCTTGGACCGTGCCGATCAGGTGAACTTGCTCGACGGCCGTAATTGTTCTGTCGCCGTTAAGCGTCGATGAGACGAGCGTGGGCTCGCAAACCGTGGTGTGCAGGCTCTTCATCCCTTGTGTACCTTGCGCTACGGACTGCTCGCGCGTGTATTTCTGGCCCTTGATGTCGGTATCGACGTAGTCGGGCGAGAGGAATGCAAACGCCGCAGCGAGATTCGCGTCGCTTGGATCGAGCGCTGCTGTGCAGCCAAGCTGATAATCGGCAGCGATCGCCATCTGTACGTTGGGCGGTACGGTGGCAGCGCGCAGCGCGGCAGTGGTCACGACGAATGCGGCGACAAAGGCCGATATGAATTTCGAAGTCATGGCGTGTTCTTTGGCGCGGGGAGCCGGGTTTCGATGGTGGAGGTGAGGAGACTCGAACTCCTGACCTTCGCCTTGCAAAGGCGTTGCTCTACCAACTGAGCTACACCCCCACGAACGGGCCCCCTGTGCGGCCTCCCCTGATTCGGCCCACCAAGCGCGGCCCCTCCCTTGCGGCGCGCGGCACAAAGCGAGAATATTGAGGGACGAGGAGCCCGGGAGATGACCCGACTGTTGCTCTGCGGGGCGCTAGTCGCCTCGCTGATTCTCGGTACCACCGCCGCCGCGCATGCCGACGACGCGTGTTGGCAGTTGTTGTACTCCGCGATCGAGCGCGAGGCCGCCGCGCCGCACGCAGCCTACATTAGCTACAACGAATTAGCTGATCTTCGCGAGGACGGCTTCCGCTACGAGCGTGCGACCGCGAACATCACCTATCGCGACGACGGTGAGGCATCGATCGACGACGACCGCTGGTCGCACCCGTTCGTTAGCAATCTGCTCGATCCGGGACCGCCGGTGCTCGGTCCGTATGGTAGCCGCCGCGCGGATTGGTTGTCGGTTGCTGCGACCGCGTATGCGTTGCCGTTAATCGCCGACGTGCACAGCCAGCAAGATCGGCAGTGCTTTGACCGCGGCAATGAGTCGGTCAACGGCGTCACCGTCGCCCATCTGGTGCTTTCCAATGCGCCAGCGAATCGGCAGGCGCTCAAAGAGATCTGGATCGACCGTCAATCGCACGCGATCGCGCGTGTGGTCGTCGCCGAGTATCTGAAAGTGTTTACCGTCGCGTGGGATCTCAAGAAGGCGCTGACCGATTTCTCGATCGACATCGAGAGCGTCGATGGCCATGACGTCGTGCAGCGCGTGACGTGGCAGTACGTATTCCACGTTTACGACCAGACCAGTCTGCTTGCAGCCGAATACGATTTTTCGAACTATCGCTTCGAACAGGCGCCGCCCTCGGATTCGCTTTTCGGTAAAGAAGGGCGGTAGGCAAAAAGGACTATAGGGAGCCGAACGGGCGCGGTCGAAAGATCGCGCCATGCTCAAGACGTTTATTTTAATCGCCTCGGCTACCGCTGTGCTTGTTGCCGCCGCGCCGGCGATGTTTTTGCCGTTGAAGCGGTGAGTGACTACACGGTTGGGGGCGGGCGCTCGTTCTTCCGAAGGAGGTCGCTTAGCTATAGCGTCGCGACCGAAGCGAGACGTGGAAGGTATTCTGAACAGAATACTTTGCGCGATAATTTGTAAAGAACATTATCCGAAAGTTGTCTTTTGCAGCGGCCTGCGCAAAAGGGCAAGGTCGTCAATTCGAAGTAACGGGACATTTGGACCAAGTTAAACGCCGTGTTTAGTTTGAATAGTAAAGCTATGAGGGAAGCAGCCATTGTTTAAGCGGATGTTTACGTTTGCAGCCGTCGCGGTTGTTCTTGTCGGTGGCCTCACTGCCAGGCCTATTCATGCGCAGACGGAGCCGACGTCAAGCCCCGAGCCCATCGCTGGCGCACCGCAGGGTGTTACCGCTACGGTATTTGTCCCGAAAGGAGAAGTCGTCGCCATAGCAACGACCGAGGCGCTATCTTCATATGCGGCGAGCCCAAGAGAGCCGATTACCTACACGGTGCTTCAAGACGTTGTCGTCAACGGATTCCTAGTTGCGAAAGCCGGTGACGAGGTCGACGGAGAAGTTTTAGAGGCGCAACAAGGCAAGGCGGGTTTTGATGGCATCGGATATAAAGCTGCCGACCTTCGTATCTCAGCCGAGAGCGTACATAATTATTGCGGCGATACGATTAAGATGCACTTCGTTCGCACAGAGTATCGCAGGCGCCAAGGTGCGTTTGGTTCCAAAGCAGATGTGGAAATAGTCGACGGGCAGAAATACGTTGCGGTCACGGCATTCCCGCAGAAAGTATGCGGCCAGGCAACAACCGAGGTTCAGGCGGCACTTCCAGCCGACGCCCTTTTAGGCGACAAGGACTGAGCCCTCAAACTTCGGGAGTGCTGCGTCATTCGTTGCACGCCGCCGGCTGATCCGAGATATGAGCCGACCCCGGACCCGGGAAACCCCTCGCCGTCCCCGTCGCCTACTTCGTCCCCGTAGTGATCAGCCGCAGGTTGACGACGTAGCGATTGGTGGTCGTTTGGGGCACGAACGTGACCTCTTCGCCCACTACGATCGGCACGTGTATGCGCGGATCGAATGCGATCCTCGTCTTCTGGTTGACTTTGATCCCGGGACCGCCTTGCTGCACCATCTGACCTTCGCGATGCACCAGAATGATCGGCGCATCGTTAGGAATGGTGCCCTGACCGGTAAGCGTGTACGCACACTTCCAGGTGTAGACTTGTCCTGCAAATCCGCCGCTCGCGCCCGGAAGAAATGTCGCGCGCACGGTGTAATTCATGCTCCAATTCGCGCTCGGATTGCCCGAGAGCGCACTGAAGTAGCTGTGCGCGAGCAACGGTAGCAGCGTGACCTGAATCGGTGAAATCGCGTACGGCGCCTGCGCGCACTTCACGCCGCCATTCGGATAGACTTCGCAGGTGAATTGTTGCCGCGGTCGCGCGCCATGCCACCACTCATCGAGCATGCTGACGGTCACACCGCCGTCGCTTGCCGGTCCGACGATGTCAACCGTGGTCGTGCCGGTCTGTTTGCCTTGATCGTCGGCCGGTCCGTTGTAGCCGAAGCGGTAGACCAGGTGATGCACGGCGCGCATCGTTCCGGCCGGCGCGGCCGAAACGAGCGTGAACGCGCAGAGCACGGCCACCGCGATGCGTGAGATTGTACGTATCATGGCTGCAGCGTACATCGGCCGGGAGGGCACCGGGTATCCCAGCATCGCGTGCGCGCAAAAAAGCCCGCTCGGAAAGCGGGCTTCGCATTGGTGGGCCATCCTGGGATCGAACCAGGGACCTCATGCTTATAAAGTGTGGAGTGTTAGCGTGCTTTCGCCTTTGTTTTCCGGCTTTTTCGCACTTTCGCAGGCCTCGTACTCCCGTTTATACTCCCGTCGAAGTGATCGAGAGCCGCCTGCATCGCAGAGCGGGCCCGGTC
This sequence comes from Candidatus Aquilonibacter sp., assembly GCA_049678885.1. Taxonomy (GTDB): domain Bacteria; phylum Vulcanimicrobiota; class Vulcanimicrobiia; order Vulcanimicrobiales; family Vulcanimicrobiaceae; genus Aquilonibacter. The sequence continues at coordinate 9,218 of JBAUEZ010000062.1, read as the reverse complement.
ACGCATCGCGTCGCTGTCCTTGACGTAGTGCTTCTGCGCGGTACTCACGTTAGACCATCCGAACGTACGCGTCAAGGTGAGCGCGTCGACGCCTTGGGCTGCCAGATTTCGTCGCAGCCAGCGAGCGCAACCCGTGAACGCTGACGCACTTCTCGGGCAATTCTGCGCGCTCTATGGCCGAGGCTAGAATCTCGTTGCGGACGTTGTTTCGATCAAGTGGCAGCCGCGGGCGGCCTTCCAGACCTCGCCATTTATCGCATTGAGCACGTCGTTCTGTGAGTTTGCCATTCCGTAACCTCTATGGGGCCGATGTTCGCCTGACACCGCAACCCTTCCCTGAGATGCGCCCCTGGTGCTAGGCTGGATGTTACATGATTGATTGGAGAACCGTCGCTTCGTCCGCGCTCGTTTCTGTGATCCTCGGGCCGGTTGCGTCATATCTTCTTGTGCGCCATCTCCGGCGGGAGGACGCAGCGCTCATTGCTCGTCTCAGAGAGGACCTGAAACATGAGACCAAGCGCATCGACGCGGAGCGCTCGTTACTCGAAGGGAAGGTCCAGAGCCAATACAGTTGGCTGTCTCAGGAGCGTGTCGAGGCAATGCGTGAGGTTTACAGCGCGCTGGTCGAAGCGACGGACGCCTTCGATGCGTTCACGAACTCCTGGCGGACGATTCCGGGCGATACAAAAACCGCGAGAGAGAATTGGCTAGCTGCGACTCCAATGGGGCAGAAGTTCCGCGACATTTTTCTGCGCAATAGCTTGCTGTTCCCTGAGGATGTAGCGACCGCGCTCGGCGAGATTAACCGACGATTCGGTGTCATCTTTGCTTCGTTCCGCGCACAATTGCTCGCCGCTGGCGGCCTTGAGTACCAAGCCCTTACGGAGATGGAGAAGAGGGGCTTGCTTTCGCTAGGCGACGTTCGGGAAGTTATAACCGTCGTCGAGCGCGCATTTCGGCGGCTGTACGGGAATGAGGATCATGTTGCGACTGACGCAGCCCGCTCCCTGGAGCCGATCTAGGACGGCCGCGCTGCAAAGCCTAAGGTCGTTTTATACTCCCATTTATACTCCCAACCGGGTGTTCTAAGGCGACTTTCCGCGCCCTCCGGCGACCTGGCGGACCTCAAAACGCGATACTCCCGAAATGAAGAAAAGCCCCGAAAACATTATGCTTTCGAGGCTTTCTTAATGGTGGGCCATCCTGGGATCGAACCAGGGACCTCATGCTTATCAAGCATGCGCTCTAACCAGCTGAGCTAATGGCCCCGGGGGCACAAGTCAGAAGTATAGCACAGGCCCGCAAGTACCCTTTCCCGCCCTGGCCGGAAACTTTCAAGCGGGGATGGTAGCGTTTCTTCGGGAGGTGCGGAACATGACCGGCTTGCTTCTCGCGGTGGCGCTCTCCGACGCTTGTTGGCACCTCGTTTTCGCGGCGATTCGGCACGACGCCGCGGCACCGCATCCCCAGTACATCAGTTACTCCGAAAATGTCGGCATCACGGCGGACGATCGTCCTTACTTCAAGAACGATGTCGACGTCGTGTATCGCGACGATGGGATTTCATACGTCGACGACACACGCTGGTCCAAACCGTTTGTAAGCGATCAGCTCGAGCCAGGGCCGCCGGTGCTCGGCCCGTATGACAAGGCGCGCTACGGCTGGCTACCGCAGGAATTGCTCGGAGGGCGGCTGCAAACGATCGCAAGCGTAGAGAGCGTTCCGAAGCTTCCCTGTACTGACGAGGGCGATGAAACGATCGACAGCGTGCGCTATGCGCATCTCGTCCTCGGGGTCGCCGACAAGAGTCTTCCGGCACTCAAGCAGATCTGGATCGATCGCCAATCACTATGGATACCGCGCCTTATCGTCTCGGGCGTGCTGCTACGCCAGAACTATGCGGTCTTCGGGCATGGACTCGCCGACTATCAGGTTGATATGCAGAATCTCGGCGGCTATGCAGTCGTGCGAACCGTTCGTTGGACGTCGCGGGTGCGCTGGTACGACATGACGACGAAACTCGACGCGGTGTATACCTTTAGCAACTACCGTTTCACCGCGGCGGAGAGCATCCGACGCCAACTCATGCAATCATCGCAATCCACTTTTTCATCACCTCGTCCTCATCTTTGAGGTTGGCGAGGAGCAGGGCTTCGAGCGCCACGCGCTCGCGTTCCATCTCGGCTTGCTGCGCCATCTCGTAGTCGAATGCGGTCTTAACTTGGGCGAGTGCCTGTTCTTGCGCAGTGGCGTCGTCAGGCGGTGACGTGTCGGCTCCGGTTGCGGGATCGACCGCGGGCTTGGCTTGCGGCGCGCGCGGTGCACGCGCCGCAAGGAGCAGTACATCGATCACTCGCCGATGCTTTCGATGAACTTCTTGGTGATGCCGTCGTCGGCTTTACGCTGCGCCATCTGCGCATCGCGCAACGAGTTGATCTCGCGCATGTTTTCGGACTGCTGATCCATCGCTTCGTCGAAGGCGGTGGCTTGCAGATCGAGTTGATCTTGCGCGCCCATTTCTTGGCCCATCAGTCCGGTTTGAAACGCGCTGTTACCTGCGAGCATCGCGGAGAGACTCGAGTTCGAGCCGGCCATCGCACCCTCGCCCGCGCCGTTGAGACCGTTGCCACCGAGCATCGAAATCGCGCCGCCCGCGACGGCGCCGCCGATCGATGGAAGCGCTGCTTCGAGAACCGGCGCAAACATGCTAACAGACATTTTGGTTAGTCTCCGTCGCTGTCGCCGTCGATCAGGCTCGCAAGCAGGTTGTCACTTTGCGGTGCCGATTGCGCGAGCGACGACAACGTGTTGATGTTGGTGAATGCACTCGACTGCTGGCTCAGCGCGCTTTCGAGCGTCGAGGGATCGAAACCGGCGAGGCTCGACGTTGCCGACGACGAGGACGAGCCGCCCTCGCATCCGCCGGCGACGGCACCGACCGCGGCGCCCACCGGACCGCCGGTGAAAAGGCCTTCGACGCCGCCGAGCAGCGCGTTGCCGATGTTGAAGCTCATGGATTGTCTCCTCCATTGATGTACGTGTCGTACGACATCGCTTGATGCGAAGGGGGACGATGGTGGTGATGGTGCGCGCGCGGCGCCGCGAGCGGCAGTTGCTGCTGCTGTGCCGGAAGCTGCAATGCAAAATCGCCGAGACGATCGGGCGTCTCGCCGTTGCCGCCGAGCTGCTGATAGTGGCGCATGACCGAGTCGGCGTAGTCGAGCGTCTCGCCGTCGCCCCACGTCGTCGACGTGCCCTTTGCGTGCGGATCGCCCGCGTTGTACGCGGAGAGCGCTTCTTTCACGTTGCCGTTGTAGCGCTTGAGCAAACCCAAAAGCATGCCTGCGGCATAGTCGGCGTTTTGCGCCGGATCCATCGCTGCGGCGGTCTTCGCGAAGTCGTGCCAGCGGTCGTCGATCTGAAATACACCGCGACCGTGGCCACCGTCACCGACCTCGTTGCGTCCGCCGTTGGCACCGGGGCCACCGGTTTCTTGCGCAGCAACGGCCGCCAAGAGTTTGGGATCGAGCCCATACTTGGCGGCCGCGTTGGTAATTTCGGAGGCGTAGTTGACGCCTTCGTTTGCAAGCCGGCCGGCGAGAGAACCGAGAGGGTTCATGGTGCCTCTCCATCCCTCGCCGGCAGCGCTTGACTAGACTACCAGGAGAAAACCCCGATCTCCCTTAGCAAGGCAAGCAGCCGTTGCCCAATCCATGGCGTTTGACAAGACCCTGTGGGGGTTCTACAATCTCCAAGTCGTTCTGGGGGCTCGCCGCACGGTGGGCCCCCAATCTGCGACACGTCGCAAAACCGCCATGGCTCAAAATCACAAGGTCGACATCAGTGGGCTCCTCGGGTCCGGCCAGCAGCTTATGCTGGTCGACGACGAGGTGCCAATCGAGGAATTCGAGGGAATCTCGTTTCCCGCGCCGGCCGACGTGCACTTGGAATTGCGCTTCGCCGATCGGCTGCTTCATATAGTAGGCAGTGTCGACGTGCGGGCTCGCGGTGCGTGCGATGCGTGCTTGGAGGACGTCGATATACCGGTGCATGCCGATGTCGACGAACGGATCGATCCGCAGACCGGTCGAGACGATGATCCGTTCGGTGAGAGCAACGTTCTGACCGGGAGCCGGCTGGATATAGCCGATTTGGCGCAACAGCTGGTGCTGAGCGAACTGCCGATGGGCTTACGCTGCAGCGAAGACTGTGCGGGCATAGAGTATTAACGGAGACGAGAGACAGACAAAGTGGCAAATCTAAAGTGGAAGACCCCGCGCAGTAAAACGCGCAGCCGTCGTGCGGCGAACTGGAAGTTGAACGCGGTTACGGTCGTGGAATGCCCCCAGTGTCACCAGCCCAAGCGCCCGCATTTTGCGTGCGGTCATTGCGGCACGTATGATGGCCGTCAGGTCGTCGAGGTCCGCGACGAACACGCCGGTCACGATCACGACTAAGTGACCTCTTGACCGGGGTTAGAATCGTCGGCGTCGGGCACTACGCGCCCGAGCGTGTCGTGGACAACCACGACCTCGAGCAATGGCTCGACACGTCTGACGAATGGATCACGACGCGAACGGGGATGAAACGCCGCCACTGGACTTCAGATACTGAAGCGACCAGTGATTTGGCATTGGCAGCGGCCCGCAACGCGCTCGCGAACGCCGGACTGCAAGCGACGGACATCGATGCGTTCATCGTCTGTACCGTGTATCCCGACTATCTCTTTCCCGCGACGGCCTGCATCGTCGCATCCAAGCTGGGCGCGGTCGACAAGGCGGCCTTCGATATGGAGATCGCCTGCAGCGGCTTTATCTATGGGCTGACCGTCGCCTCATCGCTGATACGCTCGGGTGTCTATAAACGCATCGTGTTGATCGGCGCAGAGACGCTCTCGAAGCTGGTCGATCGCGAGGATCGCGGCACTGCGATACTCTTCGGCGACGGGGCCGGCGCGGTCGTACTCGAGGCCAGTCTCGAGGATTCGTTCCTCGCATCCGAACTTGGCAGCGATGGTTCGCGTCCCGAACTTCTGCGCGTGGAAGCCGGCGGATCGCGCCTCCCGATGTCCCACAAAGAGCTCGATCGCAAGGCCGATCGCATTCACATGGAAGGCCGTGAGGTCTTTAAGTTCGCCGTCACCAAGATGATCGCCGCGACCGATCGCGCCTTGGAAAAGGCGCAACTGGTCAAGAGCGACGTCGACGTGCTGATTCCGCACCAGGCGAACAAACGGATCATCGACGCGGCGATGAAGTATCTCGAGATACCGCCCGAGCGCTGTATCGTGAACATTCAAGAGTATGGAAATACGTCGGCGGCCTCGATCCCGATGGCGCTCTCGGAAGCGGTGCGCGACGGCCGGATCAGCACCAATGATATCATCGTCTTCGTCGGGTTCGGCGGCGGCCTTTCGTGGGGCGCCGTCGTGTGGAAGTGGGTAGCATGACGCGCGTCGGCGTGGTTTTTCCCGGACAGGGCTCGCAATCGATCGGGATGGGTGTCGATGTCGCAAAACACTCGACTGCGGCGCGGGATCTCTTCGACATAGCGCAGACCGTGCTCGGCTACGATCTGCTCGGCTTGCAGCGCAGCGGACCGGAAGAGCGGTTGCGCGAGACCGAGTACAGTCAGCCCGCGATCTTCGCGACCAACGCTGCAATCTTCGAAGCGCTCGAACTTCCGCCGGAATCGCTGATCGTCAGCGCCGGACATTCCTTCGCCGAGTATTGCAGTTTGTACGCGGCGCAAGCGATCGGCTTCGAAGACGCGCTACGCGTGGTCAATGCCCGTGGCATCGCGATGCAGCGCGCGGCTGAACTTGCGGCCGGTGGAATGTCCGCGGTGCTGGGCATGGATGCCGGTGCGATCCGTACGGTTGTCGATCGCGTCCGCGAACAGACCGGCCAGCGCGTGCAGCTTGCAAATTTCAACTCGCCATCGCAGATCGTGATCAGCGGCGATTTGCTCGCCGTGCAGGCCGCGGGCGATGCGCTCCTTGCCGCCGGAGCCAAGCGCGTCGTTCCGCTCAACGTTTCGGGTGCATGGCACTCGGCGCTGATGGAGCCCGCGCTCGAGCACTTCGCGCACGTCGTCGAGGCAGCGCCGTTTACGCTGCCGCGTTTTGACGTGATCTCGAACGTCGACGCGCAACCGTATCGCGATGTCGCCACGATCAAGAAGAACCTCGTGCTCTCGGTCACGAACGAAGTGCGCTGGCACGAAACCGCGGAGCGCGTCGTAAGCTACGGGCTCGATCTGATCGTCGAGTGCGGTGCAAGCCCGGTGCTCGCGCCGTTGATGCGGCGTTTGCCGAATGCACCCGAAGTCGCGACCGTGAGCGACTACGCCGGCATACAGAAACTGAAGATCAATGCCTAGCTTCGACAATAAGGTCGCCCTCATTACCGGTGCGAGTCGCGGTATCGGTCGCGCAATCGCCGTTGAACTGTGCCGTGAGGGCGCCGACGTGGCGCTCGTCGGACGCGATCGCGCTGCGCTCGATGAAACGGCGGGTGCGTGCGCAGCCGTGCGTCCCGGCGCGACCGCCGAGGTGCTCATCGCCGATGTCGGCGAGCAAGCCGCGGTCGAGGGTGCGGTTGCTGCAACGCTCGAGCGCTTTGGGCGTCTCGACTGTGCGATCGCAAATGCTGGACAGTCGGTCGATGCGCTGTTGCTGCGCCTGAAGCCGGAGGTCCTCGATCAGCTGCTCACGGTCAACTTGAAGTCGGCGTTTTATCTGTGCGGCGCGGTCGCCAAGCCGATGATGAAACAGCGCGCCGGCGCAATCGTGCTCGTCTCGAGCATCGTGGGCCTCACCGGCAACGCCGGCCAGGCCGCCTACGCCGCCTCCAAAGCGGGGCTGCTCGCCCTCGGGAAGTCGGTTGCAAAGGAGTTGGGTTCAAGGAACATAAGAGTCAACGCCGTTGCGCCGGGATTCATCGAGACGGCTATGACCGAGAAGCTGCCCGATGCCGCCAAGGCGGCCCTGAAGGCGCAGATCGATCAGTCCGCCCTCGGCCGAGTCGGGACGCCGCAAGACGTTGCCGGGGTCGTCGCCTTCCTGTGCTCGGATGCCGCCGCCTATGTCACCGGTCAGACCATCGTGGTCGACGGCGGCATGGTCATGTAAATTTCCCCCGATTGGGGATACACTGCCTACGTATATAAGGAGCTGTAATGTCCACGTTCGACAAAGTCAAGAAGATCATCGTCGAGCAGCTCGGCGTCGACGAATCGGAAGTCACGCCGGAGGCTTCAATCACCGATGACCTTGGCGCCGACTCGCTCGACCAGGTCGAGTTGGTCATGGCGTTCGAGACCGAGTTCAACATCGACATTCCCGACGAGGAAGCCGAAAAGATCAAGACCGTCGGTGACGCGGTTGCGCGCATCGATCAGGCAACGGCTGCGGGAGCGTAACCTCAACCTACTATGTTCGACCAGTTAAGTGACCGGCTCAGCGCGATCTTCTCGCGTCTGAGCGGTCGCGGTAAGCTCAGCGAGAGCGACGTCAACGATGCAATGCGCGAAGTGCGCATTGCGTTGCTTGAGGCCGACGTCTCGTTGGCTGCGGCGAAGCAGTTCGTTGCGCGTGTCAAAGAGCAGGCCGTTGGACAGAACGTGCTCGAATCGCTCACGCCTGCGCAGACGATCGTCAAGATCGTGCACGACGAACTGGTCGCACTACTGGGCGGAGCCGAAGCGCGGCTAACGTTTAGTGATGCGCCGCCGTCGGTCATCATGCTCGTTGGTCTGCAAGGTTCGGGCAAGACGACACAGGCCGGCAAGCTCGCGCTGCGTTTGAAAGAACAAGGGCGGCGTACGCTGCTGGTTGCGGCCGACGTGTATCGCCCGGCAGCCATCACGCAGCTGCAGACGCTGGGCAAGCAGATCGATCTTCCGGTGTACGAAGCCGGAACGGGCGACCCGGTGAAGATCGCGCGCGACGGCGTCAATGAAGCGCGACGTCTCGGGCTCTCCACCGTGATCATCGATACCGCGGGACGGTTGCAGATCGACGACGCGCTGATGCGCGAGCTCGAAGAGATCAAGGCCGCAGTACATCCGAAAGAGATCCTCTTCGTTGCCGACGCGATGACCGGCCAAGAGGCGACGAACGTAGCCAAGGGTTTCAACGATCGCCTCGGCATCACGGGCGTGGTGCTCACGAAGATGGACGGCGACACGCGCGGCGGTGCGGCGCTCTCGATCTTCAACGAGACGGGCGCGCCAATCAAGTTCGTTGGTGTCGGCGAGAAGCTCTCGGCACTCGAGCCGTTTTATCCGGATCGCTTAGCGCAGCGGATACTCGGCATGGGCGACGTGCTCACGCTGATCGAGAAGACGCAGAGCGTCTATTCCGAGACACAGGCGAAGGCGCTCGAGGAGAAGCTGCGCAAAACTGGTTTCACCCTCGACGACTTCCTCGAGCAGATGCGCCAGATGAAGAAGATCGGCTCGATGGGCGAGATCATGAAGATGATCCCTGGGCTCTCGCGTGCCCTGCCGAAAGACTTCGATATTCCAGAAAAAGAATTCCAGCGCGTCGAAGCAATCATTTCTTCGATGACGCGCGCGGAGCGGCGGAATCCATCGATCTTGAATGGTTCGCGCCGCAAACGTATCGCCTTCGGTTCGGGCACGCAGGTCAGCGACGTCAACAAGCTGATCAAGAACTTCGATGGCGCGCAAAAAATGATGAAACAATTTAAATCCAACTCTAGAAAGACACGTACAGCAAGACCATGGTAAAGATCAGACTGCGCCGTATGGGCGCAAAGAAACAACCGACCTACCGATTCGTGGTTGCGGATTCGCGTTCGCCGCGTGACGGCCGCTTCATCGAAATCCTCGGTCACTACAATCCGCGTACGGAACCGAAGACGCTCGAAGTGAACGCGGAGAAAGCCAAAGAATGGCTCGCCAAAGGCGCACAGCCGACCCTGACCGTTCGCCGCCTCTTTGCAGAGAAGGGCATTATGGAGCGCGGTCCGATTCCGGCGACCAAGCGCGCTCCACGTAAAGGCAAAGCGTAATGTCCGCCTTTGATGACGAGTTCGGCCTCTTCGGTGACGAAGGAGCCGAGGCCGAGCGTCGTTCCACCCTTCCGGCGCGTAAGATCGCATCGAACGAAACGATCATCGACGACGTCGAGCCTGAGGAGGCGCGCCCAGCGCGCAGCGAGCGCGCGCCACGCCAACGCGGCGGTGGTGGCT
>JBAUEZ010000061.1:0-8606 GCA_049678885.1 Candidatus Aquilonibacter sp. | reverse complement strand
GTGCTGCGCCGGCCGCTCGCAACGGATCGTGACATGCGCGATTTGCTGCGCGCACTCGAGCGCGCCGGTTTCACCCATGATGCAGACCTCGGCGTCGCAATTGCGGCCGCCATTGCACAGTTGGAGCGCATGACCGCATGACCGATGGACCCGCAGTCGTCACCCGAGCCCTCGAACGCACGATCGTCGGCCAAGAGGGCGTGATCGAAGGGCTGTTGCTCGGGCTGCTCTGCAGCGGCCACGTGCTACTCGAAGGACCACCGGGCCTCGCCAAGACGCTCGCGTGCCGGAGTCTTGCCGATGCGCTGCACGGCGAGTTCAAGCGCATTCAATTTACGCCCGACCTCCTGCCGAGCGACATCGTCGGCACACGCATTTTCGATCAGCGCGAAAGCGCGTTTACGACAGTGCGCGGACCGATCTTCGCGAACGTGGTGCTCGCCGACGAGATCAATCGCGCACCCGCGAAGGTGCAGTCGGCGCTGCTCGAAGCGATGCAGGAACGCCAGGTCACGATCGGCCCGCAGACGCACCCGTTGCCGGATCCGTTCATCGTGATGGCAACGATGAACCCGCTCGACTCCGAAGGCACGTATGCGCTCCCGGTCGCGCAGATGGACCGGTTTCTGCTCAAAGTCGACGTTGGATACCCCTCGCGCGCAGATGAGCTCGCGATCATGGAACGCTTTGCGATCGGCGACGCCCCGGTCGTTACGCCGGTCGCCACGCTCGAAGAGGTACGAGCCTGGCGCGCGCAGGCGCATGCCGTACACGTCGACGACGCGCTCAAGCGCTACATCGTCGAGTTGGTTGTCATTACGCGTGAGGCGCAACATCCGGCAATCGATTACGGCGCATCGCCGCGTGCGACGCTGGCGATCGCCAACCTCGCGCGCGCCAAGGCGCTGCTCGAGCAGCGTGATTACGCCGTCCCCGACGATGTGCGCGCGGTCGCGCCACTCGCATTGCGCCACCGTATCGGCTTCAACTTTCGCGTTTCGAGCGATGGCGGTCCGACGCGCGTGCTCAACGATTTGATCGCGCGGATTCCCGTTCCCTGAGTGTCGTGCTTCGGAAGTTCGGGGTATAAAGCTGCTTGTTTTGCGAGATGCTAGCGAGGAACGATGAGCGACAAAAGTAGGGCTTTGCGAGCGAAGAGTGACGACGCTAGCGCTCGCAAAACAACCAGCCCGATGGGTCGCGGCGGCGGAATCGCGCGGCCGTCGTTGCTCGTCGGTCACAGAACCCCGGCTATGCTCCCTCCTTGCGCCTCGGCCGCACGTTCCGGCGCTCGCGACTTTATGCACGGAACTTCCGGAGCACGGCACTAAATGGCTACGCTCACGCTGCGCGACGCACTCCTGGGCGGCAAGCGCCGGCCGAAGCGGTTCGGCGCGGGTTCGCCGACGACGTATCGCGGCGACGGTTACGAGTTCGTCGAACTGCGCGCGTACGTTCCAGGTGATGACGTCCGGCGCATCGATTGGGCCGCGACCGCGCGCGCCGGCGAGCTGCAGACGCGTGTCGTGCTCGAAGACGTCGCGTTAACGCTCGCCGCGCTGATCGACGACTCGCCGTCGATGCACGTCGGACGGACGCGCACGCTCGTCGCCGCAGCCGAAGAAGCAGCTACCGCGTGGTTCGGTACCGCGCGCGGAGGCGACCGTCTACTGCGCATCGGCAGCGATCATGTCGGGCCGCCATACATACCGGTTACGACGCAATTTAACGTGGGAACCGCGCTCGAAACGGCGCGCGCCGCGCTGCGCCGCGGCACGGCATTGCTTACGATCAGCGATTGGTACGAACTCGACGATCGCCACGACGATCTGCTGGCCAACTTGGGCGCATGGTGCGACTGCACGGCGATGATTGCGCGTGATCCGTGGTACGACGGCTTGCCGCTTGGCGGTATCGTGCGCTTTGCAGGCGCCGAGGGCGGGACGCTTCGCGTCTACGTCGGAAAGCGCGAGCGCGCTGCGTTTGCCGCCGCGGTACGTGCGCGTGAGGATGCGCTAACACAGCGGTTTGCGCGCGCAGGCTGGCGTAGCGGCATTTTAACCGAAGCCAATGGCGCGGCATCGCTGCGCACCGCGTTTGGGGTGCCGGCGTGACGTTCGATGCGCCATGGCTGCTTTGGATCGGCGCAATCGCTGCGATCGCGCTCACGTGGCTGTATCGTCGCGCTGAACATCGCATCGGCACGCAAGCGCTTCAGTATTCGAACATCGCGTTTCTGGCGCAGGCGCTACGGCCGCGACCGTGGCTCACGCGACTCCTCGGTGCGGCGTGGATCGTCGCATTGTGCGCAGTCGTGGTGGGCCTTGCCGGACCGCATCTGAAGCTTCCGATGCCGGTCGCCGACGGCAATGTCTTCATCTGCATCGACACGTCCGGCTCGATGGCCTCAACCGACGTGTTGCCGACGCGCGCTGCCGCGTCGCAAGCCGCGGCGCGAGCGTTTATTGAGGAGGCGCCGGCGAGCATCAAGATCGGCTTGATCGCGTTTTCCGGCAACGCGGAGTTAATCGCGCCGCTCAGTGCAAACAAAGAGACGACGCTCAACGCGCTGGAGCAGATTCCGGCGCCCAATGGCGCGACCGCGATCGGCGATGCGCTACGCTTGGCTGCAACGCAGTTTTCGCCCACCGGCCACAATGTCGTGGTCCTCATCACCGACGGCGTGAACAACGCCGGCGTTGACCCACAAGCGATGGCGGAATACTTCGGCGCGCATCACGTGCCGATCTATACGATCGGCATCGGTACGCCCAACGGCGACATCATCGGCGGGGAGGAATCGACGATCGACGAAAGCGCGCTGGAATCCTATGCGCAGGTGAGCGGGGGCGCCTATGCGCGCGCCGAGAACGCTACACAATTGCACGATGCCCTCGCCCGCCTCGGTCGCGAGACGACGATCGAGCGACGCCCCGTTGCCGCAGGGTTTGGCTTCGTCGTCGCCGGAACGGTGCTCTTGGTGGTGACGATGCTGTCGGGGCTGTACGTTGGGAGATTCCCGTGAGCATTGAAACCAGTCGCGACCCCTACGAAAACGTACCGCTGCTGGAACGCGATGTCGCAACCGACCCAATCGAACAGCTGCGCCGCTGGCTCGATGCAGCGTACGCGCACCCCGAGATTCGCGAGCCCAACGCGATGACGCTCGCGACTGCAAATCGCGACGGACGATTGAGCGCGCGCGTGGTGTTGCTGCGCGGCCTCGACAGCCATGGGCTGCGCTTCTATACATCGTACTTCAGCCGGAAGGCAGAACAGATGAACGAGAATCCGCGCGTTGCGGCGACCTTCTTTTGGGCACCTTTGCACCGTCAGGTGCGGATCGAAGGCACGGCAACGCAACTCTCCGAGGACGAATCCGACGCCTACTTCGCGTCGCGGCCGCGCGGCCACCAGCTCTCAGCCTGGGCCTCCGAGCAGAGTGCACCGCTCGAACATCGCGAATCCCTCGCCGAACGCGTGGCGCACTTCGACGAACGCTTCGAAGGCGACGACGTTCCGCGGCCGCACTCGTGGGGAGGCTACGTGATTGCGCCCGACTATATAGAGTTCTGGCAAGGCCAGGCGAATCGATTGCACGACCGTCTGGTCTACGAACGGCTCGTTGGCGGATGGAAGCTGCGCCGTCTACAGCCATAGAGGCCCGCATCGTGCGGCTAACGACTTTCATCGTCCAGGATAAGCGCCCGTAACGGCCAATCCACCTCCCCCAGCATGCCGCGCCGCAATGTCCTGGTGATTGGCTCCGGGCCGATCGTTATCGGTCAGGCCGCGGAATTCGACTACGCCGGCGTGCAAGCGTGCCGCGCGCTACGTGAAGAAGGCCACCGCGTCGTCCTCGTCAATTCGAATCCCGGCACGATCATGACCGATCCCGAGGTCGCCGACGCGGTCTATCTCGAGCCGCTAACCGTCGCCTCGGTCGAAGCGATCATCGCGCGCGAACGGCCCGACGCATTGTTACCGACGCTCGGCGGACAGACCGGACTGAATCTCGCAGTAGAACTCGACGGAGCCGGCGTGCTCGAACGCTACGGTGTCGAATTGCTGGGCACGCCGGTTGAAACGATCAAACTCGCCGAAGATCGCGAGCGCTTCAAGGCCAAGATGCTGGAGATCGGCGAGCCGGTGCCCGAATCGGTCATCGTCACCGAAGTCGAGCAAGGCGTCACGTTTGCGGCGCAAAGGGGCTATCCGCTCGTCGTGCGCCCGGCTTATACGCTCGGTGGTACCGGCGGCGGCGTCGTTTATAACGAGAGCGACTTGCGCGAGCGGCTCGATGCAGGCCTCAACGCGTCGCTGATCCATCAGGCGCTGCTCGAAACCTCGTTGCTCGGCTGGAAAGAGGTCGAGTACGAAGTGCTGCGCGACGGCGCGGACAACTGCATCATCGTCTGCAACATGGAGAACATCGATCCCGTCGGCGTGCACACCGGCGACTCGATCGTCGTCGCACCTTCGCAGACGCTCTCCGATCTCGACTACCAAATGCTGCGCAGCGCATCGCTCAACGTCATCCGCTCGCTCGAGGTCCAGGGCGGATGCAACATCCAGTTCGCGTTGCACCCGACGAGCTCCGAGTACGCGATCATCGAGGTCAACCCGCGCGTCTCGCGAAGTTCCGCCCTCGCTTCAAAAGCGACCGGCTATCCGATCGCCAAGATCTCGACGCGCATCGCGCTCGGGCAAACGCTGGACGAGATTCCCAATCCGGTTACCGGCGTTACCAAGGCCGCCTACGAACCAACGCTCGACTACTGCGTCGTCAAGATACCGCGCTGGCCATTCGATAAGTTCCCGCTCGCCGACACACTGCTCGGCACGCAGATGAAATCAACCGGCGAAGCAATGGGGATTGGCCGCACATTTCGCGACGCGCTGATGAAAGCGGTGCGCGGTCTCGACCTCAAACGCGAAACGCTTACCGGCGGCGAGTACGAAGAGTGGACCGAGGGCGAACTCGAAGAGATCGTCGCACGTCCGACCGACGAGCGGCTCTTCGCGGTCGCCGAATTGTTGCGGCGCGCAGGCCCGGCCGGCCGCGACGCGTGCATCGAACGCATCCACGCCGCCTCCGCAATCGACCGCTTCTGGCTCTATCAATTCGCCGATATCGTAGACGAAGAGTCGCGTAGCGAGGCTCGGAATGACAAGGTGGCGTTTCGGATGGTCGATACGGCCGCGGCCGAGTTTCCGGCGCAATCGCCCTACTACTACCTTTCGAACGGCGAGATGAACGAGATGCGCGCGACGCCCAACGAGGCGGTCGTAGTGGTTGGCAGCGGGCCGATTCGCATCGGGCAGGGCATCGAATTCGACTACAGCTGCGTGCACGCCGCATGGGCATTACGCGCCGCCGGTAAATCGGCGGTGATCGTCAACAACAATCCCGAGACCGTCTCGACCGATTTCGATGTCTCCGATGCACTCGTCTTCGAGCCGCCCGGCGCAAACGAAGTTGAAGCCGCATACCGCGCGACCAATGCGAGCGGTGTGATGCTCGCCTTCGGCGGGCAAACCGCGATCAATCTGGCGAATGCGCTCGAGTCGCGCGGGGTACGCATCATCGGCAGCGACCGCGCAAGCCTCGACATGGCCGAGGACCGCGCACAGTTTGAGGCTGCGCTTGCGCGTCTTGGCGTTGCGCGCCCGGAAGGCAAGGCGGCCACTAGCTTCCGTGAAGCACGCGCCTTTGCGCGCGAACTCGGGTTCCCGGTGCTCGTGCGCCCGAGCTTCGTGCTCGGTGGACGCGCGATGGAGATCATCTATAACGAAGGCCAGCTCGCGTCGTACGCCGAGTCCGCGCCGCCGATTCTTCCGGGTGCGCCGTTGCTCGTCGACAAGTATCTTCGTGGGCTCGAGGTAGAGGTCGACGCGGTCTTCGACGGCGACGACATCTTGATTCCCGGCATCTTCGAGCACATCGAGCGCGCGGGAATTCACTCAGGCGACTCGATCAGCGTCTATCCCACGCAGACGATCGATGCGGCGATGGAGCAGCGCATCGTCGACGTGACCACCGCGATCGCACGCGAGCTCAAGATTCGCGGGTTGATCAACATTCAGTTCGTGATACACGACGGTGATCTGTTTATCATCGAGGCCAACCCGCGCGCGAGCCGGACGGTACCGATCATCCAGAAGGCCACCGGCGTAAATATCGTCGCAGCCGCGACGCGGATCGCGCTCGGCGAACGCTTAGCCGACATGGAATACGGCATCGGGTTACATCCGCGCACGCCGTATGTTGTGGTCAAAGTTCCCGTCTTCTCGTTCTCGAAGATGCGCGGCGTCGAGACCATCCTCGGGCCGGAGATGAAGTCGACCGGCGAAGTGCTTGGCATCGACGACACTTTTGCCGGCGCGTTGCGCAAGGGATTCATCGGCGCCGGTGTACGTCTGCCCGGGTCCGGCGGTCGCATCCTCGTCTCGATTGCCGACGAGGAGAAACAAGAAGCCATGCCCGTGTTGCGGCGCTACGCCGATCTTGGGCACACGCTGGTAGCAACGCCGGGCACGCGCGCCGCGCTGGAAGCGGCCGGCATACCATGCGAGCCGATCAACAAGATCTCGGACGGATCGCCGCACGTGCTCGATATCATTCACGAGCGCAAGGTCGATCTCGTTATCAATGATGCCAAAGGGCCGCGCGAGATGTCCGACAACTACAAGATTCGGCGCGCCGCGGTAGAAGCGAGTATTGCGTGTTTGACCAGTCTGGATACGGCCCGAGCCCTCGCGGAGGCGCTCGAAAGCACGGCGGGACCGCCGCGGAGTCTGCAAGAGTATCGCAGCGCGGCGAGGAGCGAAGTCTCGACCTAAGCGATGAGCCGCGTGTTTTCGTGCTTGGCGGAAGCGGCAGCACCCTCGGCTTCACCAACAGCTTTCGCACCGACGGCGGAGCCATCACGGCGCGCCTCGTCTCCCTTGCGTGGACGCCGGCGGGCGTGGTCATCGGCGAAAGTTGGCAGAACGTTGGGATCGCGCTGACCGGCTTGCTCGATTGGGTCGACCGCACGTTTCCGCCGGAGGACGAGCGCGCGTTCGTCGCACCGATGCGTGACATCGAATTGCTCGCCCGCGTGCAGTGGCACGCCGATCTGCCCGAAACGCTCTCGGATCAGACGGTGCTCAATATCGAGGATGTGCCCGAAGAGATTGCCGACGGTCTGGTGCATCCAACGGCCCCGATCGTGCAATGCGCCGCCTGCCGGCGCTTGTGTGTGCGCGATGACTTCGTATGGAAAGAGAAACAGCTTTGCGCTTGGGACTATCACGCGCAGGTCTTCGGCAAGCGCGGTCCCTGGCACGCTGGTCCGTATGAAGCGCGTCACTTCGAGACACTTCCGTCGTGCGCGTACGTCGCCCCGCCCATCCTCTTGGAGATGGGTGTCGATGTGATACTTGCGACCGGCGAGATTCCCGATGCGACCGCGCAAGCCATGATCAACCTCCTGCTCGATGCGGAGCGCGGCCGTGCGCACATGGCCGTTCGCGCCGGCGGCGGCTATAGCGTTTTGCGCGAACGGTGACCAATCGCGCAATCGCTCGTTTGTGGGCGCTCTTTGTCGTCCTCTTTGTCATACTGGCACTACGAGCCGCGTGGGTGATGCTCATCGAGGGTCCCCAGATTGCGGCCAGGCCGTACAATCCCCGTCACGCGTTGCTCGATGCGCGTCGTGGACGCATTCTCGCGACCGACGGAACCGTCTTGGCGCAAACACAAGGTACTCGACGCGTCTACCCCTTCGGCGATGCGCTCGCGCAGACGGTCGGCTACGTCTCGGCGCGCTATGGGACGAGCGGCATCGAAGACGCCTACGATCGCGCGTTGACACCGCCCGATACGACCGGTGATCCGGTCGCGCAGTTCGACGAAATTCTCGACGCGTTCGCAGGGAAGAATGCGCAAGCGCACGGCGCCGACGTCGTCACCACCGTCGTGCCGCCGATCGAACGCGCGCTCTGGGAGCAACTCTCGCAGCACGCACGCGGTGCCGGCATCGTGCTTGATCCGTCGACCGGCGCCGTGCTTGCAATCGCGAGCGTGCCAAGTTATGACCCCGAGCACTATGACGGCACGTTTTCGTCGCTTGTCGCCGATCCGCAAAGCCCGTTGCTCAACCGCGCAACGAGCGGACTCTATCCGCCCGGATCGTCGTTCAAGATCTTCGTTGCCAGCGCCGCGCTGGAAGACGGGACGGTGCAGATGGATTCGCGCTTCGAGGACCCCGGTTACCTTCAGGTCGGCAACTTTACGTTCCACAACAACGAGAGCGAGGCCACCGGCGACCAAGACCTCACCGGCGCGTTTGCACTCTCGAGCAACGTCGACTTTGCGCAGGTCGCGCTCAAGATGGGAGCCGACCAGTTCTACGATGCAATGGACAAGTGGGGAATCGGTGCGTCGCTCGATTTTCAATTACCGGCCGAGACCGACCGTATCCCAGCGAAAGATTCGGTAGTGCCGGGCGAGCTCGCACAGATGGGCTTTGGGCAAGATGCGCTGCTGATGACGCCGTTACAAATGGCGCTGATCGGCGCAACTGTTGCGAATGGCGGCGCGATGCCGCGCCCGTACATCG